>JAJDUG010000015.1 GCA_022826755.1 Acidobacteriota bacterium
CATTGCCATCCTCCTTTCCGTTGGAATGAGGATGACCCAAACGTGATTGAGTTGAAATCGAAAACGATGACAAACAACTATAACTTCATGTCTCACTGATACTTACACGATTAGCTCAAACCGTTAACGGGACAGTACTGATCCACAATCCGAAATTCACGATTCTGGAATCATCTGGGTCGCGTCGACTCGAGAACTCTAGTCCAAGTAGATAAACTCGTTCAAATTCAGCGCCACCAGGCAGAACAACTCCAGGGCCTTGTCGGGGTCCGTTCGGTGGTTTTGCCGCAGCGACTCCATCAGCTCCAGCCCTCGGTCCACCTCTGTCCCCGTCGGAGGTCGCTGCAGCACCCGGTTGAGGGCCAGGCGAACCTGGCCGGCCGGACCGCTCCCACCCCCGTCCCTGACGAACTCCGCCAGCACCCGGGCCTGCCGGTTCATGAACTCGCCGTTGAGGGTGTGCAGGGCCTGGGTGGGCTGCGTGGTGGAGAAGCGCACCGGGCAGGTGGCGTCGGGGTCGGCGCCGTCGAAGGCCGCGATGAGCGGCACGACCAGGGAACGCTTGGTGTGGATGTAGATGCTCCTGCGGGTCCGGTCCTTGGGCGAGGAATCCCCCCAGTTCTGACCCGGCACCGATTGACCGGCCAGAACCTCCTCGGGAATGATCGGATAGATGCTGGGACCGGTCATGGTCAGGTTGAGGCTGCCGTTGACCGCCAGCACCGAGTCTCGAATCTCTTCGGCCGCCAGCCGCCGCATGTCGAACCGCCACAGCAGGCGGTTCCCGGGATCGCGGGCCAGCCCCTCCTCCCTCGGCCCCGAAGACATCCGATAGCTGTTGGACAACAGGATCATCCGGTGGATGGGCTTCAGGCGCCAGCCACGCTCCACCCATTCCACCGCCAGCCAGTCCAGCAGTCCGGGGTGGGTGGGGGCGGCCCCCCGAAAGCCGAAGTCGTTGGGCGTCCGCACCAGGCCCTGACCGAAATGGTATTGCCAGACCCGGTTGACCATGACCCGCGCCGTGAGGGGGTTGCCGGGACTGGCGATCCAGCGGGCCAGCGCCAGGCGCCGCCCCGAGGTCTTCCCGTTGTCGGGAGCCGGGTCGAGCCGAGGTTGGGGAGGCGAAAGGACCGAGGGGAAGCCCGGCTCGACCCGTTCTCCCCTGGCCCGATGGCTGCCACGGCCCAGCACGAAGGTTTCCCGGGGCTCGGGACCCACCTCGGTCACGCAGAGGGCCTGCAGATTCCGGCTGGCCGCGGCCTCTTTCATCCACTCCAGGCGTTTGCCGTATTCGGCGTAGTTCTCAAGCTGAGCATCGCTCACCAGCTCCGGCACCCGGCTGGCCAGAATCCCGGCCCGGTTCTCTTGCCGGCGGAAGGCCGCCTTCTCTTCCGCCGACAGGTCCTCGGCCACCAGCTTCTCGATCTTTTCCAGCTCGCGCAGCACCGGGGCTGACTGCACCCGGTAGCGCCGATCTTTCCAGCCTGCTTCCAGTCGCCTTCGAGACTCCCGCGGCGGCCCGATGTCGCAAAGCGAGGCCTCGGCCACGGTCTCGGGCTTGCGCACCCCGTAGCGCTTCATGCCGTGGAAGAAGGCCAGAAAGCGATAGTAGTCCCGCTGGGGAAGCGGATCCAGCTTGTGATCGTGGCAGCGGGCGCAGTTGAGCGTCAGTCCCAGGAACACCTGGCTGGTGGTGGCGACCACATCGTCCAGGTCCTCGTAGAGTTCCTGCACCGGGTCGACCGGTTCGTCCTGCCAGAGGCCCAGACGGTAGAAGCCGGTGGCGATGATGTTCTCGGGGGCCGCCGGCTCCAGCTCATCGCCCGCCAACTGCTCCAGGATGAAACGGTCGTAGGGCTTGTCCTGGCTGAAGGCACGGATAACGTAGTCGCGGTAGCGCCACACCTGCGGCTTGGGTCCGTCCCGCTCGTAGCTGTTGGACTCGGCGTAGCGGACCAGGTCCAGCCAGTGCCTGGCCCAGCGCTCCCCGTACCGCGGCGATGCCAGCAGCCGGTCCACCACCCGGGCGTAGGCGCCGGGGGCGGAATCGGCCAGGAAGGCCTCCACCTCGGCCGGAGCGGGCGGGAGGCCGGTCAGGTCGTAATAGGCCCGGCGCAGCAGCACCCGCTTGCCGGCCGGCGGAGAGGGTTCCAGCCCGGCGGCTTCCAGCCTGGCCAGCACGAAGGCGTCGATGGGGGTCCGGACCCAGTCCTCCCGCTCGACCCCGGGGAGCTCGGGCCGCCGGGGCGGCCGGAAGGACCAGAAATTCCGGCCCTCCTCCACTCGGGGCGATCCCCCGTTCTCCTCGCCCCCGGGCGGTCCGGGACTCTCTTCCTGTCCGGCAGGCTCCGGCTGCCGCGGCTGCTCTTTCGGCCAGGGCGCTCCCTGCTCCACCCACCGCGTCAGCACGGCCACCTGCTCCGGCGGCAGCGGCCCTCCGGGCGGCATCTTGGGGCCGGCGTAGCTGACGGCCCGGATCAGGAGGCTGGAGGCCGGATCCTCCGGATCGACCGCCGGTCCCCGACGGCCTCCCTGCAGCATTGCTTCCCGACTGTTCAGGCGCAGATCGGCCTGGACGGTAGGCTGACCGCCGTGGCAGCCGAAGCATCGGGTCTCCAGGATGGGCCGGACCTGTTGCCGGAAGAAAGCCGCCCGATCATCCTCGGCCTGTTGCGCTCCAACCGAATGGGACCCGGCCGGGGACAGCAGCGCCAGCACTCCCAGGGTCCAGCAAGGCAGCCAAGGCAGCACGGCGGATCTCATGGCATTCAGGCTGTTTCTTCAGTGGGAATTCTGGGATAGGATACACCTCTCGACCGAAAAAGAAAACCACGGGCGGAGGGAGCCGGGCCGGGCGGCCCGGTCCCGCGATCTGCCCCCGCAGGAGCAGCCATGGCCACCCGACGGGCCCCCATTCACAGCAGGCGGCAGGTCTTGGCGGGCGGGGCTTTGAGTCTGCTGGCCATGGGCCGGGCTTCTCCCTCCAGCGCCGGTCCCCGGCCCGCATCCCCCTCCGGCGTCTCCCCCGTCCTCCAACCCGGAAAAGCGGCCGAGGCGGGAATGTCGGCGGCCCGCCTCGGGAAGATATCGGCCCGGCTGAAGGCAGAGACCTCCCGGGGCGGGGTGGGCTCGGCCTCCATCCTGGTGGCCCGCCACTCCAGGGTGGTTCTCCACCAGGGATTCGGAAGGCTGAACCGGAGTCCCGGGGCGCCCGCCACCCGGCCGGACACCATCTACATCGTAGCCTCCATCAGCAAGCCGGTGAGCGTCTGCGGGCTGATGCTGCTGGTGGACGAGGGCCGGGTAGCGCTTACCGACCGGGTGCAGCGCCACCTGCCCGAGTTTCAAGGCAGGCTCAAGGAGAGGGTCCTGGTCAGCCACCTGCTCTCCCACACCTCCGGCCTGCCCGACATGGTGCCGGAAAACACCGAACTGCGGCGGTCCCATGCGCCGCTGAGCCGATTCGTGGCGGCGGCCCTGCACACTCCGCTGCTGTTCGAACCCGGCGCCCGCTTCTCCTACCAGAGCATGGGCACGCTGCTGGCCGCCGAGATCGCCGAGCGGGTCTCGGGCATGCGCCTGAGAGACCTGCTGCGGTCCAGGATCTTCCAGCCGCTGGGCATGCAGCGCACCATGCTGGGCCTGGAGGGCCGGAAGATCGAAGAGACTGCCATCTTCCAGGAAGACCGGGATACCGAGGATTCCAGGCGCTGGGGACCCAACTCCCCCTACTGGCGGGCCATGGGGCACCCCTGGGGCGGCCTCCACGCCACCACCGGCGACCTGGCGGCCCTGTTGCAGACCTTTCTGAACGGCGGCCGCTACGGAGAGGCGCGGGTCTTCTCGCCGGCCGCCGCGGCGGCCATGACCCGGGACCAGAACGGCGAGCTGGGGGCTCCCTGGGGATACGGATGGGCCCTGCGGGACTCTCCGGTGTGGAACTACTTCGGAGACCTGGGAACCGCCGGCACCTTCGGGCACGTGGGCATCACCGGCACGGTGGCCTGGGCCGACCCCGGGCGCCAACTGATCTGCGTCCTGCTGAGCACCCGCACGGCCGCCCACGAGAACGGCTTCCTGCTCAAGAGCGTCTCCAACATGGTGCATGCGGCGGTGGTTGGGAGGTGAGGCGGCAGGTTGGAAGGTCGAGTAATAAAAGAGTTATCCACGAAGACACACGAAGGACGACGAAGGCACACGAAGGGGTCGGAGTAGACTCGGGAGGGATCCGCCCATAGGGGACGTTGTTGAATTACTGGAATAATTAGTTAAGAGCGCATAGGAGAAGTTGTTGAATCAATGCGATTCAGGAACAGCCGATCCAAGTTATTCCAGTAATTCAACAACGTCCCCGGCACTGCACACGAACCAGTGCCCTCAAAGGGGCGCGCCTCTGCGCTGCAGAAGTCGATGGATTACAAAGGACCGCTGTAGCCCGTGGAGGCATCCACGTCGTCTTTCTTCGTGGCCCTTCGTCGTTCTTGGTGTAACTTCGTGGATATCTTTTTTCTTTTCTGTATCCCGGCGGAGGCTTTGGGATGAACGCAATGGACCGGAGGAGATTTCTCAGGCTGGCGGGGACGGCCGTGGCGGCCGCGGCGGCGCCCTGGCCGCTGTCCGCCGCGGCCTCGGGACCCTGCAAGATCGCCGCCCTGGCCACCACCTACCACGTCCGCTCCCACGCCGACAACTTCATCACCCGCTTCCTGGAAGGCTACTGGATCAACGACCGCTATTACCCCCCTCCCTGCCGGGTGGCCTCCCTCTACGTGGAGCAGCAGCACCCCGCCGACATCAGCGACCGCCTGGCCCGAAGCTGGGGGGTGGCCCGCTACCCCACCATCCGGGAGGCGCTTACTCTGGGCGGCGACACCCTGGCGGTGGACGGCGTCCTGCTCATCGCCGAGCACGGCGACTACCCCATCAACGTCAGGAACCAGAAGCTCTACCCCCGCTACCGCTATATGGAGGAGATCGTGAAGGTCTTCCGCCAATCGGGCCGCGGGGTGCCGGTCTTCAACGACAAGCAGCTCTCCTACGACTGGGACCAGTCCAGGCAGATGGTCGACTGGTCCAGGGAGCTGGAATTCCCGTTCATGGCGGGCTCCTCGGTATCGGTGACCTTCCGCCGGCCCGAGCTGGACTTTCCGCTGGAGACCCCCCTGGAGGAGGCCATGGCGGTGGGCGGGGGCTGGGTGGCCGACGGCGGACTGTTCCACCTGCTGGAAACCCTGCAGTGCTTCGCCGAGCGCCGCAAGGGCGGCGAGACCGGAGTGAAGGCGGTGCAGTTGCTGGCCGACGACGCCGTGTGGAAGGCGGCAGCCGAAGGACGGTTCACCCGCGGCCTCATGGAGACGGCCCTCTCTCGCGGAGCCAAGGTGACGCCGGGGCCGGTGGAGGAGAAGGCCCGGCAGCCGGTAGCCTGCCTGGTGGAGTACAGCGACGGATTTCGCGGTAGCGCCCTGGCGCTGGGCGGCAAGGCGGCGGAGTACCTGGCCGCGGTCCGGATCCAGGGAGAACCGGCGCCCCGATCCACCCTCTGCTACATCCCCATCGAGAACTCCAACAACTTCAGCCCGCTGGTGGATTCCATCGGGCGCATGTTCACCCGGGGCACCCTGGACTACCCGGTGGAGCGAACTCTGCTGACCAGCGGGGCCCTCTCCTTTCTGATGGAGTCCTGGCACCGCGGCCAGGTTCGCATCGAGACGCCCATGCTGAACATCTCCTACCGGGCGCCCGAAGCCTCCTACCATGCCCGCGGCAGGGGGTCCTGAGATGCGAGCCCCGGGGATCTACGCCAACCACACCCGCCTGTTCGACCTGGTGGGACGCCGCACTCCCATCGTGAAGGTGGCCAGCGGCTTCGGGCGCCTGAACGGGCCGCTCTTCAGCCGCATCGGCTATCTGCTGTTCAGCGATTCCCGCGGCGGCAGGATCTGCCAGTGGACCCTCCCCCACTGGGAAGAGGAGCCCCTGGGAGGCCGGCTCACCACCTACCAGGTCTGCTCCGGCGAGCCCCAGGGGATCACCTTCGACCATCAGGGCAGGCTGCTGATGTGCGAAAGGAACCCCGGCAGGGTGGTTCGCCGGGAAAAGGACGGAAGCGCCACCGTGCTGGCCGAAACCTACGGCGGCCGTCCTCTGGGCGCACCCGACGACCTGGTCTACAACATCGACGGCAGCATCTTCTTCAGCGCCGCCCCCGCGCCCGAGAGCTTCCGGGTCCGGCCCCCGGGCGAACGGCAGGACGTCACCTCCATGCCCCGGCCGGCCGTCTACCGCATCCCCCGCTCCCAGATCCCCGGCCCCATCCGGCTGGAACGGGCCTCCAACGAATGCAGCCTGCCTACCGGCGTGGCCCTGGGCCCCGGGCAGAACCGGCTCTACCTGGCCGATGCCCGCCAGCGGAACATCCGAGCCCACCCCATTGGGGACGACGGCACCCTGGACCCGGGCCG
This sequence comes from Acidobacteriota bacterium, assembly GCA_022826755.1. Taxonomy (GTDB): domain Bacteria; phylum Acidobacteriota; class Terriglobia; order Versatilivoradales; family Versatilivoraceae; genus Versatilivorator. The sequence goes on from JAJDUG010000015.1 coordinate 6,465, forward strand.
GGTCTTCGCCGAGTTCCCCTCGGACGATCTCGGAATCCCGGGCGGCCTCAAGACCGACGAGCAGGGCCACCTCTACGCCTGCGGTCCGGGCGGCCTGTGGGTCTTCTCCCCCGAGGGCGCCCACCTGGGCACCATCGTCACCCCCGAGCCCCCCACCAACTGCGGTTGGGGCCGAGGTTTCCGGGGGCTCTACCTCACCACCGGGACGTCGCTCTATTTCGTGGGAACCAGGGTAGCGGGGACCCGCACCTATTAGGTTGCGGCTCGAGTTGCGGCGATCACTTCCAGTAGAGGCGGGAGGCGTTTCCACCCATGACGGCCCAGACCTCTTCTCCGGAAAGAAAGGGCGCGATGCGCTCCAGCCACTTCAAGGCCCTGAGGTAGCCGGACTTCAGCAGCACGTGGGGAAAATCGCTGCCCCAGATCAGCCGGCCGGGACCGAACTGATCGTAGAGAACCCGCAGCAGCTCGGCGCAGTCCCGGTGGGGATAGGGCTGGCGCGAGCAGTAGTAGGCCCCCGAAACCTTCACCCGGACGTTGGGGAGATCGGCCAGTTGGAGCAGCGGCCGATAGACTGCCGTCCCGGGGTCTGCCCCCACCGGGGGATGGGCCATGTGGTCGATGACAACGCGCACGTGGGGAAAACGCCGGGCCAGCGCCGCGGCCGCAGGCAGGTGGGAGAATCCCGTGAGCAGGCTCACCACCACCCCCAGCCTTCCGGCCGCCTTCCACAGTCCGAAGGTGGAGGGATGCCCGAAGACCTCGCCCTCCCCGGGCACCTCGGGGCGCAGCCTCAATCCCTTGCATCCCCTCTCGCCGGCCCAGTACTCCAGCCGTTCGGCCGCGTCCGGCTTGCGGGGATCCACCACGCAGACCGCCTTGTAGCGGTCGGGCTCGCCCGCGGCGGCGTCGGCCACGTAGCTGTTGTCCTCCCCCGGATAGAGCGGCTGCACCAGGACCGCGCGGTTCACCCCGTACTCATCCATGTACTGGGTGAACAGCTCCAGGGGAACGTCGCACTGGGGGCTGACGGCGGTGGCCCCCGGGTCGGGATAGTCGGGAGCCGGCCTCCATACATGCAGGTGAGCATCGACGATCATGGCGGCCTCCGGTTGGAACCACTGAGTGGGGGAGATTCTATGAGACATCGGTGAATGAGGCAAGAGGGTTAATGAACGGTTGACGCCTCTCTTGCCCCTTCCTTAAGATGGGTGGCTTCGCCCTGGACGGAAACCTGCCGGGGCACCTGTTTCCATGCGCATCGGCATCGACATCGGGGGGACCTTCACCGACATCGTGTGCGTCACTCCGGAGGGGTCCCTGCTGGTGCGCAAGGTTCCCTCCACCCCGGACGATTACAGCCGATCCGTGCTGGAATGCCTGTCCGGCCTCTTCGAGGAGGCAAGGTCGGGACCGGCCCGGGTCCAGGAAGTGATTCACGGCACCACGGTGGCCACCAACGCCCTGCTGCAGGGCAGCGGAGCCCGCACCGCCCTGATCACCACCGAGGGGTTTCGGGACGTGCTGGAGCTGCGGCGCATCCGCATGCCCGAACTCTACAACTGGGACTGGGACAAGCCGCCCGACCTGGTCCCCCGGCGACTGCGCCGGGAAGTGCGGGAACGCGTGGACGCCCGGGGCAGGGTGATCATTCCCCCGGATGAGCGCCAGGCCGAGCAGGTGGTCGACGAGATCGCCGCGGCCGGCATCGAATCCCTGGCCGTCTGCCTGATCAACTCCTACGCCAATCCGGAGCACGAGGAAAGGCTGGCCGCCATGGTCCGGCGGAAGCAGCCCGACCTGCCGCTCAGCCTCTCCAGCCAGATCCTGCGCGAGGTCCGGGAGTACGAGCGCACCGCCACCACCGTGGTCAATGCCTACGTGCTTCCCATCGTGCAGCGCTACGTCCAGTCGCTGTTGGACGCTTTTGCCGAGCTGGGCATGGGGGCGCCGCTGCTCATCATGCAGTCCAACGGCGGCGTGATGACCGCCGAAGCCTGCCGGCGGCAGCCCGTCTACATCATCGAGTCGGGGCCGGCGGCCGGGGTGATCGCATCCCAGGAACTGGCCAGGCGCATGGACCTGGACAACGTCATTACCTTCGACATGGGGGGCACCACCGCCAAGGCCTCCATCATCGAAGAGGGCGCCCTGCAGATCGCCGCCGAGTACGAGGTGGGCTCCTCGCTCTCCAGCGTCAGCCGCCTGATCAAGGGAGGCGGACACCTGATCCGCATTCCGGCCATCGACGTGGCCGAAGTGGGGGCCGGGGGAGGCAGCATCGCCTGGCTGGACGCCGGCGGGGCCTTGAACATCGGGCCGCGCAGCGCCGGGTCCTCGCCGGGCCCGGTCTGCTACGACCAGGGGGGGACCGAGGCCACCATCACCGACGCCAACCTGCTGCTGGGCTACATCAACCCCGAGGGGCTGGTGGGCGGCGGCCTGCCCCTCAACCGCCGCAAGGCCGAGCAGGCCCTCGCGGAACAGGTTGCCGAACCCCTGGGCCTGGACCCGATCGAGGCGGCCTACGGCGTGCACCTGTTGGCCAACGCCGCCATGATCCGGGCGGTGCGGGCGGTCTCCACCGAGCGCGGCCGCGACCTGAGGGAGGCCGTCCTGTTCGCCTTCGGGGGCAGCGGCCCCATTCACGCCTGCGGCATGGCGGGTTCGCTGGAGATGAGCCGGGCGGTGGTCCCCCTCCATCCCGGACTCTTCAGCGCCTTCGGACTGCTGTCGGCCGACATCGAGCACCACCGGGTCCAGACCTGCTACCAGGACTCCCGCGCCGCCGACCTGGAACGGCTCAACCGACTCCTGGAGCGCATGGAGTCCGAGGTGAGGCGGCTGCTGGAGGAAGAGGGCTTCGCTTCGGGCGAGATCCGGATCCTGCGCAAAGCCGACCTGCGCTATTCCGGCCAGTCCTTCGAGCTTTCCCTGCCCCTTCCCGAGGGCCCTCTGGACGCCGCCGCCATCCGCCGCCTGGAGCAGGACTTCGACGAAGAGCACCAGAAGACCTACGGGCATCGAGCCCGCCAGGGGGAGGCTTATACGCTGGTCAACCTGCGCCTGATCGGCCGGGTGGCCCAGCGGCGCAGCCTGCTGGGCGACGGGGCCAACGGAGCCGGCCGCTCCTCCCACGCCCATCGCAGGGCCTACTTCGGTCCCGACCAGGGGTGGATGGAATGCCCGCTGCCGGCCAGGACCGACCTGAAGAGCCCCCTTCAGGGCCCCCTGCTGATCGACGAGTTCGACACCACCATCGTGGTCCCTCCCGGCTGGCAGGCCCGGGCCGACGCCTCCGGCAACCTCTCGCTGCTCATGGTCGAACCCTCAACCGGGGAAGACCGGCCCGGAAAGGCGCTGCCATGACCCCTCAAGCCCATTCCAGGATCGACCCCATCACCCTGGGCCTGATCCGAAACACTCTCAGCAGCGTCGCCGACGAAATGGCCAACACGGTAATCCGGACGGCCTACTCCACGGTGATTCGAGACTGCATGGACTTCTCCACGGCCCTGTGCGACCGCGAGGGCCGGATGATCTCCCAGGGGGTCACCATCCCCTTCCAACTGGGATCCATTCCCTTCGCCCTGGCCTCCACTCTGAACAAGTACCGGGGCCGGGTCCGGCCCGGGGACGTGTTCATCATGAACGATCCCTTCGACGGAGGCATCCACCTGCCCGACATCTTCATTTTTCAACCCGTCTTCCACCGGGATTCCCTGGTGGGATTCTCGGCGGTAGTGGCCCACCACCTGGACATCGGCGGGCGGGTGCCGGGCAGCGCCGCCTGCGACAACACCGAGATCTTCCAGGAAGGCCTGCGCCTGCCGCCCCTGAAGCTCTACGAGGAAGGCCGCCCCTCCGAAAGCATCTTCCAGATCCTGGAGAAGAACGTCCGGGTCCCGGTAATGACCCTGGGAGACATCCGGGCCAAGCTGTCGGCCTGCAAGACCGGCGAGAAGGGCCTGCTCAAGCTGGTGGACCGCTACGGGTCCGAGGTGCTGGACCGCTACTACGAAGAGCTGCTGGACCTGACCGAAAGAGTGGTGCGGGCCGAGATCCGTTCCTGGCCGGACGGGGAATACGTCTTCGAGGACTACCTGGACAACGACGGAGTGGACGCCGGCACCATCCCGCTCAAGGTGAAGCTGAGCGTGCGGGGGGACTCCCTGGAAATCGACTTCACCGGGAGCAGCCCCCAGGTGAAGGGCGGCATCAACTCGCCCTTCCCCTTCACCGTCTCCTGCTGCGGATACGCGGTGCGCTCCATGATGCGGGCCGACATCCCCAACACCTCGGGCTTCTTCCGCCCCATGGAGGTCATCGCCCCGGAGGGCTCCATCCTGAACCCGGTCATGCCGGCCGCCTCCAGCATGCGGGGCGTGGTGGGCTTTCGCCTGTCGGACGCCCTGTTCGGCGCCTTGGCCCAGGTGCTGCCCGACCGGGTGCCGGCCGCCGGCGAGGGGGGCAACTCCCTGATCCTGATCGGCGGGTATCGAAAGGGGCGGGATCCCTTCGTCATGTTCGACCTGGTGGCCGGAACCTGGGGCGCCCGCCCCAACAAGGACGCCAACGACGGCCTGACCAATCCCGGAGCCGTCATCTCCAACATCCCGGCCGAGCTGATGGAGCTGGAATACCCGGTGCGGCTGGAACAGTATGCCCTGACCGCTGACAGCGGCGGGGCCGGCCGCTACCGAGGGGGGCTGGCAGTGATCCGGGACTGGCGCTACCTGGGGGAGGAACCGGCCAACCTGACCATCCGCTCCGACCGCAGGGAGCATCTGCCCTACGGCCTCTACGGCGGTCAACCCGGCTCCGGATCCATGAGCATCCTGAATCCGGGGCGCGAGGACGAACGCACCCTGCCCACCATGGTGACCGAGACCATGCAGCCGGGGGAGCTCATCCGCCACATTCAGCCCGGAGGCGGCGGCTGGGGAGACCCCATGAGCCGCGACCCGGAAGCCGTCCGCCGGGACGTCCTGGACGGCAAGGTGTCGCCGGAAGCGGCCAGGGAGTCCTACGGAGTGGTCCTGCGGCCCGAAACGCTGGAGATCGACCGGGAGGCCACCCGGCGGGAGCGGGCCGGAACAATGGAGCAATCCACGAATGGCCGCGAAGGACCGTGACGGTCGAAAAAGAATTATCCACGAAGACACACGAAGAACGACGAAGGCGCACGAAGGTGCCGGCAAGGAGAAAAGACGGGGACGCTGCTTCTCCTGTCAAGACCAAATGACATCTCTTCGAGTATCGCAATGTGCCAGGAGTTCTATAGCTGGCCTATATCCTGGAATGCAAACAAGGGAAACTTGAAGCCCAGCACGTCTTGCGTACTTCATGGCAGGGATGCAATCGGTATCATTAGTTATAAGGGCTACCAGTTCAACAGATCGGTTAGCTGCATAGTTCGCCATATCCAATCCGATCCGCATATCGACACCTTTTTGTTCAAAAGTTGGCCTAAAATCGTCATCGGTTAAGAGACGACCTTCAACAGGAATTCTCTTGGGACTCCAACCTCGAAACTTGAGTACTCCTCGTCGAACCGCAAAAAGCGGACGTAATGCCAATTCTCTGAGAATACGATCGGATCCTTCAAAATTGCGTTCGTTTCCGGAAACTGGTAACGCTGCTTTTCCCTCGTATGGTCCACAATCGTAGAATAGTATTCGATGAATTTCTTCGGCACTTTGTTTCGCACAACCAATTGCAAGTTGCTCAATTAAATCTGCAGTAAATTCTTTTCCAGCTCTCCTCGCGTAGACACGAACGTGTCCACCATCTACCAGAATAGCAATCTTTTTCATGTCGCTTTAAGAAGTAAAGGGCCTCCAAGAAAATTCCTTTGGAGGCCCTTTGAAGATGTCAGCCCGCCTACGGGCATATCGGATGTCTAAGCGCACTATAGCATCTAAGGCTCAAAGCACAAGACAAAAAGGGCGAGAAAAAGTGGACGTTGTTGAATTACTGGAATAACTCGGATAGACGGTTCCTGAATTCCGCTTGTTCCAGTAATTCAACAACGTCCCCGATGCTCCGGCGACTCCCCCCTCAAGGGGGGAGCCCACACGGGAACGCGGGCGTCCCGCCCGCAACCTCTTTCCTGGCTGGAGGTCACGGAGCGTCAGCGGGACGTTGCAGGCCGGCAGCGGGCCTTTCGGCGTGAACCACAATAACAAGACCCACGGCGCCGTTGCCGGTCGATGCAAGCGGCGGAGACGGGTGAGGCCGCGGCGGACAATGGTGCGGGCGGGACGCCCGCGTTCCCGGGTGGGGCTCCGCCCGCGGTCGAGCCGGTGGGGAGCCAACTCGGCGTTCCGTCAGCGCAGGCTGCCGGTAGCGTTGTGGGTTAGGGATTTTTGCTGACCACTGACCACTGATCACTGACCACTGCCGTTCTACGCCCGGTTGCCGCCGTAGGCTCCTCCAATCAGGTCGCCCCGCCGGAACCGCGACAGTGAGAAGCGGCTTATGTCCGCCGCGCGGGCCTGGCCGGCCACGATCTCCTCGGCCATCAGCTCGCCCACGCCCGGGGCGATCTTGAAGCCGTGGCCGCTGAAACCGGCGCACATGTAGAAACCCTCGACCCCCTCCACCCGGCCCAAGATGGGATTCCAGTCGGGCGTCACGTCGTAGAGGCCGGTATAGGCGTCGATCGCCAGCGCCTTGTGGAAGGAAGGGAAACGCTGCAGGAACCGGTCGCGGGTCTCCCGGATGAAGTCGGCATCGGCCGAGCGCTCATAGCCGTCGGGGTCCACCTGCCGGTACTCCTTGGGAAACCCGCGCCCCACCAAGGTTCGCGAGGGTCCGTGGGGGCGGTAGTAAATGGCCTTGGCCATGTCCGAAAACACCAGCCGGGGAGGGCCTCCCACCTCGGCGGTTTCCATCAGGATCTCCTCCTCCCGGGTCACCTGGATGGGCGCCTCCACCCCGGCCCAGGCGGCCACCCGGCCCGCCCAGGGGCCGGCCGCGTTGACCACCACCCCGGTGGAGATCTCTCCCCGCGGGGTGCGCACCCCGGCGACCCGCCCTCCCTCGACCCGCAATCCCTCCACGGGCGTCAGAGACAGCAGGCGCCCGCCCCGATCCCGGAACCGCCCGGCGTAGGCGGCGGTGGTGGCATGGGGGTCGGCATAGCCCGCCCCCGGTTCCCAGGCGATCCGGTCCACGCCGCCCAGGTCGATGCGGGGCTCCATCTCCAGCAACTGCCGCCGGTCGATCTCGCGGGTGTCGATGCCCAGGCTCCGCTGCATCTCCAGGTTGCGGTCGAAGCCCTCCGAAACGTAGTCGGGAACCAGGAAGGCCCAGCCGCAGTTCACGAACCCCGGGCTCCCGCCGACCTCATCGTCGAAATGGTGGAAGATCTCCACCGACCGCTTCACCAGCCGCACCAGGTCCGGATGGGAGTAGTGCTGCCGGATGATGGCGGCCGAACGGCCCGTCCCGCCCGAGGCGATCAGCCCCTTCTCCAGCAGGACCACCTTCCGCAGTCCGGCCTTGACCAGGTTGTAGGCGGTGCTGGCGCCGTTGACCCCTGCCCCGATCACCACCGCGTCGGCTGTCCTGAACATTCGGCCTCCTGAAACCATCCCCGGTGTCCGCTTGAGGGATCAGCGAACTCAAAAGAGGACCTGCAATGCGTCTATGTCCGGAAGTGCTTGGCTACGACCTCCTCGAAGAATCTCCTACCAATATCCTCAATCTTGCCCACGGACGCACGCCCGCTTCTTTTTCGTTCGACAAACCGTTCTTTGGAAATTTCGTATCCGATCTCAAGCAAATCGGGCACATTTTGCGCCGTCACATTATCAAGTCGTTCATAGTTGTAGGAATTCTGCGGTTCCTCCCGCGCCACGTGAAGCGTTACGGAACACCTTTCCCTTAATACATAGCTTCCATGTCCGAAGAAAAACAGATAACGGGCCGATCGATCCGAACGCCGAAAATCCACGCGAAGAAACCATGTACGCTTTGCCGATTCGCCACGGCTCAAAGCCAAGTACTTTTCGAATTCAAGGCTTCCAAAGTCCTTGAAATAGACATTCCCGTAGTCGGCCAATTCGTTGAAGACGCCTACGGTTTGCCGAAGATAACTCTTGAGCAGCTCCATCGCGTTCTTCCATACCTCATACTCATTTTGCGCACGTACCTTCTCCGGTTCAGTGAATTTCTGCGCCAGTGACTGGGCCCATTCTGTTTGCTCCTGCTGTTCTCGAGCAGCATGTTCGTACTCTTCCAGGCTTTCTTCCAGGCACTCACCAAGGAGAACGATGAACGGGGTCAAATCCGTCGATTGCGATGCCTCAAGCGTATCGTAATAACGAAGACGATCCTCCTTGGAAATGATTGCAATCGGATAGCCGTGCCGCATGAGAAGCAAGTTCATAAGAAGGCGGGCTACCCTGCCGTTTCCGTCGACAAACGGGTGAATCGTCACGAACCAGGTGTGCGCAACCGCGGCCGAAAGCAAACCCGCCACACTGGCGAACGAATCAGGGCTAGGCGTGCTCACTTTACCCAACCAGAGGCCGAATTCCTGCATGTGAGCGCCAATCGATTCTGGTGGTGACGGGTCAAACTGCGAGCCACTTATCCTGACGGGAACTGACCTGTAAGCTCCGGCCGCTTCACCGATTCCGTCCAAGACCAGAGAATGGATTTGTCGAATGTCGTTTTCCACAATCGGATATCGTGTTTGTCCCGCCAGGTCTTCCAGAAAATCTATAGCGTGAGAAAGATTCCGTGCTTCCGCCTGGTCCTTCAGGGGCTTCCCGGTGATGGTAAGACCCAACTCAACGACTTGTCGGGTTTCCCCAACTCCCAGCACATTTCCCTCGATCGCGTTCGAATGATAAATGTTCTTGATTCGAAAATATTTCCGAATTCGGTAGAGAACTTCCGGAGACAGTCTTCCTTCTCCTCGCATTCGCTTGACTCGATCCGAAAGGCCGTGAAAGTACGAATGTCTCGATTCGTCGTAGCTATAGGGAGTGTTTTCAATTTCGAAATGCGCCATGCCTTTTCTCTCTATTGGTCAACCAGGCCTTCCGCTACGGACTGTTGGTCCTTCTCCCGGCCTGGAACCCGATGGGCCAGCTCCCGGTAGCCGGCGGCCCGCTGGCGGACGTCATCCGCCAGCAGCAGGTCCCGGATGACGGCTGCCGAGTCCACTCCCGACTCGAACAGCGGACGGACGTTTTCCAGGGTGATCCCGCCGATGGCCACCAGCGGCTTGGCCACGCACTCCCGGATGGCTTGAAGCTCCTGGCGGTCCACCACCGGATCGGGATTCTCCTTGGTCCGGGTGGGAAAGACCGGCCCGATGGCAACGTAGTCCACCGGGCTGTCCTGGGCCTGGCGGGCCTGCTCCAGCCCGTGGGTGGAAAATCCGATGATGGCCTTCCCGCCCAGAATCTCTCGCGCCTGGGCGGCGGGCAGGTCCTCCTGTCCCAGGTGCACGCCGTCGGCCCCGCTGACCAAGGCCAGATCGGCGCGGTCATTGACGATGACCTTCAGCCCCAGCGGCCGCGCCAGGGCCACCAGCCGGCGGCACTCCCGGAACAGATCCCCGGAAGAGAGTTGCTTGCCTCTCAACTGGACCCATTGCACGCCGGCATCGGCCAGCCCGGTCAGAACCGACTCCAGCGGCCGCTGCAGCACCGCCAGGTCGATGATGGGGTAGAGCGGGAAGATCTTTGTCCCTTGGGACGGCATGGGCCGTAAGGAGCCCCCCCGCCCTGCCGACACGGACGCTGCCGGGGGCCAGCCCCTGAAGTGCCGGGCGCGGGTCAGGCGTAGCGCTCCATGAACCCGGTATCCAGGCGGCCGGCCAGGAAATCGGGTTCCTTCATGATTTTCTGGTGCATTGGAATGGAGGTTCGCACACCCTCGACGATGAACATCTCCAGGGCCCGCTCCATTCTGCGAACGGCCTCCGGGCGGCTGGGCGCGTGCACCACCAGCTTGGCGATCAGGGAGTCGTAGTAGGGAGAGATCTGACATTCGGAATAGACGGCCGTGTCCACCCGCACCCCTGCGCCTCCCGGCACGTGGAAGGCGGTGATCCTCCCCGGAGAGGGCCTGAAGGTCTCCGGGTCCTCGGCATTGACGCGGCATTCGATGCTGTGGCCCCGCAGCCTGAGGGGTTCCTCCATCTCCAGGGGCTCTCCGGCAGCCATTCGGATCTGCAGCTTGACCAGGTCCACGCCGGCGACCATCTCGGTGACGGGATGCTCCACCTGAATCCGGGTGTTCATCTCCATGAAGTAGAAGTTCCGGTCCTCGTCCACCAGGAACTCCACCGTTCCGGCGCCGGAGTATCCCACCTCGGCCAGCGCCTCTTCCACCTGCCTGCCGATTCTCTCCCGAATGTCCTCGTCCACGATCACGGAAGGCGATTCCTCGATCAGTTTCTGATGGCGGCGCTGGATGGAACACTCCCGCTCCCCGAAGTGAACCACCTTGCCGTGCCGGTCCCCCATCACCTGGAACTCGATGTGGCGAGGCCGTTCCAGGTACTTTTCCAGGTAGAGATCGGGCACCCCGAAGGCCAGCCTGGCCTCGTTCTCGGCGGTGGAGAAGGCGGACGACAGCTCGCCGGAGCTGCGCACGATTCTCATGCCGCGCCCCCCTCCCCCGGCCGCGGCCTTGACGATGACGGGATAGCCGATGCCGGAGGCAACCTCCAGCGCCTGGTCCAGGGAATCCAGGGCCCCCCGGCTCCCCGGCAGCACCGCCAGCCCGGCCTGGACCATGCGGGCCCGCGCCCTGGCCTTGTCACCCATCAGCCGGATCACCTGCGGCGAGGGTCCGATGAAGCGGACGTTGCAGGCTTCGCAGACCTCGGCGAAGTAGGCGTTCTCGGCCAGGTAGCCGTAGCCCGGGTGAACGGCGTCCACGTCGGTGACCTCGGCCGCGCTGATGACGCTGGGGACGTTGAGGTAGCTCTCGGAGCTGCGCGCCGGACCCACGCAGACGGCTTCGTCGGCGAAGCGAACGTGCAGCGAGTCCCGGTCAGCCTCCGAAAAGACGGCGACCGTCCGGATGCCCAGCTCCCGGCAGGCGCAGATCACGCGCAGTGCGATCTCGCCACGGTTTGCCACCAGGATTTTCTTGAACATGACGACTTCCGCTGTTCTCGGGCGGGGTCGACCCGGCTGTCGGAGATTTGGGAGGGGCCCGGGCTGGAGGGGGGACCGGAGAAGATCCGGTACGGTCCCGGGGGAGGCCTCCGTCCCGGCCGCCAGCGCCCGGTCCGGACCGCGGATCATCCCGTTGGGCGAATCCCGAAAAGCGCTTGATTGTACTCCACGGGCTCGCCGTTGTTCACGTAGATCTCGGCGATCTCCCCGTCGGCATCCGAGGGAATCTCGTTCATCAGCTTCATGGCCTCGACGATGCACAGGGTCTGCCCGGACCGCACCCTGTCGGCTACCTGGACGAAGGGGTCGGCCTCAGGCTTGGCCGCCCGGTAGAAGGTTCCCACCATGGGGGATCGAATCATGTGCAGTTCCGGCTCGGCGGCTTCAGGAGACGGTGTTACCGCGCCCGCGGGGGTTTCCGCTCCGGCAGCGCCCGGCAGCTCCGGGGCGATTCCTCCGGTGGCGCTCTCCACTGTCACGGCGGGGGAGCCGGCCGGGGACGAGGGGGCCTCCTTGCGGATCCTGATCTTGACGCCGGTCCGCTCCACCTCCAACTCGGTGATCCCGCTGTCGCAAACCGCCTGAATCAACTCCCTGATCTGATCGATGTTCATCCGGTCGCTCCCCTCTTCTCCCGGCCGCCGCCACGGTTGGGCCGACGGCCGAGGCGCCCTTGGCCGGAATAGCGGCTAAGTATAGCCAGAGCCACCGGCAATTACAACAACCACGACGGACTTGGAAGTCACCCCCGTGACAGGGGAGAATCGTCCATGAAGAAATCCTCGCGGGAGTGTCAAGCAGGACCGAAAGACTACTGTTGTCTCCGTTCACTTCCAGTCGGTCCGCCCATCCTGTTCTTGATCCAACCGAGGTCGGTAGCGGCCTTGCCCATTTCAACTTGAAGACCGGAAACGTCCCTTCGAAGATCGGACAACTCGGTCCGGACGCCCTGGATGTCCGTCCTCATTTCTGTCCTGACACCATCAATTTCCGCTCCGAGGTCCGTCCTGACGCCATGGAGTTCCGTTCTGAGGTCGTCGATGTTCTTGCCAATGGCGGCATGGGCTTGGCCGGCATTGCGCCATAGCCCCACGCCTACCCCTATGATTGCAATGAGGAGGGTCAAAACGGAACCAAACCCAAACAAGGGCAACCACTGGATCAACTGGTTATCCACCGCCCACTCCTTTCGCCTTGACGGCTACAATTCTACTACGTTTACGTTGAACCCGATCCGTATCCTGCTGCTGAAGTTTGAGGGAAGCAGGTGCCGTCGCTCGCCGCTGTCCGTGCCGCCGGCAGTCACTCTCGGCGGGCCGCGTTGGCCCCCTCCGGCGGGACTGCGGGCTACACTAACGGGACGCCGCTTTGGCCCCCCTCCGGATCGACTGCGGGCGGAGCCCTTGTCGAGCCGAATGGCGAAGGCTGATGCGGTGGGGGGCCAGCCGCCGCCTCCGCCCTACAGGATCCGCGGCGAGAGGAAGAACAGCAGCTCGCGGGTTTCGCGGACCAGGGAGCGGTTCCGGAACAGGGCCCCTATGATCGGGATTTCGCCCAGTCCGGGCACTTGGCCGCGGTTGTCCTGGCGGCTGTCGATGAGTATTCCCCCGATCACCACCGTGCCGCCGTTTTCCACCAGGATGGTGGTGGTGGTCTGGTGGGTATTGACGGTGGGGATGCCCTGAACCTGGCGCGAAAAATCGGGAGTGGAGTTTTCGATGTCCACGCTCAGCAGGATGGCGTCCTGCCGGGTAATCTGAGGGGTCACGGTGAGGCGCAGCACGAAATCGATGAATCGGGCCGAGACGGTGTTGTTCACGGTGGTCTGGATGGGGATCTGGATCCCCTGCTTCACCACCCCTTGCACATTGTTCTGGGTCAGGATCTTGGGCTTGGAGAGCAGCTTGGCGTTCCCCTTGCGCTCGGCGGCGGTAATGAGGGCGTCGAGAACAAGGTCGGCCGCCAGGCCGGCAGCCAGGTTCAGGGGGCTGGCCGGCAGGCCCGTTCGAAGGTCGAGGCTCAGGCGCGGGCGATCCTCCCCCGCGGCCGGCTCTCCGGCGGAGTCGGGAGCATCCAGCACCGGAAAACGGCTGAAGGACGGCTCGGAACCCGCTTCCTCCTGCTCCCCGCCCCGCCCCCGACGCCCGTAGAGCGCGCTCCACCGCACGCCGATGTCCTGCAGGAAACTCCGGCTGGCGGCCACCACCCGGGCTTCGATCTCCACCTGGCGGACCTTGCGGTCCAGTTCCCGCAAGAGGGCGTCCACCGCCTCCAGCCTGGGAGGAATGTCCGAAACGACCAGGGCGTTGGTGCGTTCATCCACGATGATGTCTCCCCGGGGAGAGAGCGCCTTCTTGAGAATGGGGCTCAGTTCGGCCGCCTTGGCGAAGCTGGGCCGGCGAATCCGGGTCTCCAGGTCGGCGGCCGCCACCCTGGCCTGAGCCAGCCGCTGTTGCTGCTGCTGTTCCGCCTCCAGGGTGGAGAGCCTGGCGATCCTGAGCACGTTGCCGGTCAAGTGCCTGCCCATGCCCTGGTTCTCCAGCACCACGTCCAGAGCCTGGTCCCAGGGCACCTCCTTGAGGAAGAGGGTGAGGGACCCTTCCACGTCGGGGTCCAGGACGATATTGAGTCCGCTGATCCCGCCGATAAGGCGAAAGAAGTCCTTGAGGTCGGCGTCCTTCAACTCCAGCGAGATCCGTTCCCCGGAGTAGGCGGGCTCTGCCGTGGAAGGCGCCGGCCGCGCCTCGGCGCCGGCCTTGGGCTCCGGCCCGCCGGACTCGGCCGCGTCGCACCAGCCCCACGGCCCGGCGGCGCCCAGCCACCAGAGCCACAGCCCGCATCCCCACAGGGCCAAGTGAATTCGGGAGTCACCTCTCATGGCTGGCCTCCACCGGCGCCGGATACAGCTTCTTCACCACCCGGACGGTCCGCGTCCGTCCGGCGCCACCGTCAACCCGGTGGGCGAAAACCACCCCGTCCTCCCGGATCTCCAGGACCCTGCCGTCGAACAGCGGATCGCCCTTTTTCAGCACAAAGGACCGGTCCCGCAGACCGATGGCCAGGGCCGTGTATTCCCCACCGGCCTTCACCAGCCCCACCAGCCTCAGTTCCGATACCCGTTGCCCCTTCAATCCACGCGGCCTGACGGCGCCGGGGGCAGCCGGTGGAAGGGACGCAGGCGCCTGCGGGAGCTCGAAGGGATCGCGCCGTCCCCTGCCCCGGTAGCGGTAGGGTGTCCGGGGGGCGGGCGGTGCAGGATCGAGGGGAGCCTCGCCCGCATGGGCGGGCGGCCGGTAGATGTGAAGAACGGCGGTCAGTTCGGCGGTGAGGGTGTGAGGGGAGGCCTCGGGGCCGGCAGCCGAGATCCGCAGGTCTTCCAGACTCACCACCGGGGCCAGCCCCGACAGTGCGCCGCAGAAGTCTCCCAGGTCGTGGTAGGCGCCGGCCAGCACCAGCCCGTGGCGCTGCCGGGAGAAGATCTCGCCCTCTTGTCCGGGCATCTTCCGAATCCCCTTCACCTTCAATCCCGACTCCACGGCCGCCTCCTGCAGTTGACGCAGCAGGCCGGCCGCCGGCTTTTCCTCCGGCAGGGCGGCCTCGAGGCTTGCCAGCCTGGAGGCCCACTTCCCGTTCCGGCTCTTCCGGTCCTGAAGTTGCTGCTCCAGCCCCGCGCCCTGCCCCAAGTCCTGGCTCATGGTGTTTAACTGCTGCCGCTGCAACTCCATTTCAGCGCTGTAGCCGGAGACGAAGAGATACCAGCCCAGACCCAGGATCAGGCCGCCCAGGCCCAGGGGTATCCCCAACCGCTCCAGCCAGGGAGGCATGGGGGCAATGGTGAGGGTCATGCGGTTTCCCTATTCCTTGCTGGAGGTGGCGGAGCGTCAGCCCAACGTTGCAGCCAGGCAGCCAGCCTGCCGGCGTGAACGGCATTGGCCAGTCCGAATGAATGGCAAGGCCCCGTTGCCGTTCCATCCCAGTGGCGGAGATGGCCAACGCCCCGCTGGGAAAATGGTGCGGGCGGGACGCCCGCGTTCCCGGGTGGGCCATCTTCCACACAACAAACCGGAAACATGATTTACATCACGCCCAGGAATCGGGCAAGAGGCCGTTTGCAAGCCTCAAGAATCACCCCCGGGAACGCGGGCGTCTCGCCCGCAACCTTATTCCTGGCTGGAGGTGGTGGAGCGTCAGCCCAACGTTGCAGGCAGGCAGCCATCCTGCCCGCGTGAACTGCGATGGCCAGTCAGAATGAAAGCAAAGGCCCCGCTACCGCTCCATCCCTGCGGCGCAGTCGGCCTACGCTGTGCCGCGCAAATGTGCGGGCGGGACGCCCGCGTTCCCGGGGGGGCCATCTTCCACACAACAGACCGGGAACCAGATTTACATCACGCCCAGGAATCGGGCACGGCCCCGTTTGCAAGCCTCAAGAATCACCCCCGGGAACGCGGGCGTCCCGCCCGCAACCTTATTCCACGCTGGAGGAGATGGAGCGACAGCCCAACGTTGCCGGCAGCCAGCCACCCTGCCCGCGTGTACGGCGATGGCCGGTCAGAATCAAAGGCAAGCCCCGTTACCGTTCCATCCCGGCGGCGCAGTCGGCCTACGCCCCGCTGGGAAAATGGTGCGGGCGGGACGCCCGCAACCTTATTCCTGGCTGGAGGAGATGGAGCGTCAGCGCAACGTTGCAGCCAGGCAGCCACCCTGCCGGCGTGTACGGCAATGGCCAGTCCGAATGAAAGGGAAGGCCCCGTTGCCGTTCCATCCCGGCGGCGCAGTCGGCCTACGCTGGGCCGGACAAATGTGCGGGCGGGACGCCCGCGTTCCCGGGTGGGCATCCTCCACACAACAAGAATCACCCCCCCCTCGAGGGGGGCGTGATTTCGAGATTATCGGCCTGTCGCCGACCCCTCAAAGGTAAGGGCAAAGGCAAAACCGCCGTTCTGCTCCTGGAAATGGACCAGTTCCACTCGATGGAATTCGCCGGTGCCCTGTAAACGATCGATGAATGCCGACACCCGGGAGGAATCCGCCGAGACCAGGCCACTGAGCGAGAATGCCCCGTTCTCCCGGCTCAGTTCCTGAAGACGCAGCCCCGGGACCTCCTGGACGCAGTCGCTCAGCAGATCCAGAACCCTGACCGGGCGCGCCTGGAGCGCCCTGAGCTGCTCAATGGCCCGGATACGCCGCTCCATCGACCGGCCCCCTTGCTCCAGCCCCTCGAGTTCCCGGGCCCATTCCTGGTGTTGCTGCCTGAGCCGGCGCACCTGCTGAATCCGAGCCTCCAGGCCCTGGCTGCGTGCCGCCTGCTCCATGCGCCACTTCAGGACGACGGTCGCCGCGCCCAGCATCATTGCCATGGCCAGCAGTCGCCGAAGGGTGCGGCCAGGGCCGGCGCGGCCCATCCGCCCCGGCGGTTCCGGCCGGGCGGCTCCGACATCTCCCGCCAGGTTGATCCTAATCATGGAAGCCCCTGAGAGCCAGGCCCACCGCTACCGCCAGGCTGGGCGCCTGCTGGTAGAGACTCTCCTCGTCGACACCTCTGGCGACGGCAATGCTCTTGAAGGGGTCCAGCGGCTCCAGGGGAACATCGAGCCCGCTCTGCAGCCGCTCCGTCAGCCCCGCCAGTTCCGAGCACCCGCCACTCACGTACACCCGTTGTATGGACTCGCCCCCGGCGCCGGCCTCGAACAGGTCCAGGCTCTTGCGAATCTCCAGCAGCAGGGTCTCCATCGCCGATTGGAGGAGCGCGCCGGACGGCCCCGCTTCCAGGGCTTCCACCGCACTTTCCTTCTTCGTGCGCTCGGCTTCCTCGAAATCGATCCCGAGCTGCTTCTGCAGCATTGCGGTCAACTGGTTGCCGCCGGCCGGCAGGTCACGGGTGAACAGCGGGATGCCGCCCCGCGTCACCACCAGGTTGGTGACGGCGGCGCCTATATGGAGCAGCGCGGCCGTGACCGAGGAGCCGGGATCGTAGTTGGACTCGTAGGCGTTCTGCAGGGCAAAGCAGTCCACGTCCACGACCACGGGAGACAGGCCGGCGCTGGCGATGACCTCGAGGCGGTTCGCAACCCTCTCCTTGCGGGCCGCCACCAGCAGAACCCGGGTGTCTCCCCCGGCGGAGCTGTCTCCCAGGACCTGGTGGTCCAGATGCACGTCCGACAGATCAAAGGGAATCACCTGCCGGGCTTCCCACTGGATGGATTCCTCCAGCGCTTCCCGGCTCACGACCGGCAGCGCAAGATTCTTGACAATCACCGAGTGTCCCGAAACCGAGGTGGCCACCTTTCGGGACCTGATCCGGTTTCGGCTGAAGACCCTGCGAATGGCTGCCGCCACCGAATCCGGGTCCTCGATGGCGCCCTCGGCCACGGCCCCCGGCTCCAGGGGCTCGAGTCCGGCGCGAACCAGCTCGAAACCGGCCCGGACGCGGCGCAGTTCGACCACCTTGACGGCGCTGGATCCCAGGTCCAGACCCGCCAGGGGTCGAGGCCTGGAGAACACCCGCATGGGATCACTCCTGAATATCGAAGCAGGGAGGGGTAGAGGAGGGAGAACGCGCCGGAGTCCGCCCCCGGGCAGTGCCGAAGGGGGGCGGTTGCCGGCCCGTCACGGTCCCGAAGACCGAAGGGGCCGACCTCCGAGGGAGATGCAGCGGGAGGGAGTAGACAGGGGAATCTTAAGTTGAAAGGGGGCCCCTGTCAAGCCCCTATGCCGCCCGCATACCCCCTTCAAGCCCGGCTGGTCGTGGTACAATAATCCAGTGAGTCGTCAACACCATAACCCCATGACTTGTCTGATCTCCCTCTCGGCAGGTTCGTCACATTGCAAGGAGCATCG
The DNA here is from genome assembly GCA_022826755.1 of Acidobacteriota bacterium. Taxonomy (GTDB): domain Bacteria; phylum Acidobacteriota; class Terriglobia; order Versatilivoradales; family Versatilivoraceae; genus Versatilivorator. The sequence continues at coordinate 24,452 of JAJDUG010000015.1, forward strand.
ACAATGAATATCAGCCCCGAGTTGATCGCCATCGGCATTCTCGGCGTGGCTTTGGTCAGCCTGGGATGGAAGGTCTCATCCGACATCCGACAGGAGTTGAAACAGGAAATACACTATGTCCGAGAAGACGTAGCAGACCTCAGAGAACGGATGGCGCGGCTGGAAGGCCTGTTCGACGGGTTTACCAGAAGAGAACTGGCAGAGCAAGAGAAGTGACGGCACCAATCCCTGGCTCGCGCCCGGGGCCGGAGGCTGCTGCCCCCTTGGCGTCTTGTCGCAATCCCCGGGTCGACCCCCGGGGATTTTGCGTATCGTCACTCAACCGCCCCGCAAGCACCCTTCCCTCAAGCCCGGCTTGTCGTGGTAAAATTTCCCAGTGAGTCGTCAACACCATAACCCCATGACTTGTCCGATCTCCCTCTCGGCAGGTTCGTCACATTGAAAGGAGCATCGACAATGAATATCAGCCCCGAGTTGATTGCCATCGCCATTCTCGGCGTATCCCTGGTCAGCCTGGGATGGAAGGTGACCGGAGACTTGCGCATGGAAATCCACCATGTCCGACTGGACGTGGCCGAAATTCGAGGGGATGTAGCCGGTCTCAGAGAACGAATGGCGCGGCTGGAAGGACTGTTCGAAGGGTTTACCAGGGGAGAACTGATCAAGGAAAAGAAGTGACGGGGGCTTTCCCCGGGCTCGCGCCCGGGACCGGCTGCCGCCGCCATGGCGGCTTATCGCAATCCCCGGGTCAACGCCCGGGGATTTTTTTTGCTGTCGGTCGCCCGCGCGACCTCTACAGGTTTGGGGGAGAGCCGCCTGGAGGCCCACCAGGGTAGCCCCTACCGCGCCCCGATGCGGCGCAGCGCCCGGGTGGCTTCCGACACCACCTCGGGGTCATTGTCCTTCAGCAGGGGCCGCAGACTTTCGGCAGCAGAACTATCCCCGATCTGCCCCAGCGCCAGGCAGAGTCTCCTGCGGATCACCGGATTGCTGTCATTCAGGTAGTTGACCAGATCCGGCGACACCCGGGTCTTCAACTCGAGCAGGTAGGCCAGAGCCTGCTCGTGGAGCATCCGCTCCTTGAGAGCCGCCACCATCTGGTCGGCGTACTCCTTGCGTCCCAGGTTGTAGAGGGCAAAGCTCACGGCCAGCCGGGGAGCGGGCTTCTTCTCGGCCAGAAAGGCCCGGGACAGGTCGGGCGCCACCGAGGTGTCTCCCACCCGTCCGATGCCCTCGGCGGCAAACTGGCGGTACCTGGGGCCTCCGTCGCCCAGGTGGCGCCGAAACACCGGCAGCGAGCTGGGGTCGCCGATGAGCGCCATGGCCTCCAGGCAATTCAGCCGGACGTCGCGGCCGGGATTCTGATCGTAGAGCGTCTGAATCTGGGGCAGCGCCTCCAGGCTCTTGAACAGCCCCAGGGTCAGGATGGCCTCGTTGCGCACCCTCTTGTTGGTATTCAGAAGATAGGGCTGGACATCCCCGGCCACCGAGCGGTCCCTGATCTTGTAGAACGACTGCAGGATAGCCACCTGCAGGTTGGGCTCGGCGCCGTTCATCCCCTCCACCATCTTGGGAATGGCCGCCTTTCCCCGCAGCACCCCCAGGGCATTGGCCGCGTAGAAGCGCACCTCTCTATGGGAGTCGCGCAGGCGCTCGGCGATGCCGTCGATGACCGCCGGCGCCACCGTCACGTCGGGCTCGATAACGGTGTCATCGCTGGGCACCGGGCCGCTGAAGGGGTTCAGCCTGGCGTAGAGGCGCTTGGCCTGCCGGGTCAGAAAAGAGCTGGCGTCCTGCTCGGTGTAGAGGTTGACCAGGGCGATGACGGCCTCCCGGCGCACTTCGGGGACCCCATCCTCGAGAGCGTTCAACAGCATGGTGACGGCGCCGGGGTCCCTGATCAGGCCCAGGGACTTGACGGCCGCGCGGCGAACCTGGGGGTCCTTGTCCTCCACCGCCCCCAGCAGCGGGGGGGTGGCCTCCCGGCTGAGCGTCTCGCCCAGCTCCCTGGCCGCCTTCCTGCGGTCGCCGGCCTTCTTGCTCTTCAGCTTGTCCCGCAGCTCCTCGATGGAATCTCCCCTGGCGTCGGGAACCAGCGGAGCTCCGGCTGGGCTCAGGAGCAGCAACCCGCCGGCCAGGCCGACCAGCAGGACACGGCAGACCTCTTTTCCCGCCCTGAATGAAACGCTCATGCTTGCCTCTCTTCCGACTCCGACCGATCCAATCCGGGATGGGGCCGCGCCCTTGCAGCCACCGCCGCCTCGAGCTCATTGTCCCATATTCCCGCGGTGGGGTACAGGGCCGGAGCGGGGTCGGCTCTCCAGGTACAGGGTCAGGAAAAGCCCCACCCCCAGGCCGGCCGGCCCGCCGGTAGCGACCCGCGACCAGAGGGTGCTGTTCCAGGCTCCCGCCAAGTCCAGACCGGCGTCCAGGCCCGTGAGCAGCAGGGGCCCCAGCAGCAGCACCCGGCGGCCCAGCAACCAGGCCGCATGGCCGCGGGCCAGGGGCGCAAGGAGCACTCCCAGGAACCCGCCCAGGTAGAGGGCCAGGCAGCGGTTGCACACCGGCAGAACGACACCGGCCAGGCTCAGGGACCGCTGGGGGTCCTGGTGGCAGAGGTGGGAAAAGACGAAGCGGACCGACAGGGCCACCGCGGCCTCCCCCTGGAGGACCAGCCAGGGGAACAGCAGGATGGCGGCGCAGCAGACCCCGGAACCCGCCAGCAGCAGGAGCCAGGCCCAGCGTCGGCGGGAGGGATGGCGAGGGGCGGGAAACGTTGAGGTCATGGGAGCACGACTTCCCGGGAGCCGTCAACCGACAAACACCCTGGCTGGCCTGATCTCCCTCCGGGCAAGTCTTTCAAAGCGGAAGGAGAATCAGCCAAGACCATCAGCGCGGAATCGATTGCAACCGCCATTATGGCCTATCCCCGGTCAGCCTCGGTAGCCTCTTGGTGGCGCGGGCTTCCGATCCTGCGTTGCGGCGATCCTGTCGATGCGGCGGGAGAGTTCATTGAACTCGCGGGAGTGAACCATCATCGTCATCGGGGGTTCTCGTCCTTGTGGATGTGGTCCCGAATGAATTGCAGAAGCACCACCGCGTCGGTGAGTTTGCGGTAGATGGCCCACAGCAGACACACCGTCACCAGGAAGAAGATCACGATGACGGCGAGTTCAGCCAATCTGCCGACGGCGAGAAGGGAAATGAAGTCCATGTTGACCTCCAGAGGAAAACGGGCCGACCTCATGGCGAAGCCGGCGTGGCCCCTAATCGGGGTGATCCAGACAACGCAGAGGTTGACGACACCAGTAGAGCACCCACGCGTGCCAAAGCTAAATTACAGAAGTATCTGTGAGAAAGGTGTGATAGTTTAGCCGTATAAAATGAGAAGTTAGTGATGTTCCTGTGGAACGGCGCGAAAGCGGCCGGCGGAATTGCGGCAGTTGCGCGCAATCCCGCATCCTGCGTTCCCGGGTGTCCGCGCCGCCGGCGCCTGTTGCGTTCCGGAGCGGGAAAGGAGATTGGAGCGTTGAAACCCCGCAAAGAACGGGTGCGGGAGATCGAGGCGCTACGGGCGTCCATCTCCCGGCTGAGCGCCGCGAACCTGCGCATCAGCGAAAGTCCCGACCTCGAAACCGTCCTGCGCGAGGCGCTGGAAGGCGCCCGTTACCTGACCGGCGCCCGTTGCGGCGCCGCCGCGACCCTGGACGAGGCCGGGCAGCCCGAGGCATTGGTGACGTCAGGCGTCGCCGAAGAGCGGCGCCGGCGGTTGGCAGCCTGGCCCGACGGGCTGCGTTTCATCGAGCACGTCCGCGAGCTTGCGGCACCGCTCAGGCTTGCGGACCTACCCTCCTACGTGCGCTCGCTCGGTTTCGTCCCGGACCAGAACCTGCCCCCAACTCTTCTGGGAATGCCAATCCGTCACCGAGGTGTCGATGTCGGATACGTCTTTCTCGCCGAAAGGGAAGGCGACGGGAGGTTCACGGGCGAGGACGAGGAATTCCTGGGGCTGGTGGCGTTGCCGGCAGGGGCGGCCATCGCCAACCTCCGCACCCGGAGCGCCGCGCAGCGCTTGCGGGCCGACCTGCAGGCCGTGATCGACACTGCGCCGGTCGGCGTCGTCGTCTTCGGCGCCGGGACCGGCGATGTGCTGTGGATCAACCGGGAAGCCAAGCGCCTCGTCGAGGAGATGCGCATTCCGGGCCACGGGACCGAGCATCTGCTCAATGTGCTCACGTTTCGGCGCGCCGACGGTCGCGAGTCCAACTTCTCCGAGACTCCCGTGGCGCGGGAGCTGGACAACTCTGAAACGGTGCGCGCCGAGGAGATCGTGGTCTCGGTCCCCGACGGACGCAAAGTCACCTTGCTGGTCAACGCGACGCCAAACCGTACCGCCGACGGCACCGTGGTGTCGCTGATTGTCGCCCTGCAGGATCTGGCGCCGATTCAGGAACTGGAACGCCTGCGGGCCCAGTTCATGAGCATGGTCAGCCACGAGCTGCGCGCGCCGCTGACCTCGATCAAGGGTTCAGCCGCCACGCTGCTGGAGGCTTCATCGGACCTGGACCCGGAGGAGATGCATGAGTTCTTCCGGATCATCGTCGATCAGACCGACCACATGCGCGGCCTCATCAGCGACCTGCTCGATGCGGGGCGCATCGAGTCGGGCACGTTGTCGGTGTCGCCGGAGCCCTCGGATGTGGGGGGTCTGGTGGACCGGGCGAGGAACACGTTCCTCAGCGGCGGCGGGCGGCACGCCGTCCTGATCGACATGCCGCCTGACCTGCCCCCCGTGATGGCCGACCGGCGCCGCATCGCGCAGGTGCTGAACAACCTCTTCTCCAACGCCGCCCGGCACGCGGCCGAGTCCTCCCCTATCCGGGTCACGGCGCTGCGCGACGGTGTCCACGTCGCGGTTTCGGTTTCCGACGAGGGCAGGGGCGTGCCGCCGGAGCGGCTGCCCCATCTGTTTCAGAAGTACACAGGCGTCGGAGAGGGAGATGGAGAGCGCGGGCTCGCGGGAACGGGCTTGGGCCTGGCCATCTGCAAAGGGCTGGTGGAAGCGCACGGAGGCCGTATCCGGGCCGAGAGCGGCGGGACGGGACAAGGCACGCGGGTCACCTTCACCCTTCCGGTGGCCGAAGCGGCAGGCGCCGGGAGCGCCCCGGAGGCAGGCCGCCTGCGCCCGCTCGGCGAGGGAGGGAACGAGCCCCGCATCCTCGTCGTCGAGGATGACCCGCGGATGCTGCGCTACGTGCGGGACGCCCTCTCCGCCGCAGGCTACGCACCGCTCGTAACCGGCGATCCTCGGGACCTGTCCCGCATCATCAAGGAAGAGAAACCGCGACTGGTCGTGCTCGACCTGATGCTGCCTGAAACCGACGGCATCGAGCTGATGAAGAGCATCCCCGAGCTGGCCGACCTGCCGGTCGTCTTCATCTCCGCATACGGCCGGGATGAGACCATTGCGGTGGCTCTTGAGGCCGGCGCGGCCGACTACATCGTCAAGCCCTTCTCGACGACGGAGTTGACGGCGCGGATCCGAGCGGCGCTGCGCCGGCGGGCCGAACCCGAACTGTTCGTGCTGGGGAAACTGGCCATCCGCTACGACCAGCGCCAGGTGAGCGTGGCCGGCCGGCCGGTCGAGCTGACGGCCAGCGAGTACGCACTGCTGCGCGCGCTTTCGTTGAACGAGGGACGGGTATCGGGCTACGAAGCCCTGGTGCGCCAGGTTTCGGGCAAGCACTACAACCGTGACGCGAGGGTCGCCTTGCGATCGCTCGTCAAGAATCTCCGCCGCAAGCTCGGCGATGACGCCGGCGACCCGGCCTACATCCTCAACAAACGCGGCGTCGGCTACCGAATGCCCCGGCCGGACGGTCCATGACCGCCCCCATTGCATCACTCCGTCTGCACCGCGGCGGGCACATTTACGCGCTTGCAATCTCTCGGAAGCAGGAGGGCGGGGCGCACGCCGCAAGCAGCACCTCTCTCTTCCCTACCTCCTTCGATATCTTTCCCAGGCCGCCTCGTCCGGCACTCCGCGGCTGAACAGCACCTCGATCTCCCGCTCTTGCGCCGCAGCAGCCTCCGCCGAAACCTGCGCCCCGTCCGCAGTCCCGTCTCCGCGAAGAATACTCAGTACGTGTCCGCTCCCGGGGTCCCGCGTGATCGTCGTGGGTTGCCTGCTTCCCGCGTCCAGGCTGACTGACCCGACCGGGCCGGTCAGCGTGATCCGCTCGAGCCGTCCGGCCCATTCGGGCCGCACGGGAAGGGCGAAGGCGAAGGACGGCGCGCCGCCGTGCGACACCCCGGGCATGTCGAATCCCAGCGAGAACAGCACTTCGCCGCCTGCGTTCTCGCCCGTAATCTTGTACGCGCCGCGTACCGGTGGGAGCATCGGGGGCGCGTCGACCAGGAAGGCGGGCTCCAGGACCGGAGCCCCCGCCTCGTCCAAACCACCCCAGAGCAAAAGCGACTGTACGGTGCCCGCGCGCCTGTCGGCCGCCCCCGCCGCAGCCTGCCGGTCCAAACGGTAGAGCAGTGCCTTGGTGAAGTGGTAGTCGCTGATCCACTGGGGTGAACAATAAGCCATCAGGTCCTTGTGGGAGGGCGGAACCAGTCCCCCGCCGCGGAAGTCGTAGCCCCACGCCCCGATCGAGGCGGTCGCCGACGGGAACCACAGGTCGGGAGCGCCGGCGCCCCCGCATGGGGCGTGAGACAGGTTCAGGTTGTGGCCCAGTTCGTGCGCGACCGTGTAGTCCCCGGGCGCCACCACGCTCGACTCGCCCGGCGTGTGCGCCACGCCGATCGAACCCGTGAGGTTCGCCATGGAACCCATGTAGTAGCCCGTCCCCCCCTCCATCACGCGGATCGCTTCCACCTCCCGGAGCAGTTCAAAGGCATCGCGGGTCGAGGTGCGCACGGCGTCGTGGACCACCAGCTCGAACTCGCTGATGGGCAGCAGCGTACGCATCGGCCGGAAGAGCGGACTCTCGGCCGTCAGGCCCCGGCTCAGATCGAGGATCGAGGAGTCCGGACTCTCCCGCGAGATCATCGGGATCCAGGTCAGCCGCAACGGGGGCATACTCTCCACCTGGACGGTCGCTCGGCCGGTCGCCGGAATGCGGCGCTCGACGCCGAGCCCGGGGTCGAGCGTGCCCCGGGGATCGACCTCGATCACCATCTCCAGGCCCGGGCGAATTACACCCGCGGGAATCCGGGCGTTGGCAGACTTCGAGAGCCTGCCCTCCTCGATCTGGATGGGGATGGACTCCGACCCCGCGGGAATGTTCTCGACGTGCACCTCCGCTCCGCCGTCGTAGAACCTGGCCCGCACCGGCGGGATCGCCGCGTTCGTCTTCCGCCGAGCCGTCACGAACACCCGCAGCAGCGCGGGACGGCCGGCGACCAGCGGCACGGGATAGTCGAGTGATTGCACGGCCTGCGTGAGATACGCCTTCGAGCGCCCGCCCTTCGAGCAGTGCAGCACGCGCTGGTTTATGACGGTCGCGAGCCACGCTTGGAAACCCGCCTCGTCGGGCGCGCAAAGCGCCGTGCCCCCGGCGTGGAAGGTGTCGAGCCGATCGAGCGCCGCCAGGCTCGGCGGCAACCCGCCGGCCATTCGCGGGTTGTTGGAGAGATTGAGGAACTCGAGCCGCGTGAGGCCTCCGAATGTCGTCGGCAGGCCGCCGGTCAGATCGTTGTTCGAAAGGGCCAGGACCCGGGCCGCAGAGAGGCCGCCTAGCTCGGGCGGGAGTGGTCCCGTCAGGCCGTTGTCGTTGAGCCAGGCGAACTCGAGCGCGGCGAGCGCGCCCAACTCCGCCGGGACCGGCCCCGTGAGGGAGTTCTGGTTGAGGACCAGCGTGTTCAGGCGGGTGAGATTGCCGAGCGTCTGCGGAATCTCGCCCGAAAGATTGTTTTCGGCAAGATAGAGCTTCTCCAGCCTGGTGAGCCGGCCGAGTTCCGGCGGGATGGGGCCGCTCAGGTTGCAATACCTCATGACCAGGAACCTGAGCCTCGAAAGGTTGCCGAGTTCGCGCGGTATGGGTCCCCTTAGCGGAATCCTTTCCAGCCACAGCTCCTCAAGGGCCCCGAGCCGGCCGAGTTCCCCGGGGATCTCGCCCGACAACTGGGTGAAGAACAGGTACAACGTCCTGAGGTTGGAGAGATGGCCGAGTTCCGGCGGCAGCGGTCCCTTCAGGGGATTGCCGAACAGTTCGAGCTTCTCGAGGTGTGCGAGCAGTCCGAGTTCCGCGGGGATGACCCCGGAAAGGTTGTTCTCCGGCAGGACCAGTGAGATAACGCGGCCTCCGGCGTCGATCTCGACGCCGTGCCAATCTCCCAGCGGCCCGTCCGTCAGCCAGTTGCGCCGGACTTTCCAGTTCGGGCCGCCGGTCGCGTGGTACAGGATCTCCAGGATGTCGCGATCCGTCATCCGGGCACACTCCACGCCCGTCCCCTCATGCACCGCCACGGTGTTCAGCCAAGCGCGGAAGGGCGCCTCCTGCGGCGCGCACAACCCCGTGCCGGCATAGCTCAACTCCCGGAGCGGAACCGCCGCGAGAGACGCCGGCAGGCGGCCGTCGAGCGGATTGTGCGCGATCCTGAGTTCGGTCATCGCGGACAGCCGGCCCAGCGCGGCCGGGAGCTTGCCGGACAGGCCGTTGTTCGTCAGGTCGAGGGCGATCACCCTGCCCAGGGAATCACTCTCGACGCCGTGCCATCCCGCGACTGCCGGTCCGGACAGCCAGCCGCCCGCGTTCGTCCAGCCGGCGCCGCCCGTCGCCTCGTACAGGGCCCTGAGCCCGGCTTGGTCGGACTCGTTGCAGAAACGCGTGGTGGGCTCGCCGGACACGCGCGCCGACCATGCCACGAAGGCGGCGGTGCCCGGCAGGCAGAGGTACAGGTTCCGGTGCTCCGGGAAGGCGAAGCTGAACCCCTCCAGTCCCGATCCCAGAAAACTGCTCGGAACCGGGCCGTGCAGGATATTGCCATGGAGGAGCAGCGTGTAGAGGCCCGGTATCGCCAGTTGGGGCGGAACCTCGCCCGTCAGATCGTTATGGCTCAGGTCGAGCCACTCCAGATTGGAGAGGTCGCCGAGTTGCGGCGGGATGGTGCCGCTCAGCCGGTTGTTGGAGACGCCGAGCGTGGTCATGCGGGCCAGCCGGCCGAGTTGCGGCGGAATCTCGCCTGTCAGGTCGTTCCGGCTCAGGACCAGGTATGAAAGCCTGGACAGGCGCGCGATTTCGGTCGGGATCGTGCCGCCGAGCGTGTTGTTTTCCAGACTCAGTCGTTCGAGACGGGTCAATTGGGTGATCTCGGCCGGGATCCGGCCGACGAGGTTGTTCGAATCGAGTTCCAGGCGGACAACCCGTCCCGCCCCATCCACCTTGACGCCGTGCCAGCTTCCGAGCGGCGCCTCCGTCAGCCAGTTGGTCCGTTTGATCCAGTTGGTTCCACCACTGGCTTCGTACAAGACCGTCAATACCCCGCGCTCCGTGACGGCCACTCGGATGACGGTCGACGCCGTCGCCGTGACACCATCCCCCGACGTGACGGTGATCCGGTAGGTCGTGGTGACGGTCGGTGACACCTCCCGCGAGCCGGACGGCCCCACCTCGCCGACATCGGGCGTGATCGTCGCGCCCACCGCGTTCGAGGAGGACCAGGTCAACGTCGCCCTATCGCCCCAATCGATCGACGCGGGCAATGCGGACAACCTCACCGCCGGCCGAATCGGGTCGATCACGGCCGGCGGCAGCGTATTGAAGGTGATGATCGCGCGGTCCGGCTCCAACTCGAAGTGCAGCCCGATGACGGCAACCTCCCGGTCGCATCCCACCCGCGCCGTGCCGCCGCGAAAGCCTTCCGGAATCTCGACAGCGGCGTTGAGCATCCGCGCCACGTTGGTCTTCGCGGGCACCGTTATCGCTCCTGCGCCCAGGCTCATTCCTTCACTGTCTCGGAGCACGATGCGGCAGGTGGCGTCGGCGGGCGTGTCGTTCGCGATCGCCAACCCGACGGTTCCCGCCGCCGTCAGGACCGGAAGCTGGACGAGTTCGGCGGCTTGCGAGCTGAAGACCGTGGCCATGCCCACCGGCCTTCCCTCCCCGCCGATCGACGCAAACGCCACTTGGGCCACGACGGGAACCCCGCAATCGAGCGTGGCGTAACCGGACGCCACGGCCGCTTCGTTCCGGGTGCGCCATGCCAGGTAACCGCCTGCTCCCGGCAGCTCGAAGGTCGCCGTCACACCCGCCGCCGTGATGCCGCCGGCGTCTTCGAACCGGTCCAGACTCAGGCCGTGCAGTTGGAGCGTGCAGGGACTCGCCGACTGGGAAACATTGGTGACCAGCAGGACAGATTGCCATCCGCCCCCGTCGGCGATATGCGGCAACCGGTGAAAGCGTTTCGCCTGCAGGTCGGATGGATAGGGAGACGCATCGAGAATCGCCGGCGGCAGCGTGTTGAAGGTGACGATGCTCCCATCGGACTCCAGCTCGAAATGGAGTCCGACCATGGAGACCGGCTGATCGCAGGAAACCGTTGCCGACCCTTCCCGGAAGGTTTCCGGAATGGCGATGACGGCGTTGAGCATGTGCGACCGGTTGCTCTTCGAGGGCACCGACAGCACAGCCTCGCCCAGAGCCACCCCTCGGGTGTCTTGGAGGACAACGTCGCAAGAGGAGTTTGCGTTCTCATCGTTCGCAATCGCGAAGCCGAGCGTGCCCGCCCGCGTCAGGACCGGAAACTGGAATTCCCGGCCGGCCTGCGAGCTGAACACCGTGGCGATCCCCGCCGGACGCTCCCCCTGGCCGATCGACGCGAACACGACTTGCACCACGACGGGCGCCGCGCAATCCAGCGTCGCGTACCCCGAAGCCAGCGCCGCTTCATTGCGGCTCTCCCAGACCAGGTTTCCTGCATGCGCCGGCAGCTCGAACGTCGCGCTGGAGCCCGATGCCGTCACGCCGTCGACCTCTTCGAACCGGTCCACGGTCAGACCGTGCAGCTCCAGCATGCAGAAGCTCGCCGACTGCGCCACGTTCGTCACCAGCACCGACGATCGCCACCCGTCGCCGTCGGCGATGTGCGGCAGCAGGTGAACCCGCTTCGCCTGCGCGTCGGACTGGGCGATGGCGGGCAGCGCCGACAGGAGAACCATCAAGGACACCGCCATTCTACTCATGGGTTTCTCAACAACTCCTGTCCCACGTTCGGGATTCGCGCCCAACGCGATTGTGGTCTTGCCGGAAACGACAGTGAATAGTGGATAGTGATTAGTGGATAGTGGTTAGACCCAAACGTTAAGCACCTTGTCGATCTCGGCGCAGTCGTTCAAAAAACGCAACCAAACCATCAGGCACGTACCGGTTCCCGAATTCCTCCGTTGACCACTCTCCACTCTTCTGAAGCACCTCTGTTTCACTCTGAATGATCCGTCCCGTCGTGGGGGCGGGGGCGCGGCTCGCCGGAAAGCCGCCTTTCCAAACCGTGCGGACACCTTGATCGCGGGGCTTGCGTTGACGGCAAGACCGGACTCCGGCCCTGCAAGTTCACCTGCCGGGGTGGCGACCGGCCGGCCGGCAATCAAGGGACACCGCGACCCGATGCGTCTTTTCCCGATCCACTCTCGCTGCCGGCGGAAACACCGCCGGGGTGATGAAGCGGAAACACCGGCAGGGTGATGAAGGTGCGGGTGCCGGGGTCCATTTCCAGGGCCATGGCGGAAAACAGGTATCCCTCCACCGAGGTGCAGCGCAGCGACCCCGAGAAGTCGGACGTTTCGGCGCCGGGGAACGCCGTGTCGATGAGCCAGGACGTCTGCCCGTTGGCCGCCAGAGGGAAAGTGGCGGAGTCCTGCAACACGCCCTCTTTCATCAAATCGCACCGCAGCAGTCCCGGAACCGGTTCCAGGTTGTGAAGCGCGACCCCCGTGTCGATTCCCTCCTGCTGGCGGCGCACCGGAATGAGGGCGTCGTGGAGGGTCGAGTCGGCCTCCACCGCACCCACCCCGACGTCGGGGTGTCGAAAGCGGAGCATCCCGCCGATGGGACCGCCCGAATCCACCCGCAACGATCCGGTCACCAGATCTCCTCTGCCATGAGTCGAAATCGTGAGCACTCCCAGAGGCTCGATCGCGGTGCGGACCGTCAGGGCGCCGTCCCCGGCGACCGCCAGATCGCCGGTGAGATCCACCACTGATTCGGCGGCAATCGGATTGCCTTGCGTGTCATGGAAGTAAAGACCGGGGCGGCTCGGTCGGGTGGATGGATTCACCAGGACGATATCGCTGATCCAGGTCCCGTTGGCGAAGTGCGCAAAGTCCAAGGCGGCGTTATTTTCGCTTGACCCGATCGAGTCCATGTCAAACTGACTCACCGGCACAACCGGCAGCGTTGTGAAGATGCGCTCGCCCGCATCCTGCTCCACGGCCAAGGCGGTGAACCGCCCCCTGCCGGGCGCGGTGCAGCGCACCGACCCGACGAAGTCCGACGTGTCGGTCGTGGTGAACGCCTCCTCGATGAACCAGGACGTTTTCCCGTTGGCCTCCAGGGGGATCTCCACCTCTTCAAGCACAGCACCCTCGCTCAGCAGTTGGCACCGCACCCGCATCGCCTCCTTTCCCCGGTTGTGGAGCGCCGCCTCCGTTCGAATTCCTCCCGCTTGGCGGCGGGCCGGGAAAAGGACATCCTGGAGGAGTGGGCCGGCTCCCGCTGCGGCGACCCCCGGGCCCGGGATGCTGTAACGCACAAACCCGCCGATGGGACCATGGGGGAGAACTTTCAGCGATCCCGCAACCAGCTCCCCTCGACCGTGGGTTGAAATCGTGGTTTTGCCTAGCGGTACCATCCGCGTGCGGACGGTCAAACTTCCGTCCTCTCGAACCTCCAGATCACCCGTCACATCCACCACGGTTTCCGGGTCGATGAGATGGCCCCCCCGATCGTAAAAGTAGAGCGCGGGCCGGATCGGATCGGAGACCAGGTTCACAAGCACCACCTCGGAGGTGATTCCGGTGCCATTGGCGAAATGGGTAAAGTGCAGAGCCCCCGCTCCCGGAGTGGCCTCGGCCCGATCGGAAGCGCGGCTCTTGCCGTTCCGGTTGTTCACCGCCCGCACCTGAAAGCCGTAGACGGTGCCGTTGTCGAGGCCGCTGACGGTATGTGAGGTGTCGGTGGAACCGATGGAGGTCCAGCCCCGATTCCCGAATATCCAGTACTCGTAATCCGTGATGGGAGCACCACCGTCGCTGTAGGGCGTGTCCCAGGACAGCGTCACCGCTCCATCCTTGCCCTCCGCCTGCAGATTTCTGGGGGCATCCGGCGCCGGTGCGGGCACGGTCGTGTCCCCCGTGTTGTTCGCTACCGGCTGGTTGCTCAGCCCCTCCGCTTCGTTGCCGGCGGCATCCCGGATCGGGCTTGTCCCCCGCCTGTAGCTCACCGTGATTCCCGTCTCGCCACGGCCCGCGGCCGGAAGCAGGGTCAGCACCACTGTTCGCCCGCCCAGGGTAACACTGGAGACCGTTCGCGCCGAATCGCCGCCTGCCAGCGTGAAATCGCCGGGCGGCGGCGTCGAACTCTCGTCCAGAGCTTCCCCATAGGTCAGCGTCAGCGCCGCCCCGTTGACCGCCGCCGAGGAAAGAACCGGGTTGACCCTGTCCACAAGGTTGGGGCGGAGGATGAACAGGCCCTGCTCGATCACGCTGACAATCACGATTCCACTGTCGAAGAACGGATAGTTGCTCCATGTTCCGCCCTCGGTGCTGGCCGAGTCGATGCCGGGGTTGAAGTCGAAGAAGGCCACTTCGCTCAGATTGCCGTTGGCGATGTCGGTGATATCCAGGATGCGCAATCCGGCGTAGTAGTTCGACTGGTAGGTATAGCCGCCCTTGACGTACAGGTTGTGGTCGATCGCGCTTGTCGTGGAGTCGTGAGAACCCGTGAGCACCGGGCCGTCGAGATCGCCCACGTCCCACAGGTAGGTACGGGTATTGGCGACATCGGGGTTGTCCGTTTCATCCGCCTCGTCGCCCAGCAGGAAGTAGGCCTGATCTTCCGTCAGCCATCCCTGGTGGGTGAACCTGGAGCCGCTGTAGCCGGTGCGGGAGAGCATCTCCGGAACCGCCTTGTTGGTCACGTCGACGATCGTCAGCGCGTCCTCGTTCGAGTTGAAGCAGATCTCTTTTCCCTGGTGGTCGAGGTCGGGGCCGACGTAGTTCACACACTGCGCATCGTGGGTGTAGCCGTCGGCGCTGAAACAACCGGCCGAGGTCGGGTTCGCCGGCGTTTGAATGTCGATCATGTGCAACCCGCCGCCGCAATTGTTCGCGCCTACCACGTAAGCAAAGCCACTGTCTTCGTTGATCGCGATATTGTGGGCACGCGAGAAGCCGGAGTAGTGGGCGGTTTCGGAAAACGTGGCAGGCGGCGAGGCCGCCGATCTCAACCGGGTCAGGTCAAAGACCTGCATGCCGCTGTCTTCCGCTTCGGTCACTATGAAGGCATGGTCCGCGTATACCTTGATGTCCCGCCAGTCCGAGTCGGTGGAGTGAGGTGGAAGATTGCCAAGATAGATCGGGTTGGCCGGGTCGCTAACGTCCACGAACGACGTGCCGCTTTTCCGGCCCATAATGGCGTACTCCTTGCCGGTCAAGGAATCCGTCCAGCCCCAGATGTCGTTGGCGATGTCGTCGGCGCTGCCGCCGCCAATGTCGTCCAAAGCCAGAAACGACATCAGGTCGATGTTTCTGCAGGGGTAGGTTCCCGCCATCCCTTCGCTGCAGATTGTCACCGCCCCGGCGAACGTGGTGGCGAGCAGCAACAGCGCCGCCGCCGACCCGGCGAAGGCAATGGGGAAGAGAGGGTGCCTCCCGCGCCTCTCGGGCGCGGGACAGGGAGGTTCGGACGGGCAGGTTGGCCGTGGGTAAACTCGGTGCGCAGAAGGCGCGCCCATGCCGGCCCGGTCGGATGGGCCGTCCGCCCCTTGTCGTCCTGAACCAGATTTGCCGGAAACGCGATGCGCGGATGTAAACATCTTGCTCAGCATGTTCAGATGCAGTGAGCCATGTTACCCGTTGGCCTGGACGGAGGCTTCCCTCGGTTTCTTGCGACTCGGACCCGGCGGTGTCCCTCGGCGATCGCTTCGCCCTCGTCTCGGGCCTCCCGGATCCTGGAAAGGGACGCGGAAGTGATGGGTCAGGCGTCGAACGCCATGGCGGTCTGCAACGGCCGCGGCTTACTCCCTGGCCGGGATATAGGCGCCGTCGCCGGTTCTCTCCCCCGGGGCCCCGCCGTCGTTGACCACCCCGTAGGCCAGGAAGGGATTGGCACCCGAAACCCTGCGGATCCGAATGTAGCCCTGCATGGTCCCCGGGGCGTGCTTCAGGACCTGGTTGATCTGCTTGAAACCCTTGGCCGGGACCACCAGCTTGTCTTCCTCCGCCATGGTAACGGTCTTGCTCAGAGTGGCCGTCTCCCCGTCGTAGATGTCGATCTCGAAGACGATGTCCCGGCCGTCCATCTCCCCGGTGTTGATCAGGGCCAGGTTGCTGCGGTTTTCCTCATTCTGCTGCAACCCGTCCACCCAGGCGCTGGTGGTGAATCCCTGACCGTGGGGCACCGCCGTGTAGAAGACGCCGTACTGCCCCTTGGTCCTGTCGTCCGGGTCTGCCTGCGCCACTACCCGGGCTCCGATCACGATCCCGCTCAGGTCTCCCGCCATCGGACTGGCGATCAGGGGCGCAACCAGCCCCATGGGCACGTTGAGGCCCAGGTTCTGGCGGGCATAGGCCAGCGCATGGGGAATGATCAGTTGCTGGCCCGGCAACATCGGCACCGGACCGAAGGCGGCCGTTTTGTCCGCCGTCCGGATCTTGTCGTGGGTGGCGCTGAACATCACCGACTTCGGCTGGTCCGAAAAATTGGTCAGCGTCAGTTCGGTGGTGAACTGGTTGATCTCCACCACCGCCGGCAGGGTCTGCCCCATGGCGCCCATCAGCGAGCCGGCGCTCACCGGAAAGACAAAGGAGCCGTCCGAGTTGGCGTTGTCGTTGATGACCCCGTAGGCATAGAAGGGAGCCATGCCCTCCACCCTCTCCACCTTGACGTAGCCCCCGAACATGGGATCGGCCTTGCCGGCATTTTTCAGCACTTCGTTTACCTGGTGGAACTCACCCGGTCCCAGCGCGTGTTCCCACACCATTTTGCCGCTCGGATCGGTCGCATTCCCGGAAAAGGCCGTGATCCTCAAGGTGATGGAGCCCTGCGACCCCATGTTCTGGACGGCCACGTTGGAGCGGTCCCCCGGGTTGTCGCGCAGCCCGCACAGATAGACGTAACCGTTCGGTCGTCCCGGTATGGACATGCGGCCGGGCCAACCGGACGCTGGCGTTGTCGACGGCCGGCACCAGTCGATGTCCCCTGTGCACGGAGGGCGCCCGGACCGGATCGGCTCGCTGTTCGACAATGCTTGTCC
>JAJDUG010000036.1 GCA_022826755.1 Acidobacteriota bacterium
GAATGAAGGGCAAGGCCCCGTTGCCGTTCCATCCCAGTGGCGAAGTCGGCCAAGGCTGTACCGGGCTAATGTGCGGGCGGGACGCCCGCGTTCCCGGGGGGGCATCATCCACACAACTAACCGGGAACATGATTTACACCACGCCCAGGTATGGGGCAAGGCGCCGTTTGCACTCTCCGACTCCCCCTCAAGGGGGGAGTGACACTTGGGTTGAGGGGCGGACAACGCTTCACTCGGCTGCCGGAGGGGCATGGCCCTGCCGTCTGAAACCGTGCTTTTTCAGAAACTCCCGGGTGGCGACGTGAATCCTGAGGAGTTCCTCCCGGCTGAACCCCCCGTGCTTTCCTCCGGGAATGGTCACCAGCTCGTTGGGGACACCCGATTCAGTCAACGCCCGGTGCAAGCGAACGGCATGGTCGTAGGGGACCACGACATCGGCGTCTCCGTGTATGGTCAATACCGGCGGCAGTCCCGGCCGGACGTAGTTCAGGGGCGAAACCCGCTTGGCGATCTCGTGGCGGTCGCCCTGGCTGCCCAGCCAGGTCACGGCATAGGACTGCATGTTCTCGCCTTCCAGCAGGTCATCGACATCGGTGATCCCGAACCAGTTCACGATGGCGGCCACCTCGAGGTTGTCCTCGCCCAGACAGCGCCGGTCGAGGCTCGAGGAGGCGGGCAGCATCCCGGTGATCAGGGAGAGATGGCCGCCCGCCGACCTTCCGGTGAGCACGATCTTTTCGGTGTCGAAGTTGTATCTGTCGGCGTTCTCGATGACCCAGCGCAGGGCGCAGCGGCAGTCCTCCACGGCACCCGGAGCCAGCGACACCCTGGCCAGGCGGTATCCCACGTTCACCACCGACCAGCCCATTTCCAGGTAGGGCAGGAAATAGAGCGGGCGCACATTCTTGTTGCCTGCGACCCAGCCGCCGCCATGATAGTAGACCACCGTGGGCGTCGGCGAAGCGGCCTGCCTCGGGCGGTAGATATCCAGCTTGACCTCCCAGTTGTCGGCCACCAGGTAGGTAACGTCGGTCCTGACGCTGTATGAACTGAACAGGGTGGCCGCCCAGGCTTCCCTGTCCGAGACCTTGTCCCCACCCCGAGCCTGCGGAGCAACCGCCAACAGGACCACCAGCACCAACACGCCCTTCAATCGATTGGACCTCGACATCTCTTTTGCCTCCTCGGGGACCGCCGATAAAATTCCTTCCGCCTCATCCACTTCCGTCGCCCTTCAGGACGACAGGTTCCAGATGCGGGCCGCATTCAGGCCCAGTATTTTCTCCACGTCTTCCGGACTCAGAAACGTCATCTCCTCTTCTTCCAACCCACCGCCCGTCATGTCCCCTCCGTGCCCAAACACACCCGGAAACGCCCGACCGGCTCGTGCGCGGCTACCCGCCGACTCGGCTCGATCCGTCCGCGGCCGCCTGCCGGCGCGGCAGATAATCGACCCTGACCTCGAGTTTCTCCACGGTCATGGCCGGTTCGCCGGCCTTGCGACCCTTCGCCAGTATACCGATCAGGTTCTCTCCCACCGCGAACAGGTCGGGGTCGGGACGGTAGATTATCCACCCCTCCTCCGCCTGGCCCTTGTCCAGAAGCGCCCCGTTCACGCGCACTTCCAGGCCAGCTTCGATCCCCCGCCCGGGGGGCGAGGTATACAACTGGGGGTTGTCCCAGAAGGGATTGATCGACGCCCTGCCGATGGTCTGTTCGGCCGGCAGCCCGCGGGTCGCCGGGTCCGAAAGCAGCAGGGCCAGGGTCAGACCCCCGATCTGGGCGGCGTGATCGGCGACGCTGTCCCCGACCCGCAGCCGAATCAGGGTGTCCACCTTCCCGGAATTGTCCAGCGGCGCCGGCAACTGGGCCAGCATGTTGGTGTTCTGGTAAGCAGAACGGGGCGTTTGCCACTCGTGCACGTCGGGTCCCCCGGAGCCGCCCCCGCCCCGCCGCTGCACCACGAAGGTCTTGTCCAGGAATCGAAGCGTCTCGGGGCTGCCCAGTTCCTTGTAGGCCTGCTGGTTGACCTGGACCCGATCGGAGTCGTCGAAGTAGGCCTGGTGAACGAACATCCCGGTCTTTTCTCTGACTTCCGGGGAGGCGACGGCCCAGTTGAAGGCCTGCAGGCCATCGATGCCCTGCTGCCACCAGTTGGCCGCCACGCCCCGCTGGACCTCGATGGGCGGCCAGGAGTAGCCGTCGGTGCAGTGATGATCGTCCAGAGTGGCGTAGACCTTGATCGGCTTGTTGCCGATCAGGTGACGGAAACGCTCGATCTCGAGCTCATAGGACCGCACTCCCAGCACCAGGATATCCACCAGGTTGTCCTGAACCCAGGTCTCCACGTCCAGGCCGTCGAAATGACAGCCGACCAGGGTGTCGGGGATCCGGGCCGCCACCAGGAAGGGACGCCCGCGCCGCTTCTCCACCTTCAGGGTGGCGGCTCTCAGGTCGCGGAGAAACCGGCTCACTGCCCGCCGGTTGGCCCACATCCGGCCGGCAGGCAGGTTGTTGGGCCCGCGGGCGAAGTCCACCTCCAGGCCGTCGAAGTCGTAATCCTCGGCCAGTTCCCGCAAGACGCTCAGCTTGCGGGCTCGCACCTCCGGAACGGCGAAATTCCACTTGGCGTTGCCCCATTCGTCCTTCACCACCCAGTCGGGGTGCGCCTCGGCAAACTCCTTGCCGAACTCGGTGTGGCTGGTGCCGTCGCTGATCCGGTAGGAATAGAAGCACTCGATCCCCCGCTTCTTGGTTTCCTCCAGGTACACCTTGGCGATGTTGATCCCTTCCCTTTCCCACCGGTAGATGGTCTCCACGTTGCCGCCCATGTAGTAGCCCTGGGCCAGGGCGCTGTCGCGGGCGGTCATGGGCCGGGCCTTCATGGGAAACAACTGGTCCAGGCACCACCACTGCCCGTCAATCTGGCTGCCGGGCTCATCGGTGAATCCCAGTTCGTAGGTCATCAAGTTGTCGATGCTGACCTTTCGCTGAATGGCGGCCAGCAGCCCGTCGGCCGGATGGTTGACCACGATTCTCCGCTTGGCCCTGACCGCGGCGATGTGCTCGGGAGAAAGGCGGAATGCCCCATCCGCCGCACTCTGGGTCTGGACGGAGACCAATCCCAAGCCAACCAGCAGCCCGGCCGCCGTCAGGGACCACAGGACTCGGCGGCCGTTGCCCTGCCGGCGGCCGTTACCTCCCGCAACATCGATCCGTTGTTTGTTCATGGAATGAGCCTCCAATTTCCGTTGATCTGTCCCAGCCCTTCTCCCGCTCCCGCAAGATCGTTCGCACCAACGATCCAAGCGGGCCGCGTCCCGGCCGTCAAGGAATGCATGCTGATCGATGATCCCCAGGACCAACGCCCTACTTCCGGCGCGACTCCCGATACAGTTGAATATAGTCCTCGACCGGGGTGGCGGCGATGGTTTCGGCGATGACCTGCAGGGGCAGGTCCTCCAGCCTCCTGAAGCGCACGCAGGACTTGCCCATGTCGAGCTTCTTTCCACTGGCCCGAAACTTTTCTTCAAACGCGGCCCTGGAGCCCTGGTGGCTGTACACGCACATCAGGAAAACGGCCATGTGGCGTTTCTGGGAGGCCAGGCCGGCGAACATCAGGGGCTGCTTGTTGTAGGTATCGGGACAGCGCGCCAGGGGTACCTCATAGCAGATCATGCCCCAGTTCATGGTCTCGACGTAGCCCGGCGGCAGATGATCCAGAATCACCCCTCGCACCACCCTCAGGGCTTCGGCGCGCTCCCCGGGAAGCTCCTGCAGATACCCTTCAACCGTGGCGGCGCTGCTTCTTGCCATGGCGGCATCCTTTCAAAACGACAACGCCTGTCCGCGGACAGCACGAGATCCCACACCCGGACCGGCAATCAAGCCAGCTTTCTCCAGGACTCCCAGACCAGCAACCCCCAACCCAGCAGGAAGCACAGGCCTCCCAAGGGGGTGACGGCTCCCAGGCTTCGAACTCCCGTGAGGCTCAACGCGTAGAGACTCCCGGAAAAGAGAACGATGCCGGCCAGCCAGAGCCAACCTGCCCACTGAAAGACGGCGCCGCCCCATCGGTCCATCGCCAGGGCCAGCGCCGCCAATCCCAGCCCGTGGAGCATCTGATAGCGAACTCCGGTATCGAAGACCGCCAGCAGGTCCGCCGAAAGGCGCTGCTTGAGTGCGTGGGCGCCAAATGCGCCGGCGGCTACCGCCAGGCCCACCATCAGGCACCCCATCCCGAACCAGAATCGTGCCATTGCAGAACCTCCTTGAAATCACTTGTCATCCCGCGGGAACCTGCTGCCCGACGCCGCCCTCCGGGGCGACTCCCGCGCTTTTTCTCGTCCCCGGCAATCCCTCGTCAGCGGAGCCGCCTTCAACTATTCCACACCCCCTCCGCCTGATGGCCAGAGGAGCCGCAATTGCGAAAGGGGGATCTTCTCCAGCCAGCTCCTGGACCGGCGCTTCAGGTAGACCCGGATTCCGCTCCCGGCGGGCTTCATCCAGAATGCCTCCCAGCGCTCGGATCCCAATTCATTGAGCCGGGCCTGGCGGGATTCGGAGTCTTCCCGCGGCAGTTCCACAATCTTGTACTCCCAGTCGCCCAAACGGCGCAGATCCTGTTGAGCCCACTCCAGGGCATCCTTGGGGACCTGCTGCCCCGACTCCCGGGCCTGCCGGTAGAGTTCCCGGACTCGCTCCTTCAGTGCTTCCACCTGGTCACTGGAAGAAGGGGGACTGTCCGGGTCGTTGGCGCAGCCGGCCAGGGCCACCGCCACCAACAGGAACAAGTGTCCGAACTTGATCATGGGACCTCTATTGTCTCCAACCCAACCCAAAAGTCCAACCCTCGACTCGGTGCATGCCAAATTTACGGGGTAGCCGGTGTTGGTCACCCCCCACCGCATCAGCCTTCGCCATTCGGCTCGGCTTCTGCGACTCCCCCTCAAGGGGGGACCCCCGGGAACGCGGGCGTCCCGCCCGCAACCTTATTCCTTGGTGGAGGTTGCGGAGCGTTGCTACGACCTTGCGGGCCGGCAGCCGGCCTTTCGGGGTGAACCGCAACGGCAGGTCGCAAGGAAACCCACGGCGCCGTTGCCGGTCGATCGGAGTGGCGGAGACGGGCGAGGCTGTGCCGGGCAATTGTGCGGGCGGGACGCCCGCGTTCCCGGGGGGGCATCCTCTTAACCGGAGTGGGGGAGACAGGCATAGCCGTTTCAGGCCTGGTGCGGGCGGGACGCCCGCGCTCCCGGGGGCGAAAGCGATGGAAAGAGGCCGGCGGCTGTACTAAGATCACCGCATGGTTTTCCGTGTGTTCGGTCTGTGCCTGCTCCTGGGGCAGGTTGCCCTTGCCGAGGTCGTCCGCCTGGAGGTTCACGATCGGGCGGAGGTGCTGCAGGGCCGCAGCTTTGGCGCGGCGGGCACCTACGAGAAGATCCATGGAAGGGTCTTCTTCGAAGTCGATCCCAGCCTGGAGCAGAACCGAATCATCTGCGACATCGACCTGGCGCCTCGCAACCGGCAAGGCAAGGTGGAGTTCTTCTCCGATTTTTATCTCATTCGGCCCACCCGTCCCGGCAGGGGAAACGGAACCGTCCTCTACGAGGTCTGCAATCGAGGCCGCAAGGGGATGCTGGGCATGTTCAACCGGGCGACCTCCTCCCGGGAACTGACCACCCCGGCGGAGTTTGGAGACGCGCTGCTGCTGGACCACGGCTTCAGCCTGGCCTGGCTGGGCTGGCAGTTCGACGTGCCCCGGGTTTCCAACCGTCTGAGGCTGTACGCTCCGGTGGCCCGGAAGGGCTCCAAGCCCATTCGAGGGCTGGTACGGGCCGAGTTCGTTCCCGAAACCCGGGTGCGGAGCTTTCCCCTGTCCGACCGGAACATGGAGCCCGCCTATCCCGCCATCGATCTTGGAGATCCCGATCTGAAGCTGACCGTCAGAGACCTCACCGACGGACCCAGACAGATCGTCCCGCGCAGCCGCTGGCGGCTGGCCCGGGAGGAAAACGGAAAGCCCGTCGCCAGCAGCGGTCACGTCTTCATGGCCTCGGGTTTCGAACCGGGGCGAATCTACGAACTGGTCTATGCGGCCGAGAATCCGACTCTGGTGGGATTGGGCCCGGCGGCCACGCGCGACTTCATCGCGTTCCTGAAGTATGGCGGATCTGTCCGAGAGGAGGGTTCGGCGCGGGGGTTGGGATCCAGCGTGCGGAGGGCCATCGGCTTCGGGACGTCCCAGAGCGGGCGCTTCCTTCGAACCTTTCTCTATTACGGGTTCAATCAGGACGAGGGCCGGCGGCGGGTCTTCGACGGCGTCCTCTCTCACGTGGCCGGCGCCAGCCGGGGCAGCTTCAACCACCGTTTCGCCCAGCCCTCCCGGGACGCCCACTCCTTCATGAACACCTTTTATCCCACCGTCATCTACCCCTTTGCCGACCTTCCGCTGCCGGACCGCGAAAGAGGCCTCAACGAAGGGGTGCTCGACCGCAGCCGCCGCCAGGAATCAACCCCTAAAATCTTCTATACCAACGCCTCATACGAATACTACGGACGGGCCGCGTCTCTGATTCACACCAGCCTCGACGGGGCCCGCGACGTACCGCTGGCTGCCGACACCCGGGTCTATGTGTTCGCCGGAACGCAGCACGGTCCCGCCGCCTTTCCGCCGCGAAGACGGAGCACCGCCAATCTGCCCAATCCCAACGACTTTCGCTGGCCCATGCGGGCGCTGCTGCTGGCCCTGCAGGACTGGTTGGCCGAGGACAGGCAACCGCCTCCTTCACGGTATCCCCGCATCTCCAAGGGTGAGCTGGTACCCCTGGAGCGGATGAACTTTCCCCGGATTCCCGGCGTCCGGCTTCCCGCAAGAATGATGCAGCCCTACCGCCTCGATTACGGTCCCGATTTCCGAACCAGGGGGATTGTGACCCTGCAGCCGCCTCGGGTGGGAGGGGCTTTCAAACCGCTGGTTCTGCAGGTGGACCGGGACGGCAACGAGTTGGCCGGCATCCGCCTGCCGGTCATCCGAGTGCCCCTGGCCACCTATACGGGGTGGAACCTGCGGCATCCCGACATCGGCTCCCCGGCCGAGCTCTACAGCATGGTGGGGTCCTTTATCCCCCTTGCCGGAACCCGCCGGGAACGGCTGCAGGCGGGAGACCCCCGTCTCTCCATCGCCGAGCGCCATGCCGGCCGGGAAGCCTACCTGGAGCGAATCCGAACCGAGGCGGCGCGCCTGGCGAGACAGGGCTATCTCATCGGCAGCGACGTCCCGCGGGTCACCCGCCAGGCGGCCGAGCTGTGGGATTATCTGAGCAGCAGGCGATAACCTGAAGCCGATTGACGATGACCAGCGACACTCCAATTCAATTCGACGCCAACAAGTTCGAGCTCATTCACCAGGTGGGCGGCATCCGGACCGCCACCTACGACTGGCCCGATGCCGGCGGCGCCCCCGGGTGCCGGGTGGCCATGGTGAACACGGGCTCGGGCCTGCGCTTCACGGTGGCGCTGGATCGCGGCGGTGACATCGTAGAGGCATTTTTCGGGAGTCACAGCCTGGCCTACCTCACCCCCAACGGCTACCGCCCCCCGCGGCAACCCCTCCATCGCGACGAGGACTGGCTGGCCGCCTGGCCCGCGGGACTGCTCACCGCCTGCGGCCCCCGCTACATCGGACCCGGGCGCGAGGAGGACGGCCTCAAGCTGGCCTTGCACGGCCAACACTCCAACACCCCGGCAGCCCAGCACGAATTGAAGAATCCCGATCCCGGTCGCGATGATCTCGACATGCGCTTGGGACTGGTGATTCGCGACACCCAGATGTACGGGCCGGTGGTTGAAGTCCGCCGGCAGATCGCCTGCCGGCTGGGTGAGCCCGTGATCCGGCTGCGGGACGAAGTGGTCAACCTTGGAAACTCCACCGTGGCCCACAACTGGCTCTACCACGTCAACCTGGGCTATCCCCTGCTGGACTCCGGATCGCAACTGGTTTACGGCGGCAGTGTCAACGGAGGTTGGCAGATGAACGCCGACATGTCCATGGCCGACCTGCCCCGATCGGACAGCGACCTGCAAGGCTACCTGGCGGTGCCCGATCCGCTCCCCGAGCACGCCGCCTGCGGTTCACGGGGCCTGATCCTGGACATCGCCGGCGACGCCCAGGGCCTCGCCCACTGCGCAGTCGCCAACCCGAGGCTCGAACTGGCAGTGGAGCTTTGCTACCCGGTCCGACAACTGCCCCGGCTGGCCAACTGGCAGCACTACGCCCCCGGCGGTTCCTACGTCTCCGCCCTGGAACCCTTCAGCGGCTCGCTCTGGGGCAAGGACCAGGACAGCCATCCCCTGGCGGCCCAGTGGCTGGAGCCGGGTCAGAGCCGTCTTTACGAAGTCGAGATCAGGGTGCATTCCGGCTCGACCGCCATCAATGGCCTACTGGAGAAGAAGCCGCAGCTAAGTTGGGATCCGTAGAGGGGTTTCAGGGGGCTTTGGCGCCATGAGAATCCAGAGTCTTTTTCTTGCTTCCGTCCTGGCGATCACAGCCGGCGCCGCGGTTGCGGCTCCCAACTGGGTCCGCATCGAATCGCCGCACTTCGAGCTGTTCACCAATGCCGGGGAGAGAAGCGGACGCCGAACCATTCTCTATTTCGAGCAGGTCAGAGACTTTTTCCTCAAGACCGGCAACGTGGGCGAAGTGCCTTCCACTCCTGTCCGCATCATCCGATTTCGTTCCCCCAAGGAGTTTGAACCTTACCGGCCCTTCAAGGCAGCGGCAGCTTTCTACATGTCCAGCCCAAAGCGGGACCTGATTGTGATGGGCACGCCGGGCCGCCAAACCAAGAACGCAGCCGTTCACGAGTACGTTCACCTGCTGGTGAAACACTCTGGAGCAAAATTGCCCGTGTGGTTGAATGAGGGGCTGGCCGAGCTTTATTCCACGCTGGAACCTCAAGGAAAGCAGGTGGCCTTTGGCAAGGCCGCTCGCGTGCTTGAGGACCGGCAGTGGCTGCCGATCAGGGAATTGATTTCGGTAGATTACGACTCTCCTCACTTTAATGAGCGCGACCGCACCAAGGTCTTCTACGCGCAGAGCTGGGCACTCACCCACATGCTCTGCCTGTCGAATCAGTATCGGGAACGGTTTTCCGACTTTCTCAAGGGAGTGGACGGCGACACGGGCGAAGAGGCTTTTCGATGGGTTTACGGTAGGACTCTCGACCAGGTGGAGAGCGATTTCAAGCGGTATGTTGTCCAAAGGAGGCTACCGGCAACCGTCTATGAGGTTCGCTTGAACAAGTCTGTCGAAAAGCCGAAAGTCCAGCCGGCAACTGTCACGGAAGTCAGTCTGGTCAAAGCCGGCCTGCTGGTTGGACTGGACAGGCGGGACCAGGCCCTGGAAATCTACCGCGACCTGGCCCGGCAGGATCCCGGGGACTGGCGGATTC
This sequence comes from Acidobacteriota bacterium, assembly GCA_022826755.1. Classification (GTDB taxonomy): domain Bacteria; phylum Acidobacteriota; class Terriglobia; order Versatilivoradales; family Versatilivoraceae; genus Versatilivorator. The sequence continues at coordinate 9,450 of JAJDUG010000036.1, forward strand.
CCGAAGCTCTGGGCTATCTGGCCAGCTATTCGGAAGATGGGAAGTCGGCTCGGCGGCACTTCGCCAAGGCGGTGGAACTGGAGGCGGCCAATCCCAGGCTCTATTACGACTTCGCGCTGCTGTTGCAGGAGGCCGATGCCGAACCCGAAGTCATCAAGCCGGTGTTGCGCAAGGCGATCGCTCTAGAGCCGGATTTTGACGACGCACACCGTTTGTTGGGCTCTGTTCTGCTCCTGGAGGGGAAGGCTGGAATGGCCCTGGCCCAGTTGATTCGGGTCAAGAACCTCAGCCGTCAGGAAGCCGTTCCGCACTACCAGACTGTGGCCCAACTCTACCATCGGTTGGGCAGGCTGGAAGCCGCACGCCAGGCGGCCGCTTTGTGCCGCAAGTACGCACGATCCTCCGACGAGGTGGATTTGGCGGAAGAGTTGATGGAATGGCTCGGCGTCGAGAATGAGGATGTCCCGGAGCAAGCGCCGCCGGTAGCGGCTGCCGAGGTTGCGGGGCCGGCATCTTCCGCTCCGTTCGGGGAGGAATCCGACCGGCCGTTGCATGCCCCTGCCGGTGCACCCGGCGCTCCCATGGCGCCCAGCCGGGTGGAAGTGCAAGGATTGTTCTACAGGCTGGACTGCCTTGGGGACCGGGCCCGCTTGCACCTCCGGGTCGAGGGGGGGATTCTGCCGCTCGCGATTCTGGATGCTGCCGGAGTGAGAGTCTCGGGTCCGGACACCGGCCTGATTGAACTGAAGTGCGGCGAACAGAAACCCCGGCCGGTTAGGGTTGAGTATCAGCCCTCCGAAGATCCCGATTTCGGGACGGAGGGCATCGTCAAGGTCATTCAATTTCAGTAGGCGTTCCTTCCGGAGAATTCTCAACGACAAATCGACGGGGGCGTCAAACAGGAGCGAGAGGTTGGTGCCAATGAAGATTCGGAAAGTGGAAACGAGTGTCGACAGGCGGAAGTTCTTGCGGCGTACGCTCCAGGCGGCTGCCGCAACCCAGTTGGGCTGGGCCGCGGCCTGCGGGGGGGCGAAGACCGGCGGTGCCGGGGGCGGGGTCTCATCCGAAGGAGACGGGAAACAGGGGTTTCGGTCCACCGAGTGGCTGGGGGGCGTCACCCTTTCTCCCCGGCAGATGCGGGACATGCAAGCCGGACCCTATGTCCTCCATGCTCGCGCCGGGGCCTTGAACCGGGTTCCGGCTGAAAAAGCCCTCCTTCCACTCGACCCCCGAGGCCATGTGCAGACGGTGGAACTGGCCAGGGCCCCGGACGGCACCCTCTACGTCAACCAGAATACGCTGATGTGCCGGTCCCGGGACGGCGGACGAAGCTGGGACACGATTCCCCGCCAGGAAAACATGGCCGCCACCTTTCAGATTCTGAGCGACGGGACCTTCGTTTCCCCCCAAAGCGTGGGAGAAAAGGACCCGGCCCGGATTCTGGTTTGGAGCTCAGCCGATCAGGGCCGGACCTGGAGTGAACTTTCGCAGATCGGAAACCCGGCCAAGTGCGACCACCGTATTCCCGGAACGATCAACCGGCTTCCCGACGACACCCTGGTCCTGCCCGTCGAGTCCCGGGCCCACATGATCGATCCGGCCTATGTCCACTGCTCCTCCGACGGAGGCCGTACCTGGAGCGGCCCCACCGGGTTCAACACCGAGACCGGCTTCCTGGGAGGTCACTGCTACGAGACCATGATCGCGCCCATGGCCTCGGGCAAGCTCGTCGCCGTCATCCGCTACCACGGAGCCGTGGTGCCCCAGTGGCCGCTGGTCGACCCGGACAGGCGCGCCTATTACAAGACCGTCTTCCTGGCCGACTCCAGCGACGGAGGAAAGACCTGGAGCCGATTCCGGCCGCTGACCAACTACCACGGTCAGTGCCATGGCTACGGAGTCGGCCTCGCCGACGGATCCTTTGTGGTGGCTTACGACCACCGCTATCCGCGCGACCTGTCCAGCGGACGGGCCATGATCAGCCGCGATGAGGGGGAAACCTGGGGTGACGAGGTCTATTATCTATACTACGGTGACGGCAGCAGCGGTTTCAGCCAAAGCCTGGAGTTGGACGACGGCATGATTCTCACCGTCGGGGGAATTACCCACGAGCTCGAGTCCAGAAGGCGCTGGGCGGGGGCCACCGGAAAGTCGGAACTGTGGGCCATCCGCTGGAAACCGGTGCCGGCTTGAAAAGAGTTATCCACGAAGAGACACGAAGGACGACGAAGGGCCACGAAGACAGACAAGGAACAAGGCTGGTGCGGCAGGGGGACTACAAGACCCGGCCGATCTCCAGTCACCCCTCCCTGCCATCCGACAGTTGCCTGGCAGCATCCAGAAAGGCGTTCACCTCAACCACCCGGGTTGCGAAGCAGGTAACCAATCGATAGTGGTCCCGGCTCCCCGGCCAAAGATGGAACTCGTAGCCCGCTTCCTTCAGGCCATCGGCCAATGGGGGTGGCATCTTCACGAACACTTCGTTGGCCTCCACCGGATAGAGGACCTCCACGCCGCCAAGCCGGCCAAGTCCTGCCGAAAGAGCGTCCGCCGCCCGGTTGGCTCGCTCGGCCAGTTGCAGCCACAAGCCGTCCTTGAGATAGGCTTCCAGTTGAACCGACATGAAGCGCATCTTGCTGAAGAGATGGCCGGCGCGCTTGTGGCGGCGGGCCAGACCCGCGGCCCGGTCGCCGTTGAAGACCACCACCGCCTCGGCGGCCAGGGCGCCGTTCTTGGTGGCCCCAAAGGAGAGGATGTCGACTCCGGCCTTCCAGGTCAGCTCGGCCGGTGTGCAGCCCAGCCGTTGCAGGGCATTGGCAAGGCGGGCGCCGTCCATGTGCAGGCCCATCCCCCCACCGCGGCAGATCCGGGAAATCTCGCGGATCTCGTCCGGCTTGTAGACGGTTCCCAGCTCGGTCGCCTGACTGAGGCTGACGGCGCTGGGCTGACTGTCATGGACCCCCATCTCCTCCGCCTTGGCCACGGCGGCCTGCAGGGTCCCGGGGCAGATCTTGGCCAGATCCCCCGTGAGTGGAATCACCTTGGCGCCCCCGCTGTAAAATTCGGGTCCCCCGCACTCGTCGGCATGGAGATGGGCCTCGTGGTGGCAGAAGACGGCGCCGTAAGCGGGAGCGAGCTGGGCAATGGACAAGGAGTTGGCCGCCGTACCCGTCGCCACCGGGAAGACGTCCAGATCTGTCTCGAACGTCTCCCGGAAGCGTCTTTTCATCCCGGAAGTGATCCCATCCTCTCCGTAGGCATAGGCGTGACCCGCGTTGGCCGCCTGGAGAGCCTCCAGGATTTCCCGCGTCGCCGGCGATTCGTTGTCACTGCGAAAATTCATTGTGATCAGTCTCCGGTTCGGCACCAACACTCACAGGTGAAACAACCCTCTGGGGAACTTGTTGAGGACCTCGACTCCATCGGCGGTCAGGTAGCAGAGATCGGCGATGGGGTTGATCAGGAGCGTCCCGCCCGGATCTCCCAGGCAGACGTGGAGAACGAACACCTGGCCCGGTTGCAGCACCTCGCGGCTCCCGGCCAGCAGAAAGGGCCGTTCGGAATAGTCCAGGCCCTGACCATGTCCGATCCTCCCGCCCTGGATCTCATACCCGAACCTTGCCGAGGCCCGGTTGCCGATCTCAATCAATTCACCGATGGGGAGCCCGGGGCGGATGACCCGGAGCACCTCGTCCTGCACCTGCAAGTTGGCCTCCACCATCTCGGCGGCCGCCTTGTCCAGAACCGGTCCGATGGTCCCCGCCCGGTCGCTCTGGATCCAGTAGCCCTTGTAGACCACGTAGGCGTTGACGTTGATGTAGTCGCCCCGGTTGAGGCGCCAGTCGTGGCATTTCACCGACAGCTTGCCCGCCTTCAGATCGGTCCCGGGAGCCGTATGCATGCAATGGTAGACGAAGTCGGCGCCCCGCTGCCTGGCGGCGGCGTCCATCTCGGCGGTGAGCTCATACCCCCACATCCCCGCCCTGACGACTTCCGCCATTCGCTCATAACTCGAATCGGAAATCTCCGCCGTGCGCCGCAACAATGCGGCTTCCTCCGGAGTCTTGAACTGCCGGAGCTCGGCTACTACGTCGGGCGCCTCGGCGATTCCGGCCGGGATGTTCCGTTCCAGATCGCGATAGAGGGTGACCGGCATGGCTTCAATCCCCGCAATGGCGACCGGCTGACCATCGAGTCCTTCGGTCTTCAAGAGGTGGGCGATTTCGGCTCCAAAGCTGCGGGCCCCCCGGGTGGCGGCTTCTCCACCCACGCTGGAGTCGAAGGCGCGGGAAATCGCCCGAGGGTCGGGAGAGCTCACCAGGTGCACCTGGCCGATCCAGGACACCTCCTCGATCTGGTCCAGCATGTACTCCACCCCGGCCACCAGCAGCGCCGCCTTGCCCTGGCAGGGCACCAGCACCATGACGTCGGTGATGCGGTCCAGGTTGGACCAGTTGGTGAGATAGCCCACGTGCCCGGTCTGGTTCCACTGGTGAATCTTGGGCGCCGAGTAGACCACCACGCCGGCCAGGTCCCGATCTCTGGCGAATTGGCGCACCCTCTCAATCCGCCGCTCGAACTCCGAACGGGGAATCTCGTGCTCTTCCTTTTTCCACATGGCCGTTTCCTGCCGGTGTAGAACTTCTTGAACTCCCGTAATCCACAGGAGTGGGAACCAAAGAGCCGAGTCAAAACAGCATCCGGCCTTGCGGCCGACGACCTGCCGGCGCGCCCCGTAGCAGGCTGGATATTATTACAGTCCAGGGACACTCTCAACCATCGGGCCGACGCGAGGTGAGGATGATCCCACGCTACTGGAATCAGGGGAACAGGGTCGTCGAGGCACCCGAACCACGCCCGGACTCCGCGTGGGACCGCAGCGGAAACGGCTCCACCACAAAAAGCACAAAAGGCACAAAACAGGCCTCCAATCTTGCCCGATCCCAGGCCGTTCCCGCCGGCAGGCTGGCCGGATGCCCAATCGCAGGGAAACTGAGCGGCAGGCAACGGGATAGCATGCGGGCGGGACGCCCGCGCTCCCGGGTGGGGCATCCTCCACACCCTAAACCGTATCTTTTCTTGATTCACATCGATGCACAGGATTTTTCGGGAAACGGCGGCCTCTATTCCTGGGCATCCGCCATCCCGCATCGGGTCATCGCCGAAGTCAGCTTCCCCTGCAGGAGCGCCCCGCCCTGGTAATCCTGTGCATCCTGTGTATCCATGTTCAATTTTCGGTTGTCACACTCCCCAATCCACCCCTCATCCATCCGTTTATTGGTGTTCATTCGTGTCCATTGGTGGTTCGTCGTTTTCCTTCGTGGATATCTTACATGCCTTCGTGACCTTGCTGCCCCGTTACGGTTCACCTGAGCGCTGTCGTAGCCCTGTGCACGAAAAAAAAGGGGTCTGGAAGACCCAGACCCCTTTCAGAAACGGCACCTTCGTACCAACCGGCGGATTCAGGCGGTGGCTTTCAGCTTCCTGCCGCCGAGACCCTTGACCTCGATCTTCTTCGGAACGGCGGTCGGAGCCAGGGGCGCCGTGATTTCCAGGACCCCGTTGTGGAAGGAAGCCGAGATCCTGTCCAGGTCGGTTCCCTTGGGCAAGAGCAGGGTCTGCTCATACCTGCCGTAAGAGAAGCCCCTCAGGTGCCAGTCGTCCTGACTGACATCGCCCGGCTCCTTCCGCTCCACCTGCACCGTCAGCCTGCCCTCAACCACCGAAAGGTCGACGTCGCCAGGGTCCACGCCCGGCAGAGCCAGACGGTAGACATGCTGCCCGTCCCTCTCGAAGGCCTCGATTTCGGGGCGAAAGGCCCTGAAGTTCGGCAAAAGCCGGATCTCCCGGTTCCAGGCATCGTTGAAGAAACGGTCGACCTGCCGGTCGAAGGTGGGAAAGTCGTTAAACAGCCTTCTTGAAAGTGCTAACATTTGGGAACCTCCTGATTTTGGGTTTTGTTGCTCCGGTCCTGATTGTGACCTCTCAACTTCGTTTCACTGAATATGTAAGATCGCGGCCGTGGCCTGTCAAAGTGCCGGATGAATTTCTGTGGAGAATTCGGTTGTACCGGCCGATTGGACGGGCCTCGATGAGCTGCAAGCCTGGAAGCGCGGACTAGAAGTTCGCTCATACCAGGCGGAACACGGAGGAGTGCAATGGTGTGGAGAACGCTTCCAGCGCTGGTTGTCGCCTTAATTCTTCTGCAGCAGTCGCAGGCCGGAAACTGGCCGCAATGGAGGGGCCCTACGCTGGACGGCATCAGCGCCGAGAAGGGCCTGCCCGTCTCCTGGGACAGGCAGACCAACATCACCTGGGAGTTGGCGCTGCCCGAATTCAGCGGTTCCACCCCCATCATCTGGGGCGATTCCATTTTTCTGAACGTGGCGGACGGCACCGATCTCTACCTGTGGTGCGTCGACCGCGAGAAGGGTGAGGTGAGATGGAAGCGGAGCCTGGGGCAGGGGAACGTCAAGATGCGCAAGCAGAACATGTCCTCCCCGTCCCCGGTCACCGACGGCCAAACGGTCTTCGTCATGACCGGGACCGGGATCCTCAAGGCATTCACCCTCGACGGAGAGCTTCTGTGGAAGCGCGACATCCAGCAGGACTACGGTAAGTTCGGACTGAACCACGGCTACGCCTCCTCACCGCTGCTCCACCAGGGCGACCTCTTCATCCAGGTGCTGCATGGAATGAAGACCGACGATCCCTCCTATGTCCTGCGAGTCGACGGCGCTGACGGCAAGACCCTCTGGAAGGTGGAGCGACCCACCGACGCCATCACGGAATCGCCCGATTCCTACACCACGCCGACCCTGGCGCCCACCGCCAAGGGCTTGGAACTGGTGATCACCGGAGGCGACAGCGCCACCGGCCATGCCCTGGACTCCGGCCGGGAGCTGTGGCGGGTGAACGGCTTCAATCCCACCAATAATCCCTACTATCGGGTGGTTGCCTCCCCGGTGGTGGCCGACGGCCTGATCTACGTGCCCACCCGGGTGAAGCCCTTGATGGCCATTCGACCGGGCGGCCGTGGAGACGTCAGCCAGAGCCATCGGGTCTGGTCGTTCGAGAACGGCCCCGACGTCCCCACACCGGTTTCCGACGGCACCTTCTTCTACTCCGTCAGCGACAAGGGGGTGATGTGGTGCCTGGATGCCAAGAGCGGAAGGCAGGTCTGGGGCGGGGTGCGGCTCAAGCCGGGGACCTACAGCTCCTCGCCGGTACTGGCCGACGGCAAGATCTACGTGAGCAACGAGGATGGGCTGACGACCGTGGTCATGGCCGGGCCCCATTTCCGGATCCTGTCGGAAAACCCGCTGGACGACTACTGCCTGAGCTCTCCGGCCATTTCCGACGGCCAGATCTTCATCAGGACATCCGAGCGCCTGTTCTGCATCGGCCAGCGGCGGCGCTGATCTCTCCGACAGCCTACCCCCATCGCCTGGCGTGGGCGACGAAGTCGAAGTCCACGTACTCCTTCCAGCGCTCTATCAACCGCAGGGTGCAGGGTCCCGGTTTGCCCTCTCCGATCGGCTGCCCGTTGAAACGGGTGACCGGCATCATGCACAGTGAAGTGGAAGTCATGAAGGCCTCGTCCGCGGTGGTCGCGTGGTAGGGCTGGATATCCGTCTCCCGGACGGTCATGCCCAGCCCGCGGGCCAGCTCGATGGTGGTCAGCCGGCTCACGCCCTGCAGGATGTTCCGCTCGCTGGGGGTCAACACCTCTCCTCGATTGACCACGAAGAAATTCCAGCCCGTACCCTCGGCCAGGTTTCCCTGGTGGTCCAGCATCAGGGGCAGGGCTTCGGGATCGATCAGCCGGGCCTCGGCGTCGGCCAGTGAAAAGTGCAGGCGGCTGCGATACTTGATCTTGGGATCGATCGTCAGCGGGTGCATGTGGCGGGTCGGCGGCGTCACCACGTGCAGCCCCTTGTCGTAGTAGGCCGCCTTTGCCTTCAGTCCCGGAGACAGCGGGTAGAAATACATCACGAAGGTAGACTCGGTGGGGGGCAGCACCAGCCCCATCCGCCCCCGGCTCACCAGGTGCCCTACCCCGCCTTCGTCGCCTTCTTCCAGCGTCGGCAGATTGTCCTCCAGGAACTTCTGCGTCACCCGATCCAGTTCCTCGGTCGTCAGGCCGAAGTTCATCCTGGCCGCCTTGATGGAGCGAAGCAGGCGGTCGCGGTGCTCCGGCCAGCGAAACAGCTTGTGATGGAAGGTTCGGGCCGTCTCGATTACTGAATCCCCAATCAGGACCGCGCTGTCGAAGATCGAAATCCTGGCGTCCTCTTCCGGAACCATTTCCCCATTGACGTAGACCAGCCTCTGCTTCATCTCACCCTCCCATGGTCACCTTGAATTCAGCCCGAGCACTCCTGGAAAGGGAACCCCGGTCGGAGAACCGACCGTTTCCCTGTGGAACCTCCATCGGAGATGGTAATCTTATTTCCGAGACAGGACATTAGCAATTGGACGCTGCCGCCCCAATTCAGCAGCAATATTACGACAGTCCTCCGTCGGTTGCACCTGGTGTCCTGTCTTCTCAAGGAACGGGGCCGCCATCGGGAGTCCAGAACCATGCGCATTCTGTTGACCGGATCCAGCGGCCGGGTAGGCCGCAACCTCCTGTTGGACGGCCTGGCCGCTCGCCACCAGGTCACGGCCTTCGACTGGGCTCCGCCGCCGACCCGGCTGGACAATGTCCGCTACGTCGCCGGCAGCATCCTGGACCGCAAGGATCTTTCCGATGCCATGCAAGGAGCCGAGGCCGTCATCCACCTGGCGGCCATTCCCTACGACATTCCCCCCCTGCACCAGGTCTTCCATATCAATGTCCAGGGCACCTACCATGCGCTGGAGTTGGCGGTGGAGCATGGCGTGCGCCACTTCCTGCACGCCTCCAGCCTGATGGCATACGGTTTCGGCCGCAACGCCGAGGCTCAGTACCTCCCCATTGACGAGGACCATCCGGCAGCCTCCCACGACACCTACGGCGTGGGCAAGCTCCTGACCGAGTCCCTCTGCCGGGCCTTCACTGACAAGTTCGGCCTGCGCACCCTCTGCTTTCGCCTGACACACTTCACGGCATTCCTTCGCCCCTACGGAGACCGCTTTCCCTACGACGACGACTCGGGAATCCAGGGACTGCACGAGTACATCGAGTCCCGGGACCTGGTGGGGCTGCTGGAGGCGGCTCTGACTTCCGAACAGGTGCTGCACGACGTCTTTCTGGCCTCGGGTCCCGATTCCGGCCATGTCCTGCCAACCGCGGAGGTGATCCGCAAGTACCATTCCAAGGCCGAACTGCGCTACCATCGCCTGGAACCCACATCCCCATTCATTTCAATGGACAAGAGCCGCCGGCTGCTGGGCTTCACCCCCGGCAGCAGTTGGAGGGAATACGGATTGACCGAAGAGGGACTGGTCAACCGCCCACCCTCGTCCGAGTGAAGCCGGCAAGTCCTGCCCCTGCCCTGGCGGGCGGATCATTACGAGGAAAAACAGGTGGCCGTCAATAAAGACGAACCACGAATGAACACGAATAGACACGAATCTGAATGGATCTCTTTCCGTTTTTCTTCGTGGTCTACCGGCAACAAGGACCCGGTCCCGTTGATCCGGTAGTCTACCGAGCCTTTTGCAAAATTCGGCAAGAAGGGGGATTTTGATGTCGTGAGAGGCAGGTAAGGATAGGTGAGTCGAGGGACAAGACCACACTCTGTTGTATCATGAAGGTGCCTAAACCACATGATGAACGGAGGTAGACCTTGT
>JAJDUG010000013.1 GCA_022826755.1 Acidobacteriota bacterium
TCAGTGCTGTCCCGTTAAAAGTCGAACAAAATCAACTGGTTAGAGGGGAGGCCTTCTGAAATAGCGACGCCTTCATTTGTAAGTGCTTGAAATAAAGGGGTTTTCTCGAAGAGGCCAATGCTGAGAATTTGCAGGATTTCACCCATGCTGCGGTCGATTTCGAGTTCTTTCTTGGCGATGGCTATCAACAGGTAGACGCAGACTGCGATCCAGACCTGAGTCTTGACGGCATTGATGGAGGTGCCGTAGAAAGCCTTTATCCTCAGGTATTGCTTGATCCACCGGAAGAACAGTTCCACTGAACGCATGCGTCGGCAGGAAGTCCATCAGTTGAGAAAACAGCGTCTTTCCGGTATTCATTGCCATCCTCCTTTCCGTTGGAACGAGGATGACCCAAACGTGATTGAGTTGAAATCGAAAACGATGACAAACAACTATAACTTCATGTCTCACTGATACTTACACCATTACTTCACATCTTTAACGGGACAGTACTGGTTGACGGTCTTGAAAAACATCACGCCAGCCATCGAATTCACGCCGAGTTCGCTGAAGTCCACATCCAGCATCGCCCGATCCGAGATGTTCAGATGTTTCTCCACGAGATCTCCTACACGTTCTTCAACACTTGCCATCGCAGCGTCTCCCTTTGAAGAGGTACCAGAAAGCTACCAGTAGCGATTGAAATGCGGCTTGATCGTAAAAGCAACAGGCGTGAATGTCAATGCTCTAAAGTGCCTCAAACCAGAAGTGCCGGTGTTGGAATGGATAGCCCGGCAGTGAAATCCGGCGCCTGTCCTCTCCGGCGAACAGCCCGGCGAAGTCGAGCGTGAACCCCGCCTCATACGCCCGCGCCACCGCCTCGATGAACGCGCGTCCACTCTGCGGCGCATCCTCCGTGGGATGTTTCAGGCTTGTCAACACGACAGGCGGCCCGGCACCGTCCGCGCTCGACCCCGCGTCGCCTGCCGGTTCCGGCCAGACCGAGAGCGCCTGCGGGCCGATCACTGCATCCGGCCCGATCTCCACAATGGCCTCCACCCCCAATTCCGCGAGCGTCCTCACGCATTCGCCCGGCACCGCCGGCTCGCTCGCCTGACGACGCCAGTAGGCCGCGTCCATGGTCTCACCCGCCCCGAGGACCAGGCCCGTCCCCTGGTTCACTATCGTGAGCGAGGGCAACGCCGTCACGACGCCCTCGAGCGCTGTTTCCAGATCGTCCAGCGCCTTCTCGGCTCCATCGGCATCGGAGATTGCCTCCATGAGCGCGCCGCGTCTGGCTGCAAAGCGCAAACCTTCCTCCAGAGTGAACACGCCCGCCGCATGCGCCGCCGCTATCTCTCCCGAGCCTGCGCCGAACACCAGGTTCGGCCGAATCCCGATACTCGCCCAAAGCGATGTGAGCGCGCACTCGAGCGCAAAGACCGCTGGCTGCGACCACGTCGGGTTGCTCAACTCTCCGATACGGCCGAACATCACGTCCAGCAGCGAAGCGCCGCGCTGCACCCGGAGCACCTCGTCACAGCGATCCAGAACCGCCCGCGCCACCGGCTCGCACTGGTAGAGTTCCTCGCCCATGCCGACCCGGTGGCCCTCCTCTCCGGCGTAGGCGAATGCCACCCTCACCGCCGCCTGTGGCTTTGCTCCCTCTTCCGACTCCGCGAGCGCCCTCAACCCTTCCCGCAGCGACGCGGCATCCTCGAATACGACGCCTGCGCGGTGCGCGAAATGGCTCCGCCCCTCAGCCGCCGTCCACGCCATGTCCGACAAGAGGGATTGCGCATCATCTTCGGCGGAAAGCTCCCCGGCGTTCTCGTCCAACCAGGAGAGATATCGTCCCGCCAGTTCACGAAGCGCTTCGTCCGATTTACCCGAGAGTGGCAACATACGCGTCCGGCGCGGGCGCAACCCCTCCGCCGTCGGTGACTCCGGAATCTCCTCCGACAACGAGACGGCGACAGGTTGCGCGGAACCTGAAGGACAAGACCACTCGGCATTTCGAGCAGAGTCCTCGACGCGCGCGCCATATCCCTCAACAATGAGGTGTGCGTTTGTCCCCTTCATGGAGAATGCGCTTATGCCCGCCCGGGGCGGGCTATCCGGAGCAAGGGGCCAGTCCACCGCCTTCGACGTCACCCGTACCGGCAACTCGTCCCAGGCCATGTTCGGATTCGGGTTCTCGAAATTAAGGTGTTTGGGAATCATCCCGTGCTTTATCGAGAGCATTACCTTGATCAGGCCGGCGACCCCCGCCGCCGATTCCAGATGGCCGATGTTCGTCTTGACGGTGCCGAGAAGTAGCGGACGACACGGCTCGCGCCCGTTTCCATATACCGCCGCCGCCGCGTGAACCTCTATCGCATCGCCCATTTCCGATCCGTTCGCATGCGCTTCGAGATAATCGACTTGCGAGGGTTTCAGATTCGACTGCGCCAACGCCTCCTCAATGACCCGCCGCTGCGCTGGTCCGCTTGGCATCACCAAATCCCCGCTCGCACCGTTTTGATTCGTCGCCGACCCGCGAATGACCCCCCAGATTCTGTCGCCATTCTCTTCCGCGTCTGTCAGCCGCTTCAAGACGATCACCCCGCAACCCTCGCCGCGCACGTAACCGTCCGCGGCCGCATCGAACGACCAGCATCTGCCTGAACGCGACAACATTCCGAAATCCGCCATCCTGGTGGTGCTCTCCGCCGAAAGTATGACGTTCACGCCGCCCGCGAGGGCCATATCCGTCTCGCCGCGCTGCAAACTCACGACGGCATGATGTATCGAAACCAGCGAAGACGCGCAGGCGAGTTCCACCGGCATCGCCGGCCCCTCCATACCGTATAGGAACGAAACCCGGCCCACCGCCACGCCCATTGCATTACCGAAATAGTTGTCATGCACGTCGTCTTTCAGCAGTTGCCCGTACTCGCTGTTGGCGATTCCAAAGTAAACGCCGCTGCGGCTGCCCTTGAGACGGGCGGGGTCCATGCCCGCATCCTCAAGCGCCTGCCAACTGGTTTCCAGCAGCAATCGCTGCTGCGGATCCATGGCCCGCGCCTCAATGGGGAGAATGTCGAAGAACCCCGCGTCGAACAGATCCAGGCCGTCAACGAAACCGCCGATGCGGTGCACGGGTGCTTCGGCACCGGGGTCTCCGAGAACTCCGTTCCATGGACCCGCGTCCCGACGCCCGTCCATAACTGCGGATTCTCCAGCTTCGAGCTGGCGCCAGAAAGCCGCCAGATCGGGTGCACCGGGGAAACGGCACGCCATGCCCACGATTGCTATGTCATCGCCATCATGCTCGCGGCGCTTGGGTGTTTGCCGTTTCAGGGTCGGCGGCTTCAAGGTCGCGGCCGTGGCGCCGATCCCGCCGATTTCGGCTGCCAGATGACGCGAGAGAGCAGTGATGTCCGGAAAGTCGAACACTACTGTATTCGAAGCCGTATACTCGTCGTCGAAAGCGCGGTTCAGCCGGTTCCGCAACTCCACGGCCATCAGGGAGTCCATTCCCATATCGAAGAAGCTGACCGTCGTTGATGGGGGTGAAGACAGCCGGAGCACCGCCTGCAACTCCTGCTGTATGAAGGACTCCAAGAGATTTTGTTGCTCTTCAGCCGGAGTATCCCGAAGCCGGGACAACAGGCTGGCGGAAGGGGCGGAGTCTTCGGACTCACGGTCTTTAGGCTTCGTCGCGACTAAGATGTCTTCGAAGAATGGAGCATGAGTTTCAAGTCCTCTTGCGATTACGGACCAGTTCACCATGGTGACGGTGGGCGCGGTAACGTCCTGTCTGACCAGCCAGTCAAAGGCTTTCATGCCTTGCTGGGGCGTAAGCCATCCCGCGCCGGCATATGTCAGTTGACGCTCAATCCGCTTCCTTTGCTCCTCCGCTTCCCCGATACCCGACCACGCGCCCCAGGCGATGGCCTGGCCGGGGAGGCCCAAGGTGCGCCGGTGGGCGGCGAGTTGATCCAGGAAGGCGTTGGCGGCGGCGTGATTCGACTGGCCCGAGTTTCCCACAACGCCGGTTACACTGGAAAACAGGATAAACATGTCCAGGTCTTTGGTTCTGGTGGCCTGGTGGAGATGCCACGCTCCCAGCACTTTGGGCCACATGACTTGCTCGAACCGCTCCCAGGTCTGGTTCTCGATGACGCCGTCGGAGAGGACGCCCACGCTATGTATGACGCCGCCTAATGTCAGCAAGTCTTCATCGATTCGGGCGAGCATGTCGTCAACGGCTGCGAAGTCCGTAACGTCGGCCACTTCCACCCGGACGTCAACGCCGCTTTCCCGCAACTCCCGGATCACCTCTTCGGTGGCGAGGTCGGGGTCCCGGCGGCCGTTCAGGACGATTGTGCCCGCGCCGTTTTCGGCCAGCCAGCGGGCGACCGCGCAACCGATCCCGCCCATGCCCCCGGTTACCAGGTACGTGCGGTCTTCTCGGAGGTTGCTTCTGACGAGGGACGGCATCCTGAATACGTTTTTGCCGATGTGCCGGGCGTCACGCATTACCTCCATCGCTGATCGGATCTCGGAAAGGGGCCAGACGGTATGGGGCAGAGGAGTCAATTCGCCTGCCGAAAGGCGCGCCATGACCCGGGAAAGGGAAGCACCGGTACGTGCCGGGTCGTCCCGGTTCAGGGCATCCAGATCCAGGATGGAATATGCGACGTCCGGACGTGACGTGGCCATTTCTTCCTCGCCCCAGATACTCCGCTTCGAAATCTCCACAAAGCGGCCGCCCGTGCCGAGACAAGACAGGTTCGCCTCAATGAATCCCTCTCCGGTGAGGCTGTTCAGCAGCACGTGAACACCCTCGCCGCCCGTGGCCTCGAGGACCTCCTGCCCAAACGCCGTCGTGCGGCTGTCGTACACATGCTCCACCCCCATTGAGCGGAGAAACTTCTGTTTGGGCAGGCTGGCGGTTGCGAACACCTCCGCACCAGCGGCGTGGGCCAACTGGATGGCGGCAAGGCCGACTCCCCCGGCCCCGGCGTGGATGAGCACCCGCTCGCCGCTCTTGAGCCCTGCAAGCTCGAAAGCAAGTTCGGCAGTAACGAAGCAGATGGGTACGGTGGCGAGGGCGGGCGGGGAGAACCCGGCGGGAACGGGAACCGTCATGACCGCCCGGGTGACCAACTCAGGTGAGAATGAGCCGAACCCGATCCCGACGACCTGGTCGCTGACCGAAAGGCCTTCGACATCCTGGGCTGTTTCCAGCACTCGTCCGTACATCTCGCGGCCTATTTCCCGGTCGTACGGAACTGCTCCCATGCTCTTGAGCATGTCGGCGAAGTTGAGCCCCATCGCTTCCACGGCGACTCGGACCTCGCCGGGTTCGAGGGCGCTTCTGGGCCGAGGCTTCGCCCGGAGCGCCGCCAATCCGGCTTCCGGGTCGTCAGAGCCGATGCACCACTCCGCGTCTTCCGGTAAGGCGAACCTTGTGTCGTCAGCGCCGCAGCGAATCAGGCGGGCGGCATAGCGGGAGCCTCCCCGATAGGCGATGTGGGTCTCAGGGTCGGGAAACAGGAGTTCATCGATGAGGCTGGATGTTGCCGTCTCCCTCGGAGCAGGATCCAGGTCGATCAATCTCGGCTGCAAGTGGGCTGCTTCCAGAGCCAAGACCTTTGCGAGGCCCCACAAGGTCGCGCCGGCAAGTTCCCCGGATACTCGGGAAAGGTAATCTTGATCCAGGACTTGCGCGCCCCGGGTAATGAACCAGACGCCATCGGCTGGAGTCGCGCCGACATCGCTCATGCCCTGCACAAGGGCTAAAGCAGTGGACGCGGCCCGTGTTACATCCTCCTCCATTTCCTGAGTGGTCGCCGCCGCACCGTGCCCATCAAGCGCCATGAGGTGCACTACTCCCTTAAGCGGCGCATCCCTGGGCAATCCCTCCAGGAGGGAGCGCCAGGATTCTCGCTGCTTCGGGTCCAGGGTCGCCGCAGTAACGCCTGCGCCTTCATCCGGTACCTCGTGATACTCTCGCTCTCCACCGGCGATGAACACGATTTGATTTCGTGAGGCGAGATCAACCGCCAGCTTCGCCGCCGTTCCGTCTTCGTCAGACGCGATAACCCAAACCCCTGGGGCGGGGTCCACTTCCTCCGGTCCGCGGGCGATTATTGCGCTCGAACCCAGCATTTCGCCGGAATCGGCATTCGCGGGTCCGAGAAACTCGACATCGGAGAAACCGGCGTCGCTCAGGGCGCGATGCCATACGACCGGGTCTGCCAGGGCATGGTCGGGCCGGTAGGCATCATCGAAGCGCCACCACCCGTCCAGGAGTCCGAATGTCAGATCCTGCCAGGCCCGGCGCTGCAGTCCTTCCAGCGCTATCAACTGGCCGGATGGAGCCAGGAGGTCCCGGCAGTGAACGAGCGTCTCTCCCAGGTCGCGTGTGGCGTGGAGCACGTTCGCGGCAATCACGAGGTCGTAGCCGTGTGAATCGAAGCCTTGGGATACGGGGTCGGCTTCGATGTCAAGGGGTTGGTATTCGATGGATGCGCCGGTTATCTCGAAATGCTCTTCGGCCTGGGCAAAAAAGCCTGCCGAGATATCCGTGAAGGTATACTCGAACCGCCCGTCAGGCAGGAGCGGGAGGATAGCCGCCGTCGCCGACCCGGTTCCCGCGCCGACTTCGAGCACCCGCAGCCGCCGATCCGCGGGAAGAGCGGACACGGCGGCCGCCACCGCATCTCCCAGCATTCGATTCGCGGCCCGTGACGCAGGGGCCTTCCGGTACAAGTCCGCAGCACCAGGCCCCTCTTCGCTGAACAGCAGGGGCAGAGGGTCGGCGCGGCCCTGCAATACTTCTGCAAGAGCCGAACCGCATCGGCGCAGAAGACCGAGTTCGTTGGCCCCGCGAGGATGCCGGCTGGCGAGTTGCTCGACGAAGGTTCCAGGGTTCGCAAGGGACTCGTCCGGGAGCGGTTCCCCCGCTCCGGCTTCGACCACGAATTCCTCGTCGGCAGGAGTCAAGACACCAGCATCGGACAGCATGCGGAGAAGCCGGCCGAACAGGCGTTGGTGTTCGTCAACGATCTTGAGCTCACGGCGAAGACCTTCCGGCTCAATCGTTGCTCCCGCATTGCGCTCCCACCCCAGCCGTTCAAGCGCCGCAAGGGCGTATGCCCGGGACAACCGCTCGAGGTCTCTCAGGAAAGCGCTCCTCTCCGGGGCTTCGACGCCTTCATTCGCCAGGTAGTCGGCGAATGACCGCGACCGACTCGCAACCGCTGCGGGGTCAGCCAGAAAATCCGCAGGAGGCATGCCCCTGCTCAGGGGTTTCTCCCGCCAGTCAACCTCGTAGAGCAGATCCTTGAGACCCTCTTTGGCGGAGAGAAGTGCGGTTCGAGTCGCCCGCTTGACGGTATAGCCGAGTAAGCCGCCAATCGGGGCGCCGTCCGTCGAATAGAACCGAACGTCTCCGGTCACGACTTCGGGCGGCGCGTTCGACGTCGTGTTTGCCACGTCTTCCGATGCGGGATTCCTCAAAACGGCGTGGCAGATTATCCGCTCCGGCATTGGGCCCGACACCCACAGGCGTTCCCATCCGAAAGGCATGTAGACTTCAACGTGCTCGACTCCAGTGAGATAGCGCGACATCGAAAAGACCTGGAAACAGCCATCCAGGAGAAGGGGATGCATTTCCATGCCGTTCGCATCCACGGATTCCTTGAGGACGAGTTCGCCCAGGGCCTCGCCCTCCCTGGCCCAGACGGCCTTGACCGTGTGATAGGAGGGACCGAGATAAATGTCGTCGCCGGAACGCATCCGGTAGAACTTCGCCGTATCCCGGGGCACCAGTCTGGCCTTGAGTTCATCCAAATCCAAGGAGTCGCCTTCTTCAAGGTTCGGCGCGCCTGAGAAGAGTTTTCCTTCGGCGTGGAGGGTCCAACTCTCCTCCGTTTCCCCTTTGCTGAAAATTTCGAAACGACGCGCCAGGGCGTCAGCGGGGCCGTCCAGAACGAACTGCAATTTTCGGCCAGCGTCGTCCGCCCCGTCATCGGCGTCTTCTTCCTCGAAAATAAGGGCGTTGTGCATCTGCATGTCTTCCACGATCGCTGGACCGTTCCCGTTGGCCAGTGACACGGAAACGGCCATCGCGCCATAGAGTCCCCCGGGAGCGACCACGCGTTCATACACCAGGTGATCCACCATCCAGGCGGGATCGGTGCGGAACACCACCGTTTCGTAAATCATCTCGCCTCGGGGCGACTCATGCCGTGCACCGAGGAGCGGATGTCCAGCTACCTGTCGACGGGGCTTCGACGTCCGTACCCAGTGGCGGGCACGCTGGAAGGGATAGCCGGGAAGCGATATCCGGCGCCGGGTTTCACCTGCGAACAAACCGACGAAGTCGAGCTCCAGACCCGCCTCGTACGCTCCGGCGGTCGCCTCTACGAAGCCGTCGCTGGTGTCTGCCTCAGACTCTTCGGCATCGCGCGGCGGACGTTGCAGGCTGTGAAGGACAACCGGGCCCCCGGCGGGTGCCGATTCCGGCCATGTCATCGAAACCAACGGCCCGAGCACGGCGTGGGGACCGATCTCCACGACGACGTCCACGCCCAATCCCGCCAAGGTCTCTACACACTGGCGGAAGGCCACCGGCTCACGCGCATGCCGTCGCCAGTATGCGGCATCCATCGGTGCGTTTTCATCCAGCAGATGTCCGGTTATGTTGCTCACCAGAGGCACGGAGGGGGGTGGAGGAGCGGGCGCGATACCCCTGACGGCAGATTCGAGATCATCCAGAGCGGGCTCCACCAGGGCGCTGTGATAAGCGGGGCTCCGCCTCAATCGCACCACCTTGATGCCTTCGGCCTCGAAAATATCCTGTAGCGCCTCGATATCCTTTGCAGGGCCACTAACGACTTGCTGGAGTCCGTTGTCTGCGGCGATGCTCAACCCCAAGTCGTCCGAGGCGGCGTTGTGCTCGGCCACGATGGACGCGACGCGAGAGGCGGGTGCGAACACGGCGGCCATGGCGCCATCGCTGCGCGTGGCCCCCATCAGCGCCCCCCGGATTGCAACGTAGCGCAGGCCCTCCTCCAGGGTAAAGACTCCAGCCGCCTGCGCCGCCGCTATCTCTCCCAG
Source organism: Acidobacteriota bacterium (assembly GCA_022826755.1). GTDB lineage: Bacteria > Acidobacteriota > Terriglobia > Versatilivoradales > Versatilivoraceae > Versatilivorator. The sequence goes on from JAJDUG010000013.1 coordinate 9,097, forward strand.
GCTGTGGCCCACCAAGGCGTTCGGCTTTACGCCCACGCTCTCCCAAAGAGCCACGAGAGCGCATTCCAGTGAATAGATGGCGGGCTGGGTCCAGGCCGCCTCGTCCAGCAGGCCGTCGGTTCCTCCCCGCCCGAACATTACATCCAGCAACGAGACGCCCCGCTCCTCCAGGAGCAGTTGGTCACAGCGGTCGAGGACCGAGCGGAACACGGGTTCCCTCTCGTATAGTGCCCGGCCCATGCCCACCCATTGGCTGGCCTGTCCCGTAAAGACAAAGGCCACCCTCTTCGCCTGCTGCGCCGGATCGTCTTCCGGACCTTCTCCCTCCGCCAGAGCCTCCAGTTTTTCTCGCAATCCGGCAAGGTCGCTGAACACGATACCGGCGCGGCGAGTGAAATGACTCCTTCCGATAGCGGCCGTCCAGGCCATGTCCGAAAGGGTCGGGTCGGCCGCTGTCGATTCGGGTGAAAGCTCTTCGACGCGCTCATCGAGCCAGGACAGATAACGCGAGGCCGTGTCCCGAAGTGCCTGGCGAGACCTGGCTGAAACAGGAAGGAAGCGGGTTTCCCGCACACCGGGTTTCTCCTCGAAGCATGGAGATATGGCGACGGGCAATGAAGCGCCAACCGGGGAGGACATTCTTGCGAAGGCGGTATCAGCCTCCGGTTCTCCGTAGCCTTCCACCACCATGTGGGCGTTCGTTCCGGACCAGCCGAAGGAATTCACGCCAGCCAGTAGAGGCTTGCCGGGATGGCGGGGCCAATCCATCATGACATCGGTCACGCGCACGGGCAGGTTGTCCCAATCCAGACGGGGGTTCGGGTTCTTGAAGTTCAGATGCCGCGGAATCACCCCGTGCTTCATCGACAGAACGGTTTTGATCAGGCCTGCAACGCCCGCGGCGGGCCCCAGATGTCCGATGTTGGTCTTGACGGAACCGATCAGAAGGGGATGCTCTGCTCCGCGCCCATGTCCATAAACCGCGGCGGCGGCAGTCACTTCTATCGGGTCGCCGACCACCGTGCCGGTGCCGTGTGCTTCCAGGTAGTCCATCTCAGAGGGGGAAGCACCCGCGCGGGCAAGAGCCTCTTCCATGGCCCGTTCCTGAGAGTGGCCGCTGGGCACCGTCAGGCCCTGACTGGCGCCGTCCTGATTGACTGAGGAACCCCGGATGACGGCCCAGATGCGATCACCGTCAGCTTGCGCCTCGCTGAGGCGCTTGAGAGCCAGCAAGCCGCAGCCCTCCCCGCAGACGAAGCCGTCGGCTGAGGCGTCGAAGGTTTTGCACTGTCCCTCTGGTGAAAGCATTCCCGCATTCGCGCGCAACTCCAGAGGTCGTCCGGCGAGGAAGATATGGACGCCGCCGGCAAGTGCCAGATCCGTCTCGCGGCGTTGTAAGCCCCCCACAGCCTGATGGATGGCGACCAGAGACGATGAGCAGGCCGTGTCTATCGCCATGGACGGCCCCTCCAGACCAAAGGCAAAGGAAACCCTGCCGATGGCGGTGTTGAGCGCGGTGCCGGTGACGGCGTAGAGACCGCCCGCAGGTTCAACAGTTTCCGGGGCGTTAATCACCATGTCCCGGTAGTCGTAGTTGCTGATGCCGGCATAGACCCCGGTGCGGCTGCCTTTAAGACGCTCGGGGTCAATCGCTGCGTCTTCGAGAGCCTTCCAACTCGTCTCCAGCATCATGCGCTGCTGGGGATCGAGCATCTGGGCCTCGATAGGGGACATGCGGAAGAATTCCGCGTCGAACAGATCTATATCTTCGACGAACGCGCCGAAGCGGACGGCATCGTTTTTGGCGTCGGAGTCCGGAAAGAGCCTGCCTGCGCGCCCGGCGACGGAACCGGGTGGACCCTCGACTACCAGGTTCTCGCCGGTGATCAGTTGCTGCCAGAAATCGGAAAGCCTTTCGCTTCCCGGGAACCGGCAGGCCATGCCGACGATGGCTATGGGTTCTCCGGGCAGGAAGCCCTCAGGTGCCCCGGTTTGAGTTTTTTGAGAAGACTTGGAATGCCCGTCTGCGCTCATCAAATTTCCTGTAGCCCCAAGATTTTCGCATGGCGTATCCACTGGCGGATGCGGGGAATGCAATCCCATCCAAGATAACGGATCCAATCCGATGTATGGACGAGGAATCAGACCGTCTGGGCGAGATTTCGGCGACGATCGCTCACTGAGCGGCGAGCGCTACGGCCTGATCACGACGGTCGACGAAGCCGACCGGCCCCTGCGCTTGGAAAAGGCTCGACCCCGGCGGAGGGACGGGTGGAGTCCGTCCCGGAGGCCGGGGGGACCGGTAGTGATCGTTGGTCGGCGGAAGAACATCCGGCGACTGGTCGTCCAGCCCCTCGGCCAGGCGGAAAAGGGCGAACTACCCAACGGAGAACGCTGCTTGGGCGGCGTTTTTCGAGGGGGATCGAAGGGGGGCGGAGCACCCCTCGCCAGAGCGCGAATGTTCAACATCGCGTATGCTGGCTGACCACCACTAACGATGGTCAGCCAGCCCCGGCGGACGCCCGCGAAACGCTCCACGACTCCGCCCGAGACGGCGGTTGCCGGGCCGTCGCGGGCGAGCTCCTCGGCCTCGTCGCCGCCAGCCTCACGGGCTACCGGGGCGAAGTCTGTTCGCCTTGCCGATAGCGGCGCTCTCTGCCGACCGCCAGTTTTCGCCCTACCTCTACCCCTCGGGGACCCGAGATCGTCGATCTGAGGCGATCCCACGGCCCGTACAATACCCGAAAAGCCCCCGCTGCACCCGAAAACGGCCTCTGAGCCCCGTCACGGGCCGCGGAAGGGCCAATCAGGTCCCGGTGCCCGCCCTCCGGCCTGACACATACTCCGCCCACTCCTCCATCAGCCGACGCCGCCGCTCGAACAGGTCCGTGCGCCGGTACGCGGCCTCGACCTTGTCCTTCACGACATGCGCGAGCGCCACCTCGACGACCTCCCGGGGGTGGTCGGTCTTCTCCGCCGCCCAGTCCCGGAACGACGACCGGAAGCCGTGCGCGGTCGAAGGGACGGCCAACCTCTTCAGCATCTTGTAGAGCGAGGTCCCGCTGAACGGCTGTCCTGCGGGTCCGGGAAAGAGCAAGCCTCGCCGCCGAACCGTTCGGCGGCCTCGCCGAGCAACTCGACCGCCCGGTGCGAAAGCGGCACCCTGTGCTCGCGCTTGGCCTTCATGTGGTCCGGTGGGACCGTCCACCGGGCCGCGTCCATGTCGATCTCTTCCCACGTCGCCAACCGAACCTCCACGCTGCGGGCGGCCGTCAGAACCATGAACTCGAACCCCAGCTTGATCCCCACCCATGTGCTCGACCTCGCGCACCGCGGCGAGCGCTTCGCCGACCCTGCGGTGTGGCAGAGCCCTGAAATGCGTCGTGCTCCCGTTGTGCTTGGGGAGGACGGCCCCGACCGCGTCGCCCGCCGGGTTGTTCTCCCGGTAGCCCTGGGCCACCGCCCACTTCATGACCGCGCCGATACGCTGGCGGAGACGCTTGGCGAGGACGGGTTTCTCGGTCCAGAGGTGGTCGGCGAGCAGCACGCGCATCACGTCGGCCGTCGTGACCTCGTTGACCCGCGTCCTGCCGATGTGGGGGAAGGCATAGACCGTCACCTCCCTGCGCCATTGCTCCTCGGTGCGGCTGCCCGGCTTCCACGTCGTGCTGTGGATCGCGAGAACCTTCTCGAAGGCCACCTCGAAGGTCGGCGCGGTGTTCAGCGCCTTGGGATCCGCCCCCGTCTTGGACAGCCTGCGATACTCGAACGCCGTCTGGCGCGCCTCGGCGAGCGTGACGTACGGATACGAGCCGATGCCGTAGTCCACGCGCTTGCCCCTGACCGTCCCGCGCCAGAACCAGTACTTGCTCCCGGTGGGGCGCACTTGGAGGATCAGACCGTGCCGGTCCCCGTACTTCCCCGGTTTCGCTACGGACTTGACGAACACGGCCGTCAGCGGTCGTCCCAAGTCTTCCTCCCTCTTTGGTGTGAATCCAAAACATGGCGGCGGGGAATGCGCCCCACATGCCATCCCACAACAAGTGTGGGATGATATGCGATTCTGTGGGATTATGCAAGACCTCGGAATAGGACAGGATCGGGTCGATATCGTACTCAACTGCCATAAATACAGTAACCTACGAGTACTTACGGGACGACTTGGGACTAACCGTGGAACGATGGTGTTGCGAATTCCCTGTTCCCTCTCCCGCTCCATCAAGCCCTTGCCTGCGGAATTTTGCAAAAGGCTCCATGACCAGCAATGTCCAAATGCTTCTGCAACTTTTCTGCTAAGATCATCTCAAGCACTGCCGGCAACAACCCGAGGGGAGACAAGCCATGGATAGAAGACACTTCTTGCTGCAATCGGCCGCGCTGACGCTGGCGGCCACCGGACTGCGATGCACGGCCTCCCAGGGGCTGACCGGCCCCAGCCAAGCCACCGGCCGCAAGGAAAAGCACCGGGTAGCCATCATCGGTTGCGGGCGGATGGGCCAGTACTATGCGGAAGTCTACCGCGCCATGCCCGACACCGAGCTGGTGGCCATCGCCGAGTGGAACCCGGACCGGCGCAAGGTGGTCGGCGAGCGCTTCGGAGTCAAGGCGCTCTACAAGGATGCGCCCGCCATGCTGAAGGAGACGGTGCCCGACATCGCCGCCGTCATCACTCCCACCAAGTTCATGAAGGATGCGGTCATCGCCTGCGCCGAGGCGGGAGTCAAGGGGGTTTCTACCGATAAGCCCATCGCGGCCCGCCTGTCGGACGCCGACGCCATGGTGGATGCCTGCAAGCAGAGGGGCGTGGTTTTCGCCGGCGGCAACCTGCAGCGGGCCAAGTGGAACGTGCAGGAGGCCGGCCGCCAGTTGAACGGGGGCAAATGGGGCACCCTGCAGGGAGCTTCGATTCACGGCTTCGGCGGCGAGATCTCCGGCGGAGGCTGCCAGCATCTTTCCGTCCTGCGGCTGTTTGCCAAATCGGAAGTCCAGGAGGTGATGGCCTGGGGCACCCCCCTGGAAGCGCTGACTCCGGAAAAGGACGACGCCGGGCTGAGCATCAACGGTCTCTTCTCCCTCGGTTCCGGCCTGGAGGCCACGGTATTCGGACAAAAGACTCCCTACAGCGGCGTCGAGGCCTGGACCGAAGACGCCCTGGTCCGCTGGAACTGGAACGAGCCTCAGGTGTACAAGGGCACGGATGCCAAGGGCGCCCGCCAGGAGGTGGATCCCCAGTATGCTCCCAACCTCTGGCTGGACTACGTCAAGCAGACCAAGGGGACCATTCCCGGAACTGAACGAGCTCCCTGGTACGGAGACGACTACTTGGTCACTTCCATTCGCTCCTTCCTGGATGCGGTGGACAAGGGACGGGAGCTGTTCATTTCGGGCCACGACCTGCGGCAGGCCCTGGAGATCGCCATTGCCTGCAAGCTGTCGGCCCGGCTCGGCAATCGTCCGGTCAAACTGCCCCTGGAAGATCGCGGCCTGGCCCTCTACCCCAGACCCTACCGCTGGCTGGGCGGAGATGTCACCAATCGGCCCCAGTCTCCCGAAGAAGCTGCCGGGCAGGCAAGCTGAAGCTGCGCCATCCCGAGCAGGAGTTGGTGCCGAGAATCGGCGCCACCGCACTCCCGCAATCCAAACCCTGAGGAGGCAGGTCTCTGGAAGCGCCATCCTTCGGAACTCTAAACACCCTGGTCTTGTTGGGCTACTTCGCGGTGGTGGTCGGTCTGGCCCTGGGTCTGTCCGGCAAGCAGAAGGACACCGGGACCTACTTCCTGGCCAACCGGCGCATGCCCTGGCTGGCGGTTTCCCTCAGCGTGGTCGCCAGTGTCCTGAGCGCTATCACCTACCTGGGCGCACCGCAGGTAGCCTACGAGGAGAACGCCGCCCTGGTGGTGGGGCTGCCGGCTACCCTGCTGGCCGCACCGCTGGTCATCCTGCTGTTTTTCCCCATCTACCGCAGACTCCAGGTCACCAGCATCTACGAGTACGTCGGCTTGCGCTTCGGGAGCCGATCCCGCTACGCCGCTTCCTTTTTCTCCATTCTGCAACTACTGGGCTGGATGGGCATTGCCCTCTATGCGCCGGCCCTGGCCCTTTCCACGGTCACCGGCCTCGACCTCTGGAGCGCGATCATGGTCATGGGGCTGGTGGCCACCGCCTACACCACCCTGGGCGGAATGGCCGCGGTCATCTGGACCGACGTGGTGCAGTTTCTCGTCCTGGCCTTCGGGGCAGTCCTGATCACCTCTTCCCTGGTAGAGCGCGTGCCCGGGGGAATGGACCGGATCATGGAAATGGCCTCCGCCAACGACAAGCTGCCGCTGCTGGATCTGAGCTTCAGCTTCTCGGAAATCAACGGCTTGGCGGTGGTGATCTGCTACTTCATCATCGCCTTCGGCCAATACGGCACCAGCCAGGTGCCCGTCCAGCGGTTGCTCTCGATCAAGACATTTGGAGGCATGGTCAAGGCTCAGATTCTGGATCACATTCTGGAAATCATCCTGCTGGCGCTTCTCTTCTTCATCGGGTTGGGCCTTTTCGCCTACTTCTCCCTGTTTCCGGAACGCCTGGCCGAAGGGATCGGCGGCGACAAGATCCTCCCCTTCTACATCATCCATGCCCTGCCGGCAGGAATTTCGGGCCTGATCATCGCCGCCGTCTTCGCCGCCGCCATGTCCACCGTCGACTCCGGCATTCACTCCATGAGCACCCTGATCCTGGTGGACTTCATCCAGCCCCTGAGAAAAAGCGCCCTGGACTCCCGCCGGAGCCTGCGGATCGCCCGCGGACTGACCGTCGGCCTGGGTCTGCTGGCCACCCTTTCCGGACTGCTGGTCTCCCAGATCGAGGGCATCCTCAAGGCCATCAGCATGGTCGGCGGCTACGTGGCCTCGCCCGTCACCGCTCTGTTCCTCATGGGGATTCTGACGCGCAGGGGGAATTTCGGGGGCTGGCTGATCGCCACCTGCCTGGTCGGCATTCCCACCCAGGTCTACATCCAGAACTACTCGGACACCCACTGGATATTCTACGGGCCCCTCGGGATGGTCATCTGCCTGGCGGTCTCCTACCCTTTCAGCCTGATTGCTGCCAAGGTGCGCGGCCTCCCGCCGGCCGACCGGGAATACACGGTGTGGCGGCGCCGGAAGTCCGGAGAAGGATACGGAATGCTGGACCCTTGAGGAGGAACCGATGCAAACCAGACGACAATTTCTCGGCACCTCGGCCGCCTCTCTGAGCCTGGCGGGCGCCCAAGGCCTGAACCTGTCCCGTTCCGCCCCGGGGCAGGGCTCCCGCGGCAACGGCGGGCGGCCGCGTCTGATCTACAACAACGACGGCGACGACAGCTACTCTCCCCTGGCCACCACCCCCGAGGGGTTTCTGGCGCGGCGCATGAAGACCCTGCCGGACACTCATGTAGACAGCATCTACTACTGCGGATTCGTGACCCAACCCCACTGGGAAACCACCTATCCCATGGGGTCGGCAATCGATCCCATCCAGGTCACGGTGGATTTTGCCCGGAAGCACGGCCTGGAGTGCGTCTTCTCGGTGCGCATGAACGACATCCACGACGCGTTCATCGCCGGACGCCTCAACCGCTTCAAGCGTCAAAACCCTGGGTTTCTACTGGCAAGCTTTCCCGATTCGGACTCCTTTCAGCCCATCCTCCGCTGGAACCGAAAGGAGGGAGGGCATCCCCTCGCGCCGACCCGTCAAGCCTTCGGGGTCCGCTCCTCGGAGTGGTTCAGCTGGTCGGCGCTGGACTACGCCCACCCCCAGGTACGCCAACGATATCTGCAAACGATCGAAGAGGCCTGCCGGCGCTACGACCTGGACGGCGTGGAGTTGGACTGGTGCCGCCACCCCTTCTTCTTCAAGCCGGGAACCGAAAGGCAGCACGTGCCCCTGCTGACCGACTTCGTAAGGACGGTGCGCCGCCGCCTCCGGGATATTTCGAGGCAGAAAGGCAAACCCATCCAACTGGCCATGCGGGTGGCCGACACGCCCCAACTCTCCCTCGACAACGGCGTGGACGCCGCCTCCTGGATCGAGGAAGGACTGGTGGACCTGCTGGTCGCCGGGGCCGGCTATGTCCCCTTCACCACCCCGGTCGAGACCTGGATCGACCTGGGCCACAGGGCGGGCATCCCGGTTTATCCCTGCCTGAGCGGCTCCACCCGGGCCTTCCAGGACATTCGCGCGGCTCGGGCCGCCGCTCAACGCTTCTGGACGGCCGGAGCCGACGGCCTCTACTGGTTCAATCTCTTTGTGATGTCCGGGATTCGCGGCGGCAGAGGCACTCCCGAGGTCCACGACCCCCATCAGCAGCAGATCGCCGAGGAAACGGGAGAAGCCGCGGTGCTGTCCCGCCTGGACAAGCTCTATACCGTCGATCGCACCCAGGAGGCCGGCTACATTGCCCACATCTGCTCTCCGGCGCCGCTGCCGGTGACGTTCTCGACTGCCTTGGGCTCCCAGAAGAAACGGATCTCCATCCCGGTCGGGGACGACTTGAAGGAGAGTCCCGCCGCCGGCTCCCGTCCGGAGGCGGAGCTGCGCATAGGTTGGTCGACGCCGATTCCCCCGGATCAGGCAGCCTACGAACTGAACGGGGTCCGGCTTCCCGCCGGTGAGGGCGTTCGACGGCCGGAGGCCGGCGGTACAGCCTGGATCGCCTGGAAGCTTCCCCCCGGCCGGGTCCATCAGGGAACCAACCAGTTGACCGTCCGGGTCCATCCCAACTGCCCGGCAGGCTTGACGCTGGAGGAGGTCCACCTTGGATTGAAGTTTGAAGTTTGAAGTTTGAAGTGAGAAGTTTGAAGGGGGAAGGGGGAAGGGGATTGTTGGAAGGTTGGGGTCATTGTTGTCTGTTCTTCATTTTCCTGATGATGCTGGTCAAAATGGCGATTAATTCGTCACATTCGATCTCCAGTTCAGCCAATCTGTCCGGCGGAAGGATTTCGGAGACTCCCAGAAGGCGGAGCCAGTAATGCGTTTCGCGGGCTTCCTTGCAGGCGATGCTGTACTTGCTGACGAAGTCGGCTTCACTTTGCGCTGCTTGACCTTCTTCTACATTGGCCCCAATCGAAGTTCCAGACCTTAGCAACTGGTTCCCCAGCGTCCGCGAAACCCCTGGTTTCTCGTCCAGAAACCGGCATGGCACGACCACCCGCCGGGCAAACTCAAACGTCCTCTCCGGCAAATCCGAGTTCACCTCTCCCCTTCCCGCCTTCCCCCTTCAAACTTCTCACTTCAAACTTCAAACTTCTTACTTCTCACTTCAAACTTCAAACTTCAAACTTCAAACTTCAAATAGTTTCGGTCCAGATTGCGATACTGAATGGCCTCTGAGATGTGGCGGGTCTGAATAGCCTCGGCCTGGTCCAGATCGGCTACGGTGCGGGCCACTTTGAGGATCCGATCGTAGGCGCGGGCGCTGAAGCCCATTCGGGTCATGGCCCGCTCCAGATGTCGCTGCGCCTCCCCTCCTATATCGCAGAAACGACGAATCAACTGGGGTGTCATCTGGGCGTTGGAGTAGATGCTGGCCCCGGCGAAGCGCTGCTGTTGAATTTCCCGAGTCCGCGTGACTCGTCCCCGAATGTCCCGTGAGGGTTCCCCGCTGGTTCTGGCCGACAGCTCGGCGTAGGCCACCGGCGGCACATCGATATGGATGTCGATGCGGTCCAGCAACGGCCCCGAAATCCGGGCCACATAGCGCTGGATGATACTCGGGGTGCAGGAGCAGGCCCGGCCGGGATCGTTGTAGAATCCGCAGGGACAGGGATTCATGGCGCCGACCAGGGTGAAGCGGGAGGGAAAGGTCAGCGAGAGGGCGGCCCTTGCGATAGTCACTTCGCCGTCTTCCAGTGGCTGGCGCATCACTTCCAGGACGTTGCGTGCAAACTCGGGAAGCTCGTCCAGGAACAGGATGCCGTTGTGGGCTAGGCTGACTTCCCCCGGTTTCGGCAGCGCTCCCCCGCCAATCAACCCGGCATCGGAAATGGTGTGGTGAGGAGCCCGAAAGGGTCGCTGGTTGATCAGCCCGGCGCCGTCTGCGAGGACGCCGCCGACGGAGTGGATCTTGGTGGTTTCGATGGCCTCTTCGAAGCTCAGCGGAGGCAGGATGGTGGGGATGCGCTTGGCCAGCATGGTCTTTCCGGATCCGGGAGGACCGATCATGATGAGGTTGTGCCCACCGGCGGTCGCCACCTCCAGTGCCCGCTTGGCCGTGAGCTGTCCCTTCACGTCCCGGTAGTCCAGCGGGGATCGGGGCTGCGCCGCCAGCAGGCGACGGGGATCCACCTCTTTGGGCTGAAACTCCCGTGCGCCGTTGACGAGATCCACCACTTCCACCAGGTTTTTCAGACCGAAGACCGAGACCCCGGCCACCACCGCGGCTTCCCGGGCGTTCTCGGCGGGCAGGACCAGATGACGTATCCCTTTATGCCGTGCTGCCACGGCAATGGGCAGAGCCCCCCGGACCGGACGCAGTCCTCCGTCCAGGGAGAGCTCCCCCAGAAACAACCAATCACTGAGGCCCTGGCTCTGCAGCGTTTCCCCCGTTCCCAGGATGCCCATGGCCATGGGAAGGTCGAACGCCGAACCTTCCTTCTTGACGCCGGCCGGCGCCAGGTTCACGGTAATGTTCCCAAAGGGATAGTCCAGTCCGCAGTTCTTTACGGCCGAGCGGATCCGCTCCTTGCTCTCCTTGACTGCCGTATCCGGCAGTCCTACCGTCAGGAAGTTGGCCTTCCCGGGGGAAACATCCACCTCCACCTCGACCACGTAGGCATCGATCCCGAAAACGGCTGCGCTCAGCGTTTTGAACAACATCCTCACCTCCAGCGTTCGGCGGCGGCAGCGGGTCGCCTGCCGGCGCGGGGACGCAGCCCTACCCAATTCGACACACTGGCGATGCGTGCCCGGCAAGACCACGGCCCGGCTTGAATTGCGAGGGAGTTTGGAGCGAGGGAGGGTCAACGGATCGGGACCCAACCGGCGGCCGTCCGCTGTACTTCCGGATTATAGGCGATGAACCGAGGCCAGGCAACGGCCCCGTGAAACAGGACCTCCTCCTGTTGTCAGGCTGCCCGACGGCTCGATGACCGTGGCGGTCCTATAGTGGGCGAAGGGCGTCTGTTCGATGCTATACTCAGGAAACAAATCTCGTAATGGGAACAGCACAACCATGACTCAAACATCCCTCAAAACCGGGCTTTTGGTTCTGTTCGCTCTCACGCTCACGGCGGGCCTGGCTGGAACCGCACAAGCCAAGCCTCCTCTGACGGCGGAACAGGTCACCACCATCGTGACCGCTTCCAAGTTCGGAATCACGGTCGAGCGGGCCGTGGAAATGATTCGAGAGCGCGGGATCGGTTTCACGGTCACCGACGCCTTTCTGAAGCAGTTGGAGGCCCAGGAGGCCGATGCGTCCATTGTGAATGTCGTAAGAGAGCTGGGAGGGAAGCGCAAGACGACCGTCCAGCCTACCGCCCCCCCCGGCATCATCCCTACCGAAGCCAACGGCGCCGAGCAGGCGCCTCCGCCGCCGCCCGATGTGGATCTCCTGCCGCTCGGGACCGTGCCCACGGCCGAGAACTGGACTCAATTCCTGGAGTCGATCAGAAACCGGGTGCTGAGATACGCCCACAGCTTGCCGGATTTCGTCTGCAATCAGGGAACCCGGTCATACCAGGCTTTCGGCCGGAGAGGCTGGACCCAGAGGGAAATCTATGAGGTCGAGGTGAGCTACTTCGACCAGTCACCCCATTACAAGCAGATCAGCCAGTATCCTCTTTTTCGCGACGTGGGGGAATTCGGGCCCGTATTGACCGGAATTTTCGCACCTCGGTCGCAGGCGGCCTTCAAGCTCCAGGGCCTGGAGAAAAAGCATGGGCGAAACACGGCCAGAGTGTCTTTCCAGGTGCCCCGAGAAACCTCCCAGCGTCCCATTCAAGTCAAGGACGAGGGAATGGTTCCCTTCGGCTATCGCGGGCGCTTCTGGGTGGATCTCGACACCCACCTGGTGGTCCGGCTGGAGTCCAAGTCCACCGACATGCCCCGGAAAGCCCCCATCACCGACGAGGAACTGGTGCTCCGCTACAAGGAAGTGATGCTGGTGGACAAGCTGGTCTGGCTGCCCGCCGAGCTGCATGTCATCGTCAAGACCGACGCCATGGGCGACGGCGGCCTGAGCACCGGCGCGCTGAACGCCGGCGGGACCCCCAATTTCCAAACCTCCGACAAGACCTCCCTGCGCTGGGTCAGCTTCTTCAGGAACTATCGCCCCTTCGAACCGGAATGAATCTCGCGGGCTAGACGAAGAAGGATTTGAGAAAGGGGAAGGCGACGCAAGCAAGGACGACTCCGATCATCCATTTCAGCAACTTGATATCGCCCCTGACGGATGCCTCCAGTTTGTCCAGATCGGACTTGGTGGCAACCGTATCCTCGAAGGCCCCAGCCATAGCAGTAACAATAGCCTCGGCGTGAGCTTCGTCAATACCGGCGGCCTTGAGGTCGCGACTGGCTTTCAGGGCGTCGAAAACAGCAGTGGTCATGAGGTTCTCACTTGCCTAGCCCGCATTATGCGCGAAGGTATCTGAAGGAAGCCCGTTATCTGTGCTATACTGTTTATTATAAAACACTTAGGAGGTTAAAGCACAGATATGAAGGACAAGCAGGGTGTGTTGTTCTCGAATCTGTTTCGGCGGC
>JAJDUG010000025.1 GCA_022826755.1 Acidobacteriota bacterium
GCCGCCGAAACAGATTCGAGAACAACACACCCTGCTTGTCCTTCATATCTGTGCTTTAACCTCCTAAGTGTTTTATAATAAACAGTATAGCACAGATAACGGGCTTCCTTCAGATACCTTCGCGCATAATGCGGGCTAGCGACCCTTTGACACCAGAGGGCTTCAGACCCTATCGTTACCTCCATGATCCGCCCTGGCTGCTACCAACCGGAGCGACAGTTATTGGGCGGGTTTCGCACCCGTTAGAAGAAGTCGCCTTTCCACGGCGCACTGAGGAATCCCGGCTAACTGCCTGCTTGAGAGGGAGCAATGATCGACATCAACGAAATCGGCGCAACCGCCTTCGTAATAGCATCCATAAGATCCCTGGAGCCGGAACAGCCGCACCAGCTCTTCAACGACCCCTACGCGCAGTGGTTCTCGAATGAGCGAGCCTTGGCAGCCGCGCGGCAACTCGACGAGGTCTTCCCGCCCTCGACCACGATGGTCCGCTTCCGCACGCGCTACTTCAACCGATTCATCGAGCGCGGAATCGCGGACGGAGCCCGGCAGGTGATCCTGCTCGGAGGCGGATTCGACATGCGGTCCCACCTCTTCGACAACGCCGACGTGTCGTTCTTCGAAGTCGACCAGAAGGCCGTTCTTCTATTCAAGAGCGCGATCCTCGAACGGCATGGGATTCAGCAGTCGCCCTCGCTCCTGGCCAACTATCTCCAGGCGGACGTCCCGAGTGGTCTCGCCGACCACGGCTTCGATCCGGATGCCCCCACGCTAATCGTCTGGGAAGGCAACATAATGTATCTGCCCCCCGACAGCATCATGCCGTTTCTCAACCGTCTGGCCGACGCGATCCCCTCCTTCCGCATCGCCTTCGACTACTTCGCCGTCGACCTCCAGAACCGCGAGTTGGAGAGGGACGCAGACCTGGAGCGGATCGAAGGCGTGGAGCGTGCCATGGGGGCTTCGTTTCCAACAGGGTTCCCGGACTTGGCCGTATTCGAACAGCAGACGCCGCTCCGGGTCGCCGAGTCCGGTTCGTTCGCGGGACTGGCCGAAGAATACGAATTGGCCGACATGGTGGCCGCGTATCCCGAGGACTGGCGCGAGACACTCAAGCTCTACCGGTATTGTGTCCTGGAAAGGGCGTAGCGGGCCGTCGGCGCACCACTCCGAACCTCGCCGACGGCACCGCTTTCCGCAGTTCAGCGCCTCTGATCAGCACCGAATCCATCTGCATTAGGGGGGTCTCACCACCAGCACCCCTCTCGTACGGCGCGCCGTTACGCCGGGCGAGGGGGGGGACACGCGAGGTGCAGCCTCGCTTCCCTTGTCCGTAGCGGCCGCGGGAAATCCGTGTTGTCCCGCGTCCGGTGCGGCGTTTCGTGAAAGTCTCCAACCACAACGGCGAGGGCTCCGCCCTGTGAGAGAAAGGCGTTGTGGGTGTCGAAATCATGAAACGGCTGGGTGAACATCGCTGCTTCCTACCCGTTTCACTCCTACGGCGGCATCTGCTTGACCCCCCAGAGGCGCAAATCGTCGATCATTCCCTGTCCGTTTAACGCCGGCGTTTCCTCCTCCAGTTGTCTGATCTTCCTGAGGGCTCCATCCAGGCCTCCATGGCATTCGACGGTGTCCCGCCCCCTGAATCCGCGAGCATTGCCCGGCAGGCTGCGATTTCCAAGCCCCTGTCATGCCAGAGCACCCCGGTAACCCGTTCCTGGAGCGATTTCCCTCTCAGGGAACGCAGATCCCGCGGCCTGTGGGGAATCCGGAATGGCCAGCTCGCTCAGTGGTGGCAATAAGGAACTGCAAATCGACCGCAGTCTCGGAGAGATCCTGCGAATTCTCACCATCACCCTTTTCTCAAAAGTCTCTATGAATCAATTACTTAAGAGATCCCCTCGGCAACAAGAAGAATCCACCTCCTGCAAGCAGTTGATACTGTTCGAGTTTTAACCGGACAGTATTGAAACGATTAATGAAATGACGGACCATGGGCGGCGCTCTCCGCAACACCCTGCCCCTACCCATCCCGAGAAGTGTCCCGTTCATCGATGCAGACGGATCGATTGCGAGAGAAACCTTGGGAATCACCTCGTCGGCAGGCACAGTTAGGCTTTTAGGACTCGCCAGCACGGGCGTGGCATCGCAACGCTCTTTCCATCCGCCAATACCGATAGTCTCCGCTGCTGTGGTTCGACGCGCCATTGGCGGGCTGGCGTGACGCACAAACATTTCCGGCTCTACCCCGTCCCGCAATCAAGGTGAGAAATGCATGGTTCCCGATCCGAAACCCTCCGCCGCGCCGATGACCCGCGCGGCCTTGTCCGCCGAGCCCCTGCGCTTCGGTGCGCCCCGCGTGGAGGGCCGGGCATGAGGCTGTGCCTGCTGGCCCGCCTCGTCGTCCTGCTCGGCAGCCTCAGCCTGGCCGTGCCTGCCGGGGCCGCGAGCTTCAGCGACGGACAAGGTAACCGCGAGTCCATCAACGATCAGATCTATGGCCTGCCGGGGTCGAGTTGCTCGGGGACCTGGGCGGCTCCCGTGTCCCTGACCCTTCCCTCCCCCGCCCGCATCACCGGGTCGCCGCTGACCTTGACCCTCACAGACGGCTCCTGTACCCCCGACCCCGGGGAAAGCGCCTGCGGCGTTCCACCGGGCCTCACGTTCACTGCCGACGGGCTGGCCGGCACGCTCTCCGGCACGCTGGCCGCCGACTTGAGGACGGCGACCGCAGCCCACTACTCCCTGATATGGACCGCCACCGACGACGGTGGCACCGATTCGTTGAGCTTCGAGATTGCGATTGTCGACGAGCGGCCCTTGTTGGAGGAGCTCTATGCGCACACGAATGGCGACCAGTGGACGAACAACACCAACTGGGCCGCCGATATCCCTGCCAGCACCTGTCTGACTGGCTTGCACGGCATCACGCTGAAAGAACAAGGAACCGGGATAGGGTCCGGACGGGTGACAGGGATCAGCCTGCCCCGCAACAACCTGACCGGGGAGATGCCCGAGAGCCTGGGCAACCCGGAGCACGGGCACGGCCACGGCCACGGAGACGAGGAGAGGCACGAAGACGAGGTCTTCCTGGAGGAATTGCAAGTGCTCAACCTCTCCGACAACCACCTGACCGGATCGATTCCCGCGGGCCTGAACTACCTGCGTGTCTTGAACACGATCAACCTCTCCAGCAACCGCCTGACTGGGGAGATTCCCGCGGACATTACCGACCTGCACTTCCTGGGAACGCTCAACCTCTCCCACAACGAACTGACCGGACCGGTTCCCGATCCCGTGTACCACGAGGGCTTCACCCACCCGGGCCACACTGAACACGTCGACCTCTCCCACAACCGCCTGAGCGGACCGATTCCCACGGACATAAGCAGTCTCATGCCCGACTTGATCTCGCTCAACCTCTCCCACAACGAGCTGACCGGAACCATTCCCAACGAATTGACATCCCTGTACCGCTTGAGCACGCTTGACTTGTCCCACAACCGCTTGACCGGGGAGATTCCC
>JAJDUG010000026.1 GCA_022826755.1 Acidobacteriota bacterium
GATGCGGCGACCTTCAGCCATACGTCAGCCAGCGCCGATACGGACTACAACGGAGCTACGGTTTCGGACGTGGACGTGACCATCACCGACGACGAGACGGCCGGGGTATCGGTTACCCCGACGGAGCTGACTCTCTCCGAAGGAGGCAGCAGCGGCTACGAGGTTGTCTTGGCCTCGAAGCCGTCCCACGACGTGACCATCACCGTCACTCGCAGTGGCGACGGGGACGTCGGCGTCGATGACCAGGAACTGACCTTCACCGGCTCGGACTGGAGCCAAGCGCAGACAGTGACGGTTTCGGCCGCCCAGGACGACGATGCCCGGGATGATGCGGCAACCTTCGGTCACGCCGTTTCCAGCTCCGACGGAGACTACAGCGGGATCACGGTTTCGGACGTGGACGCGGCCGTCACCGACGACGAGACGGCCAGCGTGTCGATCACCCCGACGGAGCTGACTCTCTCCGAAGGAGGCAGGGGCGGCTACCAGGTAGTCCTGACCTCCCAACCCGCCCACGACGTGACGGTCATGATCAGTCACGATGGAGATGCAGAAATCGACAGCAACGCGGACAGGCTGACATTTTCGTCTTCCGACTGGGACGCGTTGCAGACGGTGACGGTCCTGGCCTTGCAGGATGACGACGCCATCGATGACACGGGGACATTCAGCCACACGGCAGCCAGCACCGATGCGGACTACAACGGGGTCACGGTTCCGGAAGTGAACGTCACTGCCACAGATGACGAGACGCCCAACGTGTCGATCACGCCAACACTGCTGGCCCTCTCCGAAGGAGGCAGCGACAGCTACCAGGTGGTCCTGACTTCACAACCCGCCCGCGACGTGACCGTCACCATCACCCACAGCGGGGACCCGGACATCGGCATCGATGCAGGCTCCTTGACCTTTACGGCAACCAGTTGGAACGAGCCTCAGGCCGTAACGGTCGAGGCCTCTCCCGACGACGATGCGGTCAATGACACCGCAACGCTGGTCCACTCCTCCACCAGCTCGGATGGGACCTATGACGGCCTGGTTTTGAGCGACGTGCGGATCTCTGCGAGTGATGATGACACGGCCGGCGTCAGTTTCACGCCCGCCACCTTGTCGATTCCTGAAGGCGCATCGAAAACCTACACCGTTGTGCTGAAGAGCAGACCCGCAAACACCGTCTATCTGGCAGTGAACAGTGACAACCGGGATCTGACTCCTTCGCCGGTCTCGCTGACCTTCGATCCGAAAGAATGGAACTATCCTCAGACGGTGCGGGCACGGGCGGCTCAAGACGATGATGCCCTCGACGACAAGGCCCGGTTCAGCCATGCCGCCGCCAGCGCGGACCCGACCTACGAGGGAATTCCCGTGCGCCAGGTCGAAATCACGGTCAGCGACAATGACTCGGCCGGTGTGAGGGTCACCCCGACCCGGTTGGAAATACCCGAGGACGCCTCCACAACCTATACGGTGGCCCTGACCTCCAGGCCATCCCGGCCGGTTGTCGTCGAGCTTAGCCACAGCGGCGATCCGGACATTTCCGCCGATGTGGCCCGGGTCACCTTCGAGCCTTCGGAATGGGACAACCCGGGTACCGTGACCGTTCAAGCCTCCCCGGACCCGGATGCGGTCGACGACACCGCTACCTTGACGCACTCGGCCAGCAGTTCCGATTCGACCTATGACGGGGCGCCGGTCGCCCCGGTGCGGATCACGGTCGGCGACCTGGATTCCGCGGGCGTAATGGTCACTCCCCTGGACCTCACAATTGACGAGGGAGCTTCCCGAGGCTACACCGTGGTACTGACCTCGAAGCCGTCCCATGACGTTGTCGTCGGGGTGAATCGAGGCGGAGACGAGGACGTGGTTCCCCAGCCCGATTCCTTGACCTTTGATGTCTCGAACTGGGATGAGCCCCAGACAGTCACCGTGCAGGCCTTGCAGGATCCGGACGCCGTCGACGACAACGCCACCCTGCTCCACTCGACCACCAGTTCGGACGGCGCCTATGACGGTTTGGCCGTCTCGGATGTTTCGGTTTCAGTCATCGATGACGACAACGTCGGGGTAATCGTCTCTCCCCGGGAACTCACCATTCCGGAGGGAACCTCCAAGACCTTCAGGGTAAGGCTGGCAAGCAAGCCCTCGGCGGAGGTCCATCTCGCCCTGGGCAGCAACAACAACGACCTCTCGCCATCGCCGGCCTCGCTGGCCTTGGGTCCCGCAACCTGGTCCGCGGTTCAAGAGGTAAGGGTGTCGATTGCCCAGGACGACGATGCCACCGACGAGGTAGCCACCTTGACCTTTGCAGCCACCAGTTCCGATGCCGCCTATCACGGGATTCCCGTTCCTGACGTTTCGGTGGATATTACCGACGACGACAACTCCGGCGTCAGAATCGTGCCCAATCCGCACATGAGTGTTGCGGAGGGCGAATCCGCAACCTATACCGTCGTTCTGCTCTCTCAGCCCATGGCAGCCGTGGCTGTCGCAATCTCGAGCTCCAATCCCCGGAAACTGGCTGCCGCCCTGGATGAGGTGACCTTTACCCGGGACAACTGGAGCGTGGCTCAAACGGTGGCATTCGATACCTTCCAGGACGACAATACCCTGGATGAGAATGAAGTGTTCAGCCATGACGCCAAAAGTCTCGATCCAGGATACAAGAGTATCTCCGTGAGGCCGCTCCTGGTTACCATTACCGACCGCACCGCCGAAGAACTCACCCACACGCTTCCAGTGCTTCTGTCGGCCATGTCGGGGGCGCTGGCGGAGAGCATTCAAACCGCCGTTGAATCCCGTTTCGAACGCCGCCGCCAGTTGCAACGCATGAAGCAGGAACAGGGTTGGTGGATGCCGACCTATGATCAGGATCAGTCCCGGCATTCGCCGGAATTCGATCCTTCCGGCGGACCTGAGACGGAACCGATCCTTTCTCGGGCTTCATTCGGCTTCCCGCTTGCGGGCAATTCCTTCCGCGGAAGCTACTGGAGACCCGTGTTGTGGGGCCATGGCGATTCCCAGCATTTCAACCGCAACAGCTCCCCGGTCGACTTCCGAGGAAGACTGAGAGCGACCCACGTCGGTATGGATCTCTTCTCCAACCGCCAGGTGCTGGCCGGCCTTTCCTTTGCGCGAAGCTGGGGTGCGATGACTTATAGCGATGATCGAGAGGGGCGACTGGCGGCCAGTTTCGACACGCTGCACCCTTATCTCTACTGGCAGCCGCACCGTCGCCTGAGCCTTTGGGGGATCGGCGGCACGGGAAGCGGCACTGTCGATCTCATGGACCCCCGACTGGCGCACGTCTTCGATGCCGACTTCCGGATGTGGGCCGCGGGGCTGCGCTCCCTTCTGACCAGGCCGGGCAGGAATGAGCTGGCAATTCGTCTGGATGGATTCATGTCCAACTTGGGGATCGACCCTATTGAGCGTATCAGCGAGGTGCATGGGAGCGCGTCGCGAGCGCGGGCCATGCTGGAAGCGGTCCACCAGAGCGGCGGAAGGAAGCGCTCCTTCAGCCTCAAGGGTGAGCTCGGCGGCCGTCTGGATCGAGGGGAAGCGGTGCACGGTACGGCCTTGGAAACCGGTCTGCGCCTGGGTTTCATCGACAACCCCACCGGCCTGGACCTGGCCCTGCAGGGTCGAGTGCTGCTCTTTCACGACGGGGGCTACCGGGACTGGGGAGCCGGACTGCAGGCAAGCTGGGATCCGGGAAACAAGCGGCGGGGTCTGCGGATGTCAGCCCTCGCTTCTCATGGACAAAATGGCGGGGGTAGGGCGGCTTTGTGGGACTATGCCTATGCGTCTGGCCGGGGAAGGGATTACCAGGGCAATACTGTTCCTGTGAACCGGATCGACAGCGAAGGCGCCTACGGCGTAGAGGTACTGCGGGGAAGGGGACTGCTGACGCCCTTCAGCCGTCTCCGCTGGTCCGGACATGGGAAGGAAATAAGCGTTGGGGGAGAATTCGGCCTTCAGCCGTCTACCCCTGACACCAACCCCTTGAACCTGGAACTGGAAGGCACTCGAGGGAAAGGCAGCCGCGGCGCCGACATGGGCGTCCGCTTCCGCATGTCCATTCCATTCTGAATCCGGCCCCACCGGGCGGAAAGCTCAAAACCGTTTCACTCAACTCGTCCAGTGACTGCCAGTCGCTTGCCATGGTCGATCTCCACGCCCGGGCATCCGGTTGCTGCAAACCAGGACGCCCGCTGCCGCCCGGCCTCGGCTCAATCCTTCCCCTTCCCGTCCCACAGGGTCAGGCCCCGCAGCCGGGCCCTGGAAGGAGCGGGGAACGCCAGGCTGATCAGGTAGCCCGGAATGACCGTGCCCGCGAAGCTGATGAAGGTCAGCCAGAACTTGGAGACCTGCTCGACGGTGGCGGCGGTGTAGGGGTCGGGTCCTCCCGGCAGCAGCAGCCACTGACCGTCGATCTTGAACAGCCAGTACCTGGTCACCAGCACCAGTCCGTAGCCGACCACCGCTCCCATTGAGGTCCCCCAACCCGTGGCCCGCCGGGTGGCGGTTCCCAGCACGAACATGCCGACCGCGCACCCGAAGAACGGGGCCGCCACCGTAGCCATGGTGCCCACGATGGTGTCCTGTCCGGTCAGGGTCTGCGCCAGCACCGCGATGACGACGGCCCAGACCAGCGTCAGCCCGCGAGCCAGCTTCAGGCAGTGGCCGTCGGGAGCATCGGGCCGGATCAGCCGCTTGTAGTAGTCTTCCACGCAGACCGTGCTGATGGTGTGGGTCCCCGAATCGATGCTCGACATGGCGGCTGCGAATATGGCGGCCAGGATGAGGCCCGCCAGGCCGCCCCGCATTTCGTTCAGGACGAAGTGGGGGAAGGCCCGGTCGGCGCTCCCGATCCCCACGGCCAGTTCCGGGTTCAACTGGTGGTGGGCGTAGAGAGCCAGCCCCAGGCCGTAGATCAGCACGGTGACCGGGATCGACAGGAAGGGCTTGAACCACACGGCCCGCCGGGCCTCTCGCAGCGACCCGCAGGAGAGGTAGCGCTGCATGCTGACCTGGTCGGTCAGGTTGGCGACGCCGTTGACGGCGCCCGCGGTCACGGCCATCCAGACGGTGATGCGGGTTGTGGGATCCAGGCTGAAGTTGAACATCCTCAGCTTGTCGTCGCGGACCATCACGGCCAGCAGCTCGGAGGCCGGGTCCTTCCAGAAGATCAGGGCGACCGCCGCGGCCAGGCCCAGGGTGAAGAGGAAAAACTGCAGGACGTCGGTCCAGATGATGGCCTTCATGCCCCCCACCAGGGTATAGGCGGTGGCCACCGCCGTGGTCAGGACGATGGAGACCGCGGGCTCGATCCCGGTGAGCTCCTCGATGGCCAGGGAGACGGCCACCACGATGGTGGCCATCCAGGCCAGGCGGGAGATGATGAAGACCGCGCTGGCCAGGAGCCGGGTGGGATAGTTGAACCTCCGTTCCAGGTATTCGT
Source organism: Acidobacteriota bacterium (assembly GCA_022826755.1). Lineage (GTDB taxonomy): Bacteria > Acidobacteriota > Terriglobia > Versatilivoradales > Versatilivoraceae > Versatilivorator. The sequence goes on from JAJDUG010000026.1 coordinate 5,462, forward strand.
AGATGGAGGTCAGGTTCAGTCGATAGAAGAAGTCCAGGAAGAAATAGATTGCGAGGGGCACGCACAGAAAGCCGCAGATGCTGAAGAGGAGATACTGCAGGTCGTAGCCGTAGGCCTCGCCCGGGGTTCCCAGGTAGCTGATGGCCGACAGCAGGCTGGCCAGTTGGGAGATGCCCACCGCCGCCCAGCCCATGGATCGTCCCGCCAACAGGTAGTTGGCCGAGCTTCCCTGCTGGCGCGAAAATCCGAAGCCGATCGCCATCACCAGCAGCGCGTAGACCAGGATCAACCCGTAGTCCATCCCCTGCAGTTGAATCTGGCAGAGCAAAGCCAACGGCGAGGCTCCCTGGGGTGGTCGTCACCCGAACGTCGATCACGGAAAGCAGGAACGGCATTGTACACCCTGTTTCGCAGGTTCGGGCACTGAACCTGAGGGTGGGGCGATCGGGCGGGGCCGCGGCCAGGTGAACATCGCCGGGCTTGACGGTCGCCCGGCGGTGCGGTAACTTCGGTCGAATTTTATTGCCAATCCAAACAACCATGGGGGCTCAAATCCATGAAAGTTGTCCTCGACAGCGAAGCCGACCGCGAGTTTGTCGCGGAACTCAGGAAATCTTTTCCATCAGTCGACTTCTGTGAGGCGCCCACCCAGGCCGATCAGATCCGGGAGATCCCCGACGCCGAGGTGCTGTTCGGGGCCATCACCCCGGCCGTCTTCGAGGCGGCCGGGAAGTTGCGCTGGTGTCACTTCGTAGGGGCGGGATTCGATCCGCTGGTGCGGGGCAATCCCAAGTTCGTGGCCAGCGACGTGGTCCTGACCAACGCACCCGCCACCCATGCGATCGCCATGGCCGACCACGTCATGGGCATGATTCTGATGCTCGCCCACCGGATGGTGGACATGCTGGACGATCAGCGGGCCCACCGCTGGGACGTCGACAAGTACCGGGCCCAGATCACCGAGCTCGAGGGCACCACCATGGGGATTCTGGCCCTGGGCGCCATCGGGCGAGCCGTGGCCGTGCGGGCTCAGGCCTTCGGCATGCGGGTCTATGGCGTGGACGTGAAGCCCATGGAGCCGCCGCCGGGAGTGACCGAGGCCTGGACTCTCGACGGCCTGGAGCGGTTGCTCGAGGTCTCCGACTGGTTCGTGGTGACGGCGCCCCTTACCGACGGCACCGAAGGTCTGCTGAACCGGGAGAGGATCGGCCGGCTCAAGCAGGGCAGCCGCCTGATCGTCATCTCCCGGGGCGGCATCGTGGACGAGGCGGCGGTGGCGGACGGGCTGAGGTCAGGGAGTATCGCCGGGGCCGGCTTCGACGCCACCAGGCCCGAGCCCCCGGCCGACGACAGCCCGCTGTGGGACATGCCCAACGTCCTGATCTCCCCCCACGTCTCTGGTGATTCACCCCAGACCTGGGAGCGCCGCTACCGGATCTTCAAGGACAACCTGGCCCGCTACCTCAAGGGAGAGCCCCTGCTGAACATCTGCGACAAGCGGGCCGGATTCTGACGGTCGCGGGACCGACGGTTCCCGCCCGGCCTCACGATACAGGGGAGGCGAGGTGCTAATGTCACAAGGACGCGAAGTAGTTGCTGTTGAATCGGGTCCTCAGTGCACCTCCCGTTCTGGTAGACGGGAGTGGCCTCGGCTCCTCCATGCCGCGCCTCCGACAGTGCTGATCGGCCTTGTGGCGCTGCTGGGGAGCCTGTTGCCGGCCGCCGAGGCCCGAGCTCAAGGTCTTGCAGCCGACAGGGCGGCTCTGGTGGCGCTCTACAACGCCACCGATGGTCCCAATTGGCGCAATAGGAGAAACTGGTTGAGCAACCTGCCGCTGGACCAGTGGAATGGCGTAGCCGTCCGCAATGGGAGGGTTACGGGGTTGCTTCTTATCGGCAATCGACTGAAGGGGCGCATTCCGCCGGAGTTGGGCAATCTCTCCGAGCTCGAGCGGCTGTCTTTCTCCGGCAATCAACTGAGGGGGTCCATACCGTCCCAACTGGGGAAGCTCGCCAACATCAAGTGGCTGATTCTCTCCAGCAACCGGCTGACGGGGTCGATACCGTTGGCGCTGAGCCGTCTTGCCCAACTTGAAAGGCTGATTCTGGGCAGCAACCAACTGACGGGATCCATACCGCCGCAACTGGGCAATATCGGCAAATTAAGGGAACTGGATCTCGGCTTCAACAGACTGACGGGTTCGGTGCCATCCGAGTTGGGCCGTCTGGCCGGCCTCGAGCTGCTCATTCTGGTTGCCAACCAATTGACAGGGTCCATACCGCCGGAGTTGGGCAATCTCGCCAGTCTGCGGGAGCTCAGTCTCGAACAAAATCAACTGGCGGGGCCCATACCACCGGAGTTGGGCAATCTCGCCAACCTGCAGAGGTTGGCTCTCAGCAACAACCCACTGAGGGGGCCCATACCGCCCGAGCTGGGCAGTCTCGCCAACCTGCTGACGTTGGGTCTCACCTCCAGCCAACTGACGGGGTCGATACCGCCGGAGCTCGGCAGTCTGGCAAAACTTGAGACGTTGTCTCTCATGGGCAACGAACTGACGGGGCACCTGCCGCCGGAGTTGGGCAACCTTTCCAACCTGCGGCACTTCTTTCTCGTCGGCAACCAACTGACCGGATCCCTGCCGCCGGAGTTGGGCAATCTCGTCAGCCTCGAGCTGCTTTGGTTGTCCGAAAATCAGTTGACCGGGCCCATACCGCCGGAGTTTAGCAATCTCACCAAGCTTCGGCAGTTGGCTCTCGGCACCAACCAGCTAACGGGGTCCATACCGCCGGAACTGGGCGATCTCGCCAACCTTGAGACGCTGACTATGGGTGGCAACCGACTGACGGGGTCTATACCGTCGCAGTTGGGCAATCTCGTCAGCCTTCAGGTGCTGTCTGTCGACACCAACCGACTGACGGGGCCGATCCCGCCCGAGCTGGGCGATCTCGCCAGCCTCGATACGCTGTATCTGGGTGACAACCGACTGACGGGGTCTCTGCCGTCGGAGCTGGGCAAACTCGGCAACCTTCGGGCACTGATTCTCGACACCAACCAGTTGACAGAGCCCATTCCCCTGTCTTTCGCCAACCTGGAAGCGTTGAGCCAGTTCCGGTTCTTTTTGAACCCTGGTCTGTGTGCCGGGGCGGACAGAGTCATCCGGAACTGGCTTGATGATATTGGAGAGGCTCTGGGTCCGGACTGCTCTCCTTCGCTCACTCTGTCGGTCACTCCATCCGATCTGGTCGAGGGTGGCGGCGCAACCTCCGTTATGGTGACGGCCAGGCACACACCGGTGAGCAGGTTGACCAGGGTTCATCTGCTCATCGGCGGCACGGCGATGCTGGGAGAGAGCCACGACTACACGCTTGTCGGTTTCTCCGGGTCATTCGACACTATGCTCAACATTCTGACCATCCCGGCCAATAGCTCCAGCGGAACCACGGTCCTGACTTTTGTTCCGCGGTCCGACAGCCTGATCGAGGGCACGGAATACATCCTTCTCCAGGCCTTTGTCGGGGGCAGGCTGCAAGACCTCCAGGGAGCGAAAATCGGAGGTTCAGCCTTCCTTGACCTGAACGACCGGGTGTCGTGCGCAGCCAGGGACCGGGCGGCACTGGAGGCTCTCTACGAATCGACCGGCGGGACCGAATGGACCAACGGCATGAACTGGTTGAGCGTCAGGCCTCTGTCCGAGTGGTACGGGGTCACTGTCGACTTCAACGGATGTGTGACGCAGTTGGATCTCTCCAACAACCATCTGACTGGGACCCTCCCTTCCCAGTTGGGCGACCTGGTCCATCTCGAAGGACTGGATCTTCGGGGCAATCGACTGACCGGGATGGTTCCCCCATCGTTCACCAACCTCGAAGCATTGCTACACTTCCGGTTCCACCGGAACTCCGGTCTCTGCGCTCAGGCGGACACCTCCATCAGGACCTGGCTCAATGGCATCGGGGATGTTCGAGGTCCGGATTGCTCTTCCGTCTTCGTCCCCGTCCTTCTGGCCTCGGCCGGACGCAAGAGCTCTTTCTTCACCTCGGAGCTGACCCTCACCAACCGGGGCGCCGAGGAGGCGGTCCTTCACTACACCTACACTGTCCACGAGGGAGGTCGAAGCGGAACGGCTACCGACGGGCTGGCCCCCGGGCGCCAGAGAATCCAGTCCGACGCCCTGGGATACCTGATGGGCTTGGGCGTGCCGATTCCGGAGACGGGGAACCGGATCGGGACTCTGAGGGTGGAAGTTTCAGGGTCTTCATCAGTGAGCGTGGTGGCGCGCACCACCACCGCCGTCCCCGAAGGCCGCGCCGGCCTGGCCTATCCCGGCATCCCCGAAGCAGAGGGTTTCCACGAACCCGTCTACCTGTGTGGGCTGCGGCAGAACACCCGGGACCGCTCCAACGTGGCCCTGCAGAACATGGGGGTTCCCGGAGACGGCCCCATCACCCTGAGAACCACCCTCTTTTCCGGGGAGGCCGACGACATCACCTCCCGCCTGGTGGGCGAGGAGACCCTCCCGCCGGGAGGCTTCCACCAGTACTCGGGACTGCTGGGAAGGCTGAGCTCTCCGGCCCAGGGCTACGTCAAGGTGGAAAAGATCGAGGGAGATGCCCCTTTCTACGCCTACGGGGTCATCAACGACAACTTCAACTCCGATGGCTCCTTTGTTTTTCCAGTCACTGAATCCTCCCTGGTGGGAGCCAGGGGACAAACCCTGCCGGTCGTCGTCGAAACCGGAAACTTCCAAAGCGAGCTGACCGTCACCAACTTCTCGACCGCGGACAAGACCATCGATTTCAGTTTCGTGGCGGACGGCGTTGCGACCGCAGATGACACGGCCGGCTTCAGCCTGGAGATAAAGGCCGGGGAACAGCGCATCTTGCCTAACCTCGTCAGTTGGCTACGCGAGGAGAAGGTGGACGGCATCGGTCCGGCGGGCCGCACCTACGTGGGAGCCCTGTTCGCCACGCCAGCCGAAGGCGACCTAAGCGGGATTGTGATCGGAGCCCGCACGGGGTCCCCGGACAATCGAGGCGGGCAATACAGCCTCTTCAATAATGCGGTGCCCTACGGGGCAGCTTCGCTTGAAAGCGCCTGGGTCTACGGGCTGCAGCAGAACGAAGAGAACCGCAGCAACCTGGCCCTGGTCAACACGGGTGAAATCGACGACAGCCCCAGCACTTTCGAGATCACTATTTTCGAAGGAAGCGGTCAGTCTCAACCGAGAATCAGGAGTGTGACCCTCGGTCCTCGCCGCTGGCGCCAGATCAACGGGATTCTGGGGCGAATCGGCCAGGGATACGTTCGGGTGCGGAAGACATCGGGCAACAATCCCTTCGTTGCCTACGGCGTGATCAACGATGGCGGCAGGCCCGGAGAGCGCAGCGGCGACGGCGCCTACCTGCCGGGCAGGGAATAGGCTTGGGGAGAGAGAGTGGGACCATCGAGTCCCAATCCGGAAGGAGTGCCTGGCGGGCGTGACCTCGCCAGTGTCGGAAGCCCTTGCGCGCCCCATTGCGGCGCTGAAGAGATACGATGACCGATGAAAGCAAACTGGGACGTAATGATCCTCCGGCGCCGGAGAGTTTCGGTGGCGACGGAGCGGCATCGAGCCCGACCGGTTTCGTTCCGCCCCATCCGGGTTCCAGGAAGATGCCGCGCTGGAACCCCGGCGAGCTGATCGACGCCCCCAGGTTCGTGCGGAAGCACTGGTATGCCTTCCTGGGGCCCGGCCTGGTGGCGGGGGCGGGAGCCATCGGGGGCGGCGAGTGGCTGCTGGGTCCGCTGGTGACGGCCCGCTACGGGGGAGCGCTGCTGTGGCTGGCCACCCTCAGCATCCTGGCCCAGGGGCTCTACAACATCGAGATCAGCCGCTACACCCTCTACACCGGCGAGCCCATCTTCACCGGGAAGTTCCGGACGGCGCCGGGCCCGAGATTCTGGCTGACGGTCTACCTGATCCTGGATTTCGGGTCGGTCTTTCCCTACCTGGCCGCCACCGCGGCCACCCCGGTGACGATCCTCCTGCTCGGCGGCCAGATGCCCGACCCGGACTCGGTGCCCTTGCACTGGTGGATGCACAAGCTCACCGCCACCGGCATATTCGTGGCCTCGGTGATTCCGCTCATCTTCGGAGGCAAGGTCTACAACTCGCTGAAGGCGGTGATGTCCGTCAAGCTGGTCACGGTCTTCGGCTTCCTGCTGATTGTGGCGGTGCTCTATTCCACTCCCTCGACCTGGGTCGACATCGGGAGCGGCTTCTTCAAGTTCGGGACCGTTCCCGTGCTCAGCGGCGAGGACCGCAACGGCAACGGACGGCTGGACCCCGGCGAGGACTGGGACGGGGACGGCCACCTGGACGTGGTCGAACGCAGGCTCGAGCCTACCGTCGACTCCGACGGCGACGGCCGGCCCGACACCTGGGAGCGGGGCCCTCGGGGGCAACTGCTGAAACACGAAGACCTGGACGGGGATGGGTTTCTGGACGGCCCCAACGTGGAGAACGTGTTCGTATCCTGGTTCGGCAAGGGTGCTCTCCCAACCATCGATTTTACCCTGATCGCCTTCATCGCCGCCATGGCCGCCATCGCCGGCAACGGAGGGCTGAGCAACACTCCCATCAGCAACTTCACCCGCGACCAGGGCTGGGGCATGGGACACCATGTGGGCGCCATCCCCAGCATGGTGGGAGGCCAGGGCATCACGCTCTCCCACGTGGGGTCCGTCTTCGAGGTGAACCGGGAATCGCTGCCGCGCTGGCGGCGCTGGTACCGGCACGTGGTGCGCGACCAGTGCGCCATCTGGATTCCCGCCTGTTTCATCGGCCTGGCCCTGCCCAGCATGTTGTCGGTGGAGTTCCTGCGGCGCGGCACCGAGGCCGACCGCTGGAACGCGGCGGCGCTGACGGCCGAGGGGGTGGGCAGGCAGGCCGCCAACCCTCCCGAGGGCGTGCTGGCATCCATGACGGGTCTCTCGGAGATCCTGGGAGGCGCCGCCTGGGGGAACCTCTTCTGGGCTTCCACCCTCTTTTGCGGGTTTCTGGTGTTGGCTCCCACCATGGTGGGACACATCGACGGAGTGGTCCGCCGCTGGCTGGATACCATCTGGACCTCCAGCTCCAGGCTGCGGAAGGTGGACCCGGCCAGGATCGGCAGGATCTACTTCGGGCTGATCATGGGCTACTCCGTTCTGGGCCTGGCCATGCTCTGGCTGAACGCGCCGACGGCGCTGATCAAGTTCGCCACCATCAGCTACAATTTCGCGCTGGGCATCAGTTGCTGCCACACCCTGATTCTCAACACGGTCCTGCTTCCGCGGGAGCTGAGGCCGGGCTGGTTCGTGCGGATCGCCATGATGCTGGGAGGCGTCTTCTTTTTCCTGCTGGGGCTGGCGGCGACCCTGCGGGAACTGGGGCAGATTTGAGACTTCATGGCACCGAGAGCGACCCGCCGAGACGTGGGGGTCGAGTGAAACTGTAAGAAAGGGAGGTACTGACGATGACATTCAAGGGACGCGGCCGCAGGCGGTTGCTGGGAGCCGGTTTGGGGAGTTTGGCGGGGTCGGCCCTGGCGGGTCTGGCCGGATGCGCCAAACCTGAGGAGAACGCAAATCCCTGGAAGTCCGCCCTCCAACTGGATGCCTCCAGAAAGCCGATCTCGGGAAGCGGGGAGGAACTGGTTGGAGCCATCCGCCGGGGGGCGGACTTGCGCATCCGGACGGAGTTCAAGAACAACGAACACATCGATACCAGTTCCGACAGCGCCGAGGTCATCGAGGAAGTGGCGGAGTTTGCCGGCACCTACCTGATCGAGGACCGGTGGGTGGCGGGAATCATGACCCTGCGCCAGCCCATCAGCCTGCCGGACGGCTTCGGGTCCCGGCCCTCCATGTCCTTTTTCCTCTACAACCAGGACGGCCGCCAGGCCATCGCCCGCCCCTATCTGGACGGGGGAGAGGTCACGGCCGAGCCGGGCCCGTCGGAGCCGGCGGACCACAGCAGCATGCCCAAGTACCACCAGATGGACGGTTGGGACCAGGGGACCAATGCGCCCAGCAGCAACTTCATCTACGATTTCGATCTCTTCAAGTACCTGGTGAGGGATGATTGGGAGGAGGTTCTGGCCCACACTGCCGAGGGGAAGGTGCTCTCGGGCTCAGCCGTGGAGCTGGGCCGCCAGGTGGCGGACGGAAAGGAAGTCAAGGTCGCCGTTCGTGGCCTCTGCGCCGACCTGGCGGGCAAGGACGAGGAGAGCGTCGACCACGAGGTCTTCGTCAAGACCGGGTCCTGCTACTACTATACCGAGCAGCGGCTGTTCATCGCCGGGACCCATCCCCTGGTCCGGGTCAAGCCGGGGGTGCCGCTGCAGTACGAGAGCCGGGGGTGGGACTTCGGATGGCTGATGGCCCGCACCGACGGATATGTGGCCCGCCTGCTGCTCAACCCCTACACCCTCAAGTTCGATCGCAGCCAGGGTCACTACCCCATCCGCTGGTTCGTGCGGTGAGGGGGCGTGTCAAGGGATATGGGGAACAACAACCCAACATGGACGCGGGTTAACCCCGTAATACGGAAGACTTCCTGTCCGATTCTTCCAGAGTTCTGGAAAGTTCCTCCCACTCTCTGATCATTTCATCCAACCGCTTGCGATTGTGCTCCACCAGTTTGACCAGGCGGATGGATTCCTTTGCACTCTTGAAAGTGCCCAGATCCAACTCCTGCGTGGCGATTTCCACTTCACACCGGGTGATTTCTTCCTCCAACCCCTGGTGACGCTCCTTCATTCTCCGGACAAGAACGGGATTTATCTTGTTCCGCCGCAACGGTGTTCCACTCCGGTCGCCGGATCTCCCTGAATTCTCTGCGCACGGCGGCTCCTCCCGATCATCCTGTTGTTGCGTGACCGGGTTTTTTTGCCGCAAGTAGTCTTCATAATTGCCGGAATAGTCCTGGAACTTGCCGCCATCGATCTCGAAGATTCGCGTTGCCAGCTTGTCAATGAAGTAACGATCGTGGGAAACAAAGACCACCGTCCCGCTGAACTCTTGCAGTGCTTCGAGCAGTACGTCCTTGGCTCGCAGGTCGAGGTGGTTGGTGGGTTCGTCGAGCAACAGAAAATTTCGAGGTCGCAGCAACATGCGGAGGAGCGCATAGCGGTTGCGCTCGCCACCCGAAAGAACGTGAATCTGTTTGAAGACCTCGTCACTGGAAAACAGGAAGCAGCCGAGCAGCGTGCGCAGTTGCGTCTGGTTGCTCAGGGCGCTGGGTGCGATGCTGGAGACATCGTCGATCAGGCGTGCGCCAGGGTCGAGTTCCTTGTACTGGTCCTGTGCAAAATGGTCGACTTTCACGTTGTGTCCCAGCCGAAATTCACCTGCCGTCGCCGGCTCGCTTCCAGCCAGTATCTTGATCAGCGTGGATTTCCCCGCTCCATTCACTCCGACCAGGCCTATGCGGTCCCCGCGGTTGATGACGAAGCTCATGCCGTGGAATACTTGTTTGCCTTCATAGCTCTTGGCGACCCCGCGAAACTCGGCCACCATGCGTCCGCTCCTGGACGGCTGAGGAAACTCGAATCGGATCGTCTTTTCCCGGGCAGGCAATTCGATCCGTTTGATCTTCTCGAGTTCCTTGATTCGGCTCTGCACCTGCTTCGCCCTCGTGGCTTGGTAGCGAAAGCGATTGATGAAGAGTTCAAGGCGTGCAATCCTTTCCCGCTGGTTGCGATGGGCCGCCTGAAGTTGCGCTTGGCGCACGGATTTCTGTGCCAGGTAGCGTTCGTAGTTGCCGCTGTAGAAGTAGGCGCGACGATTCCACAACTCGAGAATCTTGTTCACTGTGGCATCCAGCATGTAACGGTCGTGGGAGACCAGCACGAAGGCGTGCGGATACTCATTCAGATACTGTTGCAACCAGTTGCGGGCCTCGAGATCGAGGTGATTGGTCGGCTCGTCCAGCAACAGGAGCTGGGGCTTGACCAGCAAGAGCTTGGCCAGCGCCAGGCGCATTTGCCAGCCGCCGGAGAGTTCTTCCGTCGGACGGTTCAAATCTGCGGGCGCAAAGCCCAGGCCATTCAGCACCGTGCCGGCCTGCGCCTCCAATGAGTAGCCGTCCCGACCCTGAAATTCGGTCTCGATCCGGTGATAACGCTCCGTGATCCGGTCGTACTCATCGCTGCGCGGATCAACTTCCGCCATCTGGTGAGTCAGGGCGTTCATTTCTTCCTCGAGTTCGAGCAGATCGCCAAAGACAGAGAGGCATTCTTCCAGAACCGTGCGCCCTGACAGTGACAGGCCATCCTGAGGAAGGTATCCGGCAGTAAGTTCTTTCGGCGCCGAAAACAGACCGCCATCCAGGGGCTCCATCCCCCCCAGGATCTTCAGCAGTGTTGTCTTGCCTGTCCCGTTCCCGCCCACCAGTCCAATGCGGTCCGTCGACGTGATGAGCCAGTCGAGATCTTCGAACAGGCTCTTGGAGCCAAAGTGTTTTCTGGCCGCGGAAAGTCGAATCATAGGTATGCCCGAAGTTCTCCACGCGATTCCTTGCACAGAGCATGCCGGCACTCTTCGCTGTTACTATATCAACCAGGATTTCCTTTGATTCAACAACGTCCCCCGGTTTCCCCCAATACACTCATCCGTACCGCCCTCCCTCTGGAGCCTTTCAGTCGATCCTACATGAGAGAGTTTGATACAATATCAGTATTACGATATCTCTATCGATGGAGGCCCCGTGCAAACAGTAACCATTTCGCCCAAGTATCAGGTAGTCATTCCGAAGGAGATCCGTGAGCGGCTCCGCCTCCTGCCGGGCCAAAAGGTCCTGGCGATTGCCTATGGCGGCCGCATTGAGCTCATTCCTGTGCGCCCGGCCCGGCAGATGAAGGGTTTCCTGAATGGAATTGACACGAACGTCGAACGCGAGGGGGATCGGGCATGAACGTCGTCGATTCCAGCGCGTGGCTGGAGTATTTCGCCGATGGGCCGAACGCTTCCTTCTTTGCGGAGCCTATCTTAGACATCGACGCGCTTGTGGTTCCCACGTTAAGTCTCTTCGAAGTATTCAAACGGGTGCTCCAGCAACGAGACGAGAGCACTGCGCTTGAGGTGGCAGCGGTCATGCAGCAAGGGACCATTGTGGAGCTGGAAGCAACGATTGCTTTGAACGCGGCCCGCCTCAGCGTCGAGCTGCGTCTGCCACTGGCTGACAGTGTCATTCTCGCCACCGCCCGCCAATACGGCGCGGAACTTTGGACACAGGACTCAGACTTCGACGGGATCGACGGAGTTCGGTATCGGAAGCGAAAACCCTAGCAAGGCGGCGAGAGATCACACGGATTTGAGGATCAACTCTCGGTCTTGCGTCAGAAACGGCAAGCTTGCCGTGTCCATAATGTACAGCAAGGGTAAGTTTTCCAGCACTTCGGTTGCGAACGTAGTCCGGACCGGCTCTTCTGCAAACCCTAACGGAACTGTGGGCTTGGCGCCCTTCACCCCCGGGCGCCGCTCAGGAACTCCTGCATCGATTGCTTCATGAGCGACTCCAGGTTGATGCTGATGTAGCGTGCCCCTCGGGCGCGCCACTGGCGGGCCGCCGCGGGGGTGGCCGCCATGATCCCCAGGGCCACCGGCGAGTTGCGCAGTCCGGCCAGGATTTCCTGGAGGCACTGCCGCATGCGGGGGTGCTCGGGCTGTCCGGGCACGCCCAGCGAGTGGGAGAGATCGGTGCGGCCCACGTTGACCACGTCGACGCCCTCCACCGCCAGAATCCGCGGCAGTTCCCGCACCGCTTCCGCCGTCTCCACGTAGAGGACCACCAGGGTCTCCCGGTTGGACTGGAGCGCGTGGTCCGCAAAGGAGAGCCTCTGGCCGTAGTCGGCCGCCCGTGATCCCGACAGTCCCCGATTGCCCCTGGGGGCGAACTTGACGGCCGCCACCGCCCGTTCGGCTTCTTCGGCCGAGTTGACCTGGGGAACGATGATGCCCTGGGCGCCTGTATCCAGAAATCGCAGGATGATCGAGGGGGAGTTGGTGGTCACCCGCACGATGGGGGTGACGCCGTTCGACTCGGCCGCCCGCACCATCTCCTCGCAGGTGCGCGGGTCCAGCCGGCCGTGCTCGCTTTCAAATACCATGAAGTCCCACCCGAATGGGGCGAGCAGTTCCACCAGGGTGGGGTCGGGGTAGCGCACGAAGCAGCCGTATACCGCCTCTCCTCTCTTGAGCTTGGCCTTGGTTCTGTTGGCTCGCACGCCGAGATCTTCCTTCAGGGATAAATCAGCCAGCCCTTCCGCCCGGTCTCGATTCGGTACAGCCGGCCGCAGACGGAAGTGAGGTAGAGCGTCCGCAGGTCATGGCCGCCCCAACTGCAGTTGGTGGGACGCTGGCAGGGGGTCGGATGGCGTTCCAGGATGCGCCCCCGAGGGTCGAAGACGTAGATCATGCCGCCCGGGCCGCTCTTCTCCCAGCCGGCCGCCGCCACCAGGTTGCACTCGGCATCCAGGCACATGCCGTCGATGCCGCGGTGGGGCGCAAAGTCGTGCAGAACCTCGCAGGGGCCCAGGGTGCCGTCTCCCAGAATGGGATAGGCTCGCAGTTGGCGGTCTCCCTGGAAGTCGCTCTCGGCCACGTAGAGTGTCCGGAGGTCGGGTGTGACCAGCAGGCCGTTGGGACGGGCGGTGTCATGGGTCATCCGTTGAATGGACCAGCTTCCGTCGCTTCGGGGATCCAGCCGATAGATCGATTTGTGTTCCAGCTCCGGCGGACCGATAGCCTCGGCCCAGTGGCTGCTGTAGTCGGGGTCGGAGAACCAGATGCGGCCCTCGGTGTCGATGGCCAGGTCGTTGGGGCTGTTGAGCCGCTTGCCTTCGAAGGAGTCGGCGATGACCGCGCGGGCCCCGTCCGGGTGGTAGCAGGCAATGCACCTTCCAGCGGCTTCGCAGGCGAAGCGGCGGCCACCCCTGTCCAGCATCAGGCCGTTGGCCATGCGGGTGCCGCGGCGCCAGGTTTCCGTCTTGTGGGTCTGAGGGTGGTATCGCAGGATGCGGCTGTTGGGGAGGTTGCTGAACAGCAGGGCCTCGCCGTCCCAGGCCGGACCCTCGGTCAGCCCGAAAGGGCCGGCGACCTGCCGGAATTGCCATCTGGTGGGAGCTGTCATTGGCGCCGGCCGCTACCGCCGCGCGGCAAAATAGCCTTGGGTCTCGGCCGCCACGATCCCGCTCAAGCCCAGCAGGCCGATCAGATTGGGCAGGACCATGCTGCCGAGGCACACGTCCAGAAACGTCCACACCGTCTCCAGGGAAAGCATGGAACCCAGAAAGGTCAGGCAGACCCAGATCAAGCGGTAGTAGGGCACGAAGCGGCCGTGGCCGAACAGGTATTCCAGGGCCTTCTCCGCATAGTAGTTGTTGCCCAGGATGGTGGTAAAGGCGAATAGGGGCAGCGTCAAGGCGACGATCACATCCCCGTGCAGCCACAAGGGAAGTCCTTCCCGGAAGGCGGCCGTCGTCAGGGCGGCTCCGCTGGCTCCGCTCTTCCAGGCCCCGGTTCCCAGGATGATGAAGCCGGTTACCGAACACACCACCAGCGTATCGATGAAGGTCTGAGTCATGGAGACCAGGGCCTGCGTCACCGGATGGCGGGTCTGGGCGGCGGCGGCGACGATTCCGGCCGTGCCCATGCCGCTCTCGTTGCTGTTGACCCCGCGGGCCACCCCGTAGCGTATGGTTCTCAGGACGGTAGCGCCGGCGAATCCTCCCACGGCGGCAGCCGGCGTGAAGGCCGTCTCGAAGACCTCCGCCAGCACCACGGGTATCGCCTGCCACTGAGAGGCCAGCGCCAGGGCGCCGGCCAGGCAGTAGACGACGATCATGGTGGGCACCAGCGCGCTGGCTGCCCGGGCGATGCTGCGGATGCCGCCCAGGATGACCACCGCGGTGGCGCCGGCCGTAACGGCGCCGGTCCAGAGGGTGGGGACTCCCAGCCCGGCCTGCATGGCGTCGGCGATGGAATGGGACTGCGTCATGTTGCCGCCGACGGTGAGGGTGAAGGCTGCCAGAAAGGCATAGAGGGCGGCCAGCACGGGTTGATTGAATCCACGGCTCAGGTAGTACATCGGCCCGCCCGACATCTCTCCGCGCGTCCCCAGGATGCGGAATTTGACCCCCAGCAGGGCTTCGGCGAACTTGGTGGCCATGCCCACCAGTCCCGTGACCCACATCCAGAACAGGGCTCCCGGGCCGCCCGAGACGATGGCGGTGGCCACCCCGGCGATGTTTCCCGTGCCCACCGTGGCCGACAGGGCGGTCATCAGGGCTTGGAAGTGGGTGACGTCGCCTCGGGCTCCACTCTCCCTGCGGGTCACCAGGGCCAGGTAGAGGGAGGACCAGAGCCTTCGGAACTGAAGTCCCCGCAACCGAACGGTCAGAAACAGGCCCGTGCCCACGGTCAGGGCCAGCATCGGGGGACCCCACACCAGGTTGGCCAGCGTTTCCAGGAACTCTTGCAGGTGCACGGGCACTCTCCTTGACCCCCGGCGGAGCCTCAAGGTAAATTATAAGCTGCGTTTCCCGCCTGATCCTCTGACTCGGGAGCTGCCGGTGCTTGTACTCCCCCGCCGTCCAGGCTTCTCCAATGCCACCCCCTCCAAGTGCTCTTGGGGCGCCCGAATGTGGGCGCTGGCTGTGTTGGGGTGGGTGCTTTGTTCCGCGTTGGCGCCCGATTGGGGCATGCAGGCCGGTGAGGCGCTCGCGGAGCCTCCGGCGCCGGAGTTGCGCTCCCTGTTTCCGGTCAGTGTACAGCGGGGAAGGGTACTCGAGTTGGAAGTCCGGGGCAAGGACCTCGAAAAATGCTATGGGGTGTGGTTCGGGACCGCGGGACTGAGCGGCGAGGTCACCCGGATCGAGGAAATGCAGTTCCAGGAGAAGAAGAACCTGCGGGCGCCCAAGCTTTGGGTTCAGGGGCAGCGGGTGACATTGCAGGTGCGGGTGGCACCGGAGGTGCCGCTGGGGAAGCACGAACTCCGATTGGTTACTCCGGCCGGGGTTTCCAACCCCCTGGGGATGGTCGTGGTCGACGAGCCGGTCAGCCTGGAGGCGCCCGGGCCCCATGGTCGTCCGGCCCAAGCCCAGTCCGTCGAGATCCCGACTCTGCTCAACGGCAAGCTGAGCCGGAACGGCGAGGTCGACTTCTACTCGTTCAGGGCTTCCAGCGGCGACAGGCTGGTCATCCAGGCTCTCTCCAACACCACCGTCACCAAGTCCGACGGGGTTCGCCTGACGCTCTACAAGGAAGGCGGCAGTTGGTTCGACCCGGAGCGGCCCGACCGGCTGCTGTTTTCACCGCGGTCCCGAATCACCCACCTGTGCCGGGACTCAGGTCGTTACCTGGTTGAGGTCAGTTCCAACCTGGGCGTGGGAGGACCCGATTTCTTCTACCAGCTTCGGGTGGCGACTTCCGAGCAGGCAGGCTCCGGGGCGCCGGAGGTTGCGCTCATCCCGCCATCGGCCCTGGCTGAAATCGAGGGGCCGTTTCGTCGAAAGCTGGACGCGTCCCGGCTGGACTGGCTGGAATCGCGAACCGTCCTGGCCGAGAAGGTCCAGGAGAATGGCGGCCCGCAAGCCGCGGCCGGAGCAGGCTCGACCGGCGCTTCCCCCGGGTCGGCCGTCTCATCCGGGAGGGAGATGCCCGCCACTGCCCCCGGGACCCGACTCCTGCAGGAAGTGGAGCCCAACGACCTGCCGGAGCAGGCCGCCCCGATCCGTTTGCCCCAACTGCTGGAAGGAGCCATCCAGAGTCCCGGCGACGTGGACTGGTTCCGGTTCGAAGTGGAGGCCGGGACCTCTCTGGCCCTGGAGCTGGAGATGCCCGAGATCGCTCCCCCCCGGTTCAATCCCCGAGTGGCCGTGCTCGACGCAACCGGCCAGGAAGTGTTGACCAACTATTTCAGAAAGATCGCGGGTGACGGCGACGACTGGGTGCGGCTCATCCAGGCCAAGACCCTCTACACCTTTGACAGGGCGGGCCTCTACAAGTTGCAGTTGCGCGACATCACCCCCCGATCGGGAGATCCGGCTTTCCGCTACCGCCTGCTGCTGCGGCCCCAGGTTCCCCACGTGGGCCGGATCGAGGCCACTCCGGAGGTGGTGAACCTGCGGCCGGGGCAGGCCAAAAAGGTCACCATTCTCTCCGATCAGGAGGAGGGCTTCGGCGGTGAAATCCTCTTAAGCGCCGACGGCCTGCCCAGTCAGGTGCAGTTCCTGCCCGGCGCCGAGGTCGAGCCCCACAAGGAGCCCCCGCTTCCCGAGATTCACAAGGAGCGGTTCGTGCCCAAGAATCAAACGACCACCGTGCTGCTGGCGGCTGCGCCGGGGGCGCCGGCGACCCGGATGCCGAGATTGGTCCGCCTCAGAGCCCGTCCAGTGGTTGGGGGGCGGGTGGGCGCCGCCATTGCAGCCGGCGACTTGTTGGTGATGGTGTTGGGAGATTGATTCTCGAATGAAGCCAAGACGCAGCCCGATTCTACTGCTGGGAATCCTGGTCGCAGCCGGCTCCTTCGCGCTCGGGGCCGAGACTTCCGAACCGGAGTTGCTGTCGGTCCGGATCGTGCCCGAGACGGTGGAGCTGGAACGGGCGGGAGCCGCCCGCCAGCTTCTGGTGATGGGCGGCTACAGCGACCGGTTGGAGCGGGATGTGACCTCGCTCATCCGATGGGAATTCTCCAATGGCGCCGTGGCTAGAGTCTCCACCGAGGGGCGGGCGGAAGCCCTGGCCGAAGGCGTCACCGATGTGACGGCTCGCCTGGGGGCTCGGTCGGCCACGGTGCGGCTGCGGGTCAAGGGCGGGGGCCGCCGGCCGCCGCTGAGCTTCGCCTGGGATGTCGAGAAGATATTGACCCGGCGGGGCTGCAACGACACCCATTGCCATGGAGGGGTGAAGGGAAGAGGAGGGTTCAAGCTGTCTCTCTACGGCATCTACCCGCGGGAGGACTATCGCTGGATCGTCAAGGGGGGAACCTACCAGGTGCTGTCGCCCGATCCGGGGACGGAGATCCCGCGCATCGACCTGAAAGAGCCTGAAAAGAGCCTGTTGCTGAGAAAGCCGACCCTGGCCGAGCCCCACCAGGGTGGCCTGCAGTTGCCGCTGGAATCGGAAGATTACCGGACGCTGCTCCGGTGGGTGAAGGAGGGAGCGCCTTTTCAGCCGGAGGCATCCTCGAAACCCGGGGTCAGGACCATCGAGGTCTATCCGGCCGAGGCGGTGCTGGAGGTGGGGGGCGGGCAGCGGCTGTTGGTCAGCGCGCTGCTCGAGGATGGGACCCGCAGGGACCTCACCGGCCAGGTGCGCACCCTGGCCGACAACAGCGAGGTGGTGGAGGTCGGACCCGATGGCCGGCTGCGGGGATTGCGTCCCGGCGAGACCTTCGTGACCGTGCGGACAGCCGGGTATTCCACTACCGCCCGGGTCAGCGTCATCGGGGAGACCCTTGCCCGATATCCCAGTCTTCCCGCCCATAACTTCATCGACCGCCTGGTGTTCGACAAGCTGAGCCGGCTGCACCGGATCCCCTCCGAGCTTTCCGGCGACGCGGAGTTCCTGCGTCGGGTCTGCCTGGACTTGACCGGAACGCTGCCCCCGCCCCGAAGGACCAGGGAGTTTCTACAGAGCACCGACCCGGACAAGCGGGAGAAGCTGGTCGATACGCTGCTGCAGACCCCCGAGTTCGTGGACTATTGGACCTATCGCTTGTCCCAGCTCTTCAGGGTGGCCCTCTTCGAGAACGGCATCAACCTGCCGTGGACCGAAGCTTACTGGGAGTGGATTCGCGGCCACGTTGCAAGCAATACGCCCTACGACCAGGTGGCCCGGGAGCGCATCGCGGCCATCGGCTACAGTCCGCCTTCCAGGCACTTCCTGCCCAATGGGGAAGTGCGCTATCCGCAGAACAAGATGGCCGAAGAGGTCAGGGTCTTCATGGGGCGCCGGCTGGACTGCGCCGAGTGCCACAACCACCCCTTCGAGGCCTGGAGCCAGGATCAGTTCTGGGGACTGGCCGCCTTCTTTGGGCGCATGAACCTGGTGGGAGGGCGAGGGGAGGAGCCCGGCACGGTCATCTTCGAGGATCCGACCGGCCAGGAGGTGGACCTGTTCGTCAAGGGCAGGAGCCGGAAAGTGCTCCATCCCCGCACCCGGGAGGAGGTGTTTCCGTCCTTCCTGAACGGCGCCCTGCTGCCGGAGGCGGAGCGGGCCGACCCGCGGGTCAGCCTGGCCGAGTGGATTACCGCCCATCCCTATTTCGCCGAGGCGGCGGTGAATCGGCTGTGGAGCTATTTTTTCGGGCGAGGCATGGTGGAGCCGGTCGACGATTTCCGCGCGGCCAATCCCCCGACCCACCCCAGGCTGCTGGCGGCGTTGGCCAAGGACTTCCGGGAACACAACCATGATCTTCGCCGCATGATCAGGACCATCGTCGGTTCCAGGACCTACCAGCTCGGCAGCCGGCCCAACCGAACCAATCGGGAAGACCGCACCCACTACTCTCATGCGCTGCCGCGGGCTTTGGATGCCGAGGTGCTGTTCGACGCCATTGCCTCGGTAACGGGGGTTCCCCTGATCCTGGAGCAGGAGAGCTACGGCGACGGCGAGGGCAGGCTGCCGCCCGGCACCCGGGCCATCAACGTCAAGCTGCCCGACATCTTCCGCTCCCGGATTCTGGACAACTATGGCAAGGCCCCCCGGTCCATGCTCCCGGAGAAGCGGCCTCGTCCCAACCTGGGCAGGGCCCTGCACACGCTGGCCGGGTCGACCTTTACCGAGCATCTGGCCCGGGAGGGGGGCGTGGTCGACCGCTTGATCCAAGGAGGCCACTCGGACCGGCAGGTCATCGAGGAGCTTTACCTGAGAGCGCTGGTGCGCTTTCCCGGGGAAGAGGAACGGGAGCAACTGGCAGCCATGGTCGGCAGGAGCCCCTCCCGCCGCCAGGCCTTGGAGGACCTGTTGTGGGGATTGCTGAATTCCCCGGAGTTTTACCATAATCATTAAACCGGAGGAGGTTGCACCCATGAGAAACATCGGGTGTCTGGCAAGTGACGATCCGATTCTGCGGCGGCGGGACTTCCTGCGAGTGGGATCCCTGAGCCTGCTGGGCGTGAGCCTGAGCCAGTTCCTGAGGCTTCAGGAGGCATTGGGAGGAACGTCGGCCTCGGGCAAGGCCCGGGCCTGCATCCTGCTGTGGCTGGAAGGGGGCCCCAGCCAGATCGACATGTGGGACCCGAAGCCCAACAGCTCGTTCAGGCCCATCGCCACCAACGTGGCCGGAATTCAGGTTTCGGAGATGCTGCCCAAGACCGCCAGGCACATGGACAAGCTGGCGATCATCCGTTCCCTCCACACCCTGGAGAACAACCACCCCCAGGCCACCCACTACGCGGCCACCGGGCACCTGCCCAACCCGGCCATGCGCTTTCCCAGCCTGGGGTCGATCGTGGCCAAGGAATTGGGTCCGAGGAACAATCTGCCGCCCTACGTCCTGCAGCCGGACACCGGCAACGACACCTTTTTCATCGACCATTTCGGGGCCGCCTTCGTCGGCAACCAGTATGACCCCATGGTGCTTCCCGACCCCAGTCAACCCGACTTCGAGGTTCCCGACCTGCGGCTGCCCAAGTCGATCACTCCGGAGCGCCTGCAGGATCGGCTCTCCTTTCGGAAAGTGGTGGAGAAGGTCTACCGGGACAAGGTGCAGAAGGCCGAATCGGGGCGCATGGACACCTTCACCCAACAGGCCCTCAAGATGGTGTTGAACCCCGCGGTCAAGGACGCCTTCGATCTCTCCAAGGAGTCCACCAAGACCAGGGAAACCTACGGATTGCACGGATTCGGACAGAGCGCCCTGCTGGCCCGGCGGCTGGTGGAGGCGGGGAGCCGCTTCGTGACGGCTGCCGGATACAAGTACAACGAGTGGGACACTCACAGTGACAACGACCGGCGGCACCGCGACATCCTGGTTCCACCCTTCGATCAGACTTTCTCGGCCCTGCTGGAGGACCTGGACCAGCGCGGGCTGCTCGCGACCACCCTGGTGATCGCCATGGGAGAGTTCGGCCGAGGTCCCCAGGTGAACCCCGGAAACGGGCGCGATCACTGGCCCCAGTGCTGGTCGGTGGTGCTGGGCGGCGGCGGCCTTGCCGGAGGCCAGGTGGTGGGCGCCAGCGACGAGCGGGGAGGCTACGTTGCCGATCGGCAGGTCACCATCGGGGACCTGTTCGCCACCCTCTACAAGGCCCTGGGTGTCGACTGGGAAAAGACCTACATGACCCCCATCGGCCGGCCGATCAAGATCGCCAACTCCATCGGCGACGCCACCGGGATCCCCATCAAAGAGCTGATCTGAAGGCGCTAAACCCGCATTTCCCTGCATTGTCAGAGACTGCAATGCATCCTTCTGAAACGATGGACGAATCGTCAACTCCCAAGGTGCTGCTGAACGACCGCCTGGTGGAGAAGAGCGAGGCGGTGATTCCCCTGGACACCGTGGCCTTCAAGTATGGGGCCATGGTCTTTGAAGGACTGCGCGCCTACTGGAACGAGCAGACCCGGCAATTGAACGTCTTCCGGCTGGATGACCACTCCAGGCGCCTGGAGCAGTCGGTCCGGGTCATGCGGATGGATACGGCCTTGACCGCCGGAGACTACAGCGCCGCCGTGGAACGCGCGCTGCGGTCCAACCGGGTCCAGGCCACCTCGCACATTCGGCAGATGGTCTACGTGGACGGACCGGGCGAGGCTTTCGTGACCGGTCCGGTCAGCCACGCCGTCATCGTGACCCCCAAGGGGGGATGGTTCGAGGGAAAGGAATTGGGAATCCACGCCTGCATCAGCGCCTGGCAGCGGATCTCGGACAATTCCATTCCCCCAAGAGTCAAGTGCGCGGCCAACTATCAGAACGCCCGCCTCTCGCTGCTGCAGGCCCGCCTGGACGGCTATGACAGCGCCCTGCTGCTCAACGCGGCCGGCAAGGTCGCCGAGGAGCCCAGGGGGTGTGTCTTCCTCTGCCGGGGCGGCCAGGTGGTGACGCCGACCGTCTCCAGCGACATCCTGGAGAGCATCACCCGCGCCACCCTGATGCAGTTGTTTCGGGAGGTGCACGGGGTGGAGGTGATCGAGCGGGAGGTCGACCGCACCGAGTTCTACCTGGCCGACGAGGCCTTCGTCTGCGGCAGCGGCCTGGAGGTGGCTCCCATCCTGTCGATTGACCGCTTTCCTTTGGGCAAGGGGAAGGCCGGAGAGCTGACCCTGGCCATTCGCAATACCTACCTGCAAGTTACCCGGGGGGAGTTACCCGAGTACCGCCACTGGTTGACGGCCTGCTGACCGGTGTTGGGGCTGCCGGCTTTTCAAGGAACCCGACGGGCAGTTGGTCATTCCTGATCCCTTTCGGCGTCACAGGGCATGACGCCACACTTCAAGTGTCTCACTTCCCATTTTTGAGCATTCTCACCGTTGCTGTCTTGCCTGCTGCGCGGAATCGACAGGTGGACGGAGTCGACATGGTCTAAAAATAAACCAAAAATGAACTATAACTGACGTTACAGTTAACGTAGTTAACTATTTTTAAATACAATGAGATCACGAAATATAGATTCGAATTACACTGAAAATAATCTCAAAACAAACTCCACATGACTCCCGAAAACGTCAGCAGATATGCAGTCCCCCAGCCGTGGATTGGCTACGATGCCGTAGCGCTGTTGGACCTGCTGGTTCAGGCCAGAACCGCCGCCGGCGTTCTGAATCGGATGCCCTACCTGCCTCAGTGGATCGAGCAGGCCCGCCAGGAGCAGTTGCGGCTGGAAGCAGCCGGCACCTCGCGCATCGAAGGCGCCGTGTTCACCCAGCGCGAACAGGAAGAAGCTCTGGCTCCCGATGCTCCCGCGCCTACCGACATGACCCGTTCCCAGAGGCAGTTGCGGTCCGCCGACGCCACCTACCGCTGGCTGCGCTCGCAGCCGTCCGAGCAGCCGGTGACCTCCGAGTTCATCCTGGCCATTCACCGGCGCATCGTGACCGGCTGCGATGATGACCGGTGCCAGCCCGGAGGCCTGCGTCCCGACGGGTGGAACGTTACCTTCGGGACCCCGCGCTGTCGAGGGGTTGAAGGCGGTCGTGACTGCCGCACCGCCTTCAACGCACTTGGCCGGGCTATTACCGGGGAGTTCCGGAAGCACGACCCCATCATCCAGGCCATGGCGGCCCACTACCATATCGGCGCCATGCACCCCTTCGGCGACGGCAATGGCCGCACCGCCCGGGCGCTGGAGGCGTTCATGCTGCGCCGGGCCGACGTCAATAACCTGGTGATGGTCAGCTTGTCCAATTATTACTACGACCGCAAGGAGGAGTACCTGGCGGCGCTGCACGCATCCCGGACAAGCGGACACGACCTCACGCCCTTCCTCCGGTTTGCGCTGAAGGGGGTGGCTGAGAGGTGCAATGCGGTCGCGGCGGCCATCGTCGCCAACCATCGGCGGACGCTGTTCCGGGAATTCGCCCGATCCCTGTTCGGGCGACTGCACAGCCCCCGCCGCCGGGTTCTGGCGGAACGGCAACTGCAAGTCCTCGATATCCTGCTGGACGGTGGTCCGATCGGCGGTTCCGATCTGATCAATCAGACCCATGTCCATTACCAGGGCCTCAAGTTTCCCGCCAACGCGCTGGGTCGGGATCTAGGTGACCTCTTTGGACTCAGAGCCATCGCCATTGATGCCGGACGCATCTCCGTCAACCTGGACTGGCCGCAGCAATTTTCGGAGTCGGAATTGTTGGAACGAATTGAGAATATGCCTTCTGCCGCATCGACCAGGCATCCGGCCATGGCGGAGTTGTCCCGGTTGCTGGCCCGCCGCCGCTAGCCCGCGTTTTTCAACAGGGCGCGCCCAGCGCAGTCTTTAGCCTAAATTCCCTTCAATGACCCCAATCAACGTACTGGTCATGGCTTGAAAAGCGAGTGATGAGCTTGGTAAGGTGCCCGCCGACAGGACCCATTACGGTAGACTTACCGCCCGGCGATGCGGCCGACGGGATGCGTGTGCCATGGAGGAGGTTCGGATGAAGCGGGGTGGACAGTGGGCGGCGTTGTTGCTCATGACCTTGGCCGGCGGGTCCTTGGGGGCGCAGGCGGCCGGGGAAATCGGTGGATCGGCGACGGACGAACAGGACTTGGCGGTGCCCGGCGTGACGGTGACGCTTGAGGGCGATGTGCTGATCGCACCCCTGGTGGCCGTGACCTTGGCCGACGGCTCCTACCGCTTCCGGGCCCTCGGGCGCGGGTCGTACGACCTGACCTTCGAGCGCGCCGGGTTCCGGACTCTGATTCGAAGAGGGGTGATCGTGGAAGGGAGCCGCGCCATCCGGATCGACGCGGCGCTGGAGGTGGCAGCCGTGGCCGAGACGGTCACCGTGACGGGCGAGGCTCCGGTGTTGGATATGAAGCGGACCGCGCTGGTGAACGACTTCGGCGTCGCCGAATTGCAGGAGGTGCCTTCAGCCACCGATGTCTGGGCGGTGCTCGGCCAGACGGCCGGTGTCCGGATGCGCGGTTTCGATGTCGGCGGCTCGCACAAGAGCCAGCAAACCGGCTACGAGAGCTTCGGCATCCGCGGCCAGAACCGGATCCTGGCCGACGGCGTCGACACCACCGAGAGCGATGAAGGCACCGGATTCTACTTCGATTATTATTCCGTCGAAGAGTTCACCACCACGGCGGCCGGCGCCGACGTTGAGATGACCGCACCCGGGTCGCTGGTCATGATGACCATGAAAAGCGGAGGCGACGACTTCAGCGGGATGCTGCACGCCGATTACGAGCACGAGAGATTCGTCGGCGACAACACTGACTCCGACCTGGAGTCCCGCGGCTACACCGGCAACCCGAACCTGCTCTTCTTCGAAACCCACGCCGACTTCGGCGGACCCATCGTGCGCGATCGCGCCTGGTTCTACGCCTTCTACAACCACTTCCGCATCGACAAGGCCGTTTCGGGCGTCGATCGCTCGGTGGCCACCGACCTGGGCGATTTCGATCAACTCGGGGGCAAGGTGACGGTGCGGCTGACCGACCGGGACCGCTTGATCGGGTACACCAACTGGGGGCTGAAAGAGAAGCCCAAGCGGGGGCTTTCCACCGACGTCGGTCCCGACTCGGTTCTGGCCCAGGCCAGTTGGAGCTGGGCGCACAAGGCGGAGTGGCAGCGGATATGGAACGACCGCACCTTCATGACCGTGGCCGCCAAGCATTTCGGGTTCAGTTGGCCCATGGTGCCTCAAGTCGATCCGGGACGGCAGCCACCGCGCCTCGACACCTCCAGCAGCCGGCTGAGCGGCGCCGGCTGGTTCCCCGGCCTCAACGGCCCGCCGCCGTTTACCTTCGTTCGCTGGAAGCCGCAGACCTCCGCGGCCGCCCACCACTACGTCCCGGACTTCGGCGGCAGCCACGACTTCAAGTTGGGGTACGAGTTCCAGATCGACAGCAGCCGCTTCGGCTCCAACGCCAATTCCGGACACATACGCTACCTCGACGACAGCGCCAACGATCGCCCGTTCCACGTGGACCGGATCATGCTCTTCAACATGCCTGCCACGGGGGAGATCGCCTCCGACAACCGGAACCGGCACCACGCGGTGTTCGTCCAGGACACCTGGCGACCGCTGGACTGGCTGTCATTGAACCTGGGGGTCCGCTACGAGCAGCAGCGCACCTACTTTCTGGACGCGGTCTCCGCGCCCTTCCTGGCCGATTTTTTCCCCAGCGGAACCGTCAGGGGTCGGACGAACGCTGTCTGGAACACCTGGGCGCCAAGGCTGGGTGTGGCGTTCTCGCTGGCGTCGCGAACGGTGCTGAGGGGCCACTACGGCCGCTACTACCTGAACCTGGCCGACGCCCACGAGGACGCCAATCCGGCCAGCACCGCCTGGATCCGGTACGCGTTCCTCGACCCGAACGGCAACGGGGTCTACGACGGCCCCGACGAGCTGGGCGCCAAGCTGGACGAGCAGGGCGCCACCGGCGCCGATCTCGGCTCTGAAGGGACGCCCGTGGACCCGGACCTGGCGCCGGAATACGTCGACGAAATCAACCTCTCGCTGGAGCACGAGTTGGTCGAAGACACCTCCATTCGGGTCTCCTACGTGCGCAAGGACCTGAGCGGCGACAGCGGCATCTGGAACGTGTCCCAGCAGTCCGCGCTCCTGGCGGGGCGCGGAATCGCGTGCAGCGCCGATCCGGATTGGGATTGCCCTGTGAACGCTCTCAGCGGCGCCCCGCTGAACGTCCAGCGCGTCCCGGACGAAGTGGCGGGGGCGGTGGACAACCGGATTGCCGCCCTTCCCGGAATGGAGGCCGCGTACGACACCTTGCAGGTAGCGGTGAACCGGCGTTTCACCGGAGGCTTGCTGCTGCAGGCCAGCTTCGACTACCAGTGGCGGGACGAGTTCCGGGCGGCGGCCGGCGAAAACCGCAGTCCGCTCTTCGCCGACCCGCTGGTTGTCGGCTCCGGCGGGCATGGGCGCATCTGGCAGAACCACAGCCTCGACGTGGCCGCCCGGCAGGCCACCACCAACTGGGGCGGCCGCCTGTTGGCCCGCTATACCCTGCCGCGAGATGTCGGCCTGTCCGCCAACCTCCGGCACCAGAGCGGCTGGCCCTACGCCCTGATCCAGCGGGTGGACATCCCGGGCACCGGCACCAACCAGCCGATCTTTCTCAGCGACCTGTCCGAAAACCGTTCCGAAAACGTGACGATCATGGACTTCCGCCTGGACAAGGCGTTCTCGGTCGGCGCGGACCGCCGGCTCACCCTGTTGCTGGACGTCTACAACCTCTTCAACTCCAACGCGGTGACGAACTTCTCGCTGCGGACCGGCGACCGGGAGCGCATCATTGCCGCTCTCGATCCCATCGTGATGAAGCTGGGAGTCCGGTTCCGGTTCTGAGCGCTGGCGTCCCGTCGGGTTGAAGGCACGCAGGTTGGGCATCGGCAACGGGTTTCAAGGGTCGTTCCCGCAGCGTCGGCGAAGTTCGGATTGCAGGGTCTTTCAATTCATGCAATCGTGGTAGAACTATCGGGGGAATCGGGAAATGACCCAGCGACTGGCCAGACAGGTGGAAAGGATTCTGGACGAGGGGTCCGGAAGTCACCGCAGTGTCATCGTGCGAATGAAGCTCCCGGAAAAGGACGAGGAGACGCTCCTTGGGGTGGTTGCCGGCGCCATTCAGCGGCGTACGCTCCTGCTGACGGCTCGGGACATTTTGCCGACCCACCTGGACCTGGTGGCCGGACCGGGTAGAGGGACCCCCTCCGATCGAGCCAGGGAAACACTCGGGGAAGAAGGCGGTCTGGCCGCCCAGGTAGCTGCCACGGCCATACCACAGGTGAGCAAGCGGGTGCTTCGGTCCAGGGGTCTGAGATCACTGAGACCCCTCTACTCGGGTTTGCTCAAGCTCGGTCGGCGAGCCGACGGCGCCAGGTCTTTCTGGACGTCGAGATGTGCGGTCCTGCAAACCACCAGGGATGACCTGGCAAAGTTGAATCAACTGGTGGAGGAGTCGCTGATCGGAGACATCTACCCGAACCGGGTGCTGCACGTTCCCCGCCTGGTGGAACTGAAGGCTCTTCCCTCGAGGGTGGTCGAGAACAAGGCCAGCGCCTGGGGGATTCATGCGGTTGGAGCCCTGGCCGCCCGGGGGGCTTACGGAGCCAGTGGGAAAGGGGTCAAGGTCGGAGTCCTGGACACTGGTGTGGACGCCGGCCACCCCGACCTCGAGGGCAAGGTGGCGGACTGGGCTGAATTCGATTCCAATGGAGAAGAGGTCCCCGATTCACAGCCGCACGACACGGGTCAGCATGGAACTCACGTCGCCGGCACCATTGCCGGGGGGAAGGCCAGCGGGCGTTGGATCGGCATGGCCCCGGCTGCCAGGTTGGCGGTTGCCATGGCCTTGGACGGAGCCAAGGGGGGGACGGACGCTCAGGTGCTCGCCGCTATCGACTGGGCGGTCGAGCGCGGGGTCGATGTGTTGAACATGTCATTGGGAGGACTGACGTTGGGCCCCGAGGTCCCGAGCACCTATACCGAGGCGATTCTGACGTCGCTGAGGGCCGGAATCCCCGTGGTGACCGCCATTGGCAACGACGGTCAACAGATCACCGGGTCTCCCGGCAACGATCTGCTTTCCTTTTCCGTGGGGGCGACCGACTATCGAGACTGCGCGGCCGCTTTCAGCGGAGGTCGAACCCATGTCATCCGGGAGTCCAACTTCGTTTCTCCGGATAATCTGCCCCTTGTCTACTCCAAACCGGAGATCTCCGCTCCAGGGGTGGCGGTCTACTCGTCGGTGCCGGGCGGCAAGTGGGCCGCTTTCAACGGAACCTCCATGGCCACCCCTCATGTCGCCGGCGCCATGGCGCTGCTGCTGAGCGCGACTTCCATCAAGAAGCGTGTGGCGCCCACCAACCGTGCATTCCTGATTCAGGACCTGCTCACCGGATCGGTTGAAGAACTGGGAGAAACCGGACAGGATCACCGTTTCGGGTTCGGGCGGCTCGACATCCTGCAGGGCATCGGCTTTGCCAGGGAAAAGGGATTCTGAGTCGCAGCATAACGAGGAAGACAGCTCAGCGAGGACTGTCGTGAGCAAGACCGATCGCCTGGCGAAAATCCAGGGCGAAGAGCTTCAGCGCATGGCCAGAGAAAAGCCGGAACAAAAGGCCAGCGTCATCATCGAACTCGACGTTCCCCCCCAGAAAGTCGGACTGAGAGAGTCGACCGCGGCGGGCGCCGGAGGCCACGCGCCCGACAGGGTCATGCCCCAAGCCCCCCGGGACCTCTCGGACCTCGAAGAGAAGGCCGCCCGGACCCGTGCGTTCCTCGAGACGGTTCTCGAAGCCCCCCCGCGCTGGCTGCGAGCTTCAAGAGCCTTTGCCGCCGAAGCCACCGGCGCCCAGTTGTCCGTCATCGCCCGCTCATCCCACTTCAAAGCCATCCGCCTCAACCGCCGACTGAAATAGAGGAATTTAAATTCTTGTGGAACATCAGCCCGTCCGGGCAAATACGAAGACGGCTACGGACTCCGCTTGGTGGTCTCGAAGTCCGGCGCCAAGAAGTGGGTCTTGCGGTACACCCTCCACGGTCGACGCCGGGAAATGGGGCTTGGCAGCTATCCGAGTGTCGGTCTGGCTGATGCCCGCACCCTGACCTTGAAGTGCAAAAGGCAGGTGGCCAAGGGCTCAGATCCCATCGAGGCCCGACGAATGGAGTCGAAGAGAATTCCTGCCTTTACCGCCTGCGCGGCACGCTATATCCGAGGCCATCGGCACGGCTGGCAGAATGCCAAACACGCACGGCAATGGGTCAGTACGCTCAAGACGTATGCGCGCCCTGTCATCGGCAAAAAACCAGTGAATGCCATCACGACTGAGGACATCCTTCAGATCCTCTCACCGATCTGGGCCACCAAGACCGAGACAGCCAAGCGGGTGCAGGGGCGTATCGAAAACATTATGGATTTCGCGGCAGCCCATCAGTACCGCGACCCCTTGAACCCGGCGCGGTGGCGCGGCCATCTGGACAAGCTGCTTCCCAGGCCCTCTCGGGTGAAGAAAGTCGCTCACCACCCTGCCATGCCGTATGCCGAAGTGCCCTCGTTCTTTGATGAGCTATCCCGAAATGGGAGCGTGTCGGCGCTGGCGCTGAAGTTTTTGATCCTGACCGCCAGCCGTACCCTGGAGGTATTGCACGCCGAGTGGAGGGAAATCGACGTGCCGGCCGGCGTATGGACTGTTCCAGCCTCGCGGATGAAGACCCGCCGGGAACATCGAGTACCCTTGTCGGATTCTGCCATGAGGGTTCTGGAAGCGCTGCCCCGCATCCAAGGCTGTCCGTTTGTTTTCCCGGGATCACGAAACGGTCGGCCTCTGTCGAACATGGCCTTGCTGCAATTGATGCGCGGCATGGGCTACGGCGTCAACAGTTCGCGTGGAGACTACGTGCCCCACGGATTCCGTTCCGCCTTCCGGGACTGGTCCGGGGAGGTCTCCAGCTTCCCCCGGGAGGTAGCGGAAATGGCCCTGGCCCACGCCATCGAAAACAAGGTGGAAGCGGCCTACCGTCGCGGCGACCTGTTTGAAAAGCGTCGCAAGATGATGCAGGAGTGGGCCGATTACCTAAAGCATTCAAAGTCAGCCGAGGCCAATTGGCCAGAGGCAGCAAGAGACTCCTAGCATTCAGATCAAACACATTGTGGAATTCATACTTACTGACTCTGGTGATTCCCCAAACGCCGGCGACTCAGGATGACAAATCACTAAGTCCTATCTAAGCCGGTCGCTTCGGCCGAGGCGCGACGTTAATTGCAACTCAAGGGTGGGAATTGCCCAAATAATCGCAGTGTTCGAGATTGGAAAAGTGGGAAATTCGGAGAATTTCCGAGGTGGCGGAGCGACCAGTTTGTCCACAGCCAGTTTCTCCCCACCGTCGAAACGGTTCTGGACTAACAGGTCCCAAGGCACTGTTCGAACAAACACATTTGCAGTTGATCTGCCGCGCCTTAATGCCGTGCCGGGCGTGTGCTTAAACGACAAACTGCTGCTCCCTCAGGCATCCATCCCAATACTTCCCATTTAGACTCTGCACCAGGTCACTCCGAATCGGCTTTCCGCCTGTCATGCCTGCGTCCGCAGTGCCGAGATCGTCGAATGAAGTCCAAAGCACGCGTGTTGCGAATCGTAGAGCTACGACTATATCTGTGTTGGGCTAGAAGCAGAAACGCACCCGTGTGGGGACGCCGCTGTACAGTCACATCGCCAGCGTTGCATTCCGATTCGTGGCCCGTCCAGCCGAGCGGCGCCAATTCCATTGAACATCACATTCGTTCGTGTCCCTGTACCCCTCCAGTTACCCATCTTGCGTCTGTGAAGGAAGAGGTGGCGTCATGGGATTGATCGCTTAGGCACAAAATGGGTGGCAGGCTCCTGGCTAGCGTAAATATCGTGTATGCCCCCATCAAAGAGTTAGTGTCCTGCCGCGCCCCAGGATAGACTCGTCAATTCTTTCCTTCATTGGAGATCAATGATATCGTGGCGCGACGCCTTAAGACGTTTACGATTTTGCCATGCCGGAGCACGCCTCAGTTACTCTTCGCAAACTTTCAGAAGGGGAAATACCTCTGAATATCCGGGGACGTTTGTGGGGAATCGAAGAGCTTTCCGTTGTTGCTGAGATCGTAGAGGAATATTGGACGTCGGGTCGAACCAAGATTTCAGAAGTGATTTGCGAGCGTCTAGATTGGCGACAGCCAAACGGGTGGTTGAAGGATCGGGCGTGTCGTGACCTTCTGCTTAGACTCGACTCCCTTCGGATTCTGAGACTACCACCTCGTCTGTCCGACGGTGGAGGCACTCCTCCCAAGCCCAACCAGGGACCTGATCGCCTCAGTCGGTTCGACCTAACTACGGAGATCCGGGAAGTACGAGCTTTTGGGCTGTCTCTCGCAAAGGGGAACTCCTTTGAGCCGGTGTGGAATCAAACGATCGAACGGTTTCACTACCTCGGCCATCGGAGCGGGGTTGGAAGGTGTCTGAAATACCTGGTCACTGCAGAGCATGACCTTCTTGGAGCGATTTCTTTTTCGTCCCCTGCTTGGATGATAAAGTCACGTGACCGTGCCCTGGCGAGTGTGGGTATCACTCCCACTCAGATAGCCGATCGCGTGATCAATAACAACAGGTTTCTTATTCTCCCGCACGTGCGCGTACAAAACCTCGCTTCCAGAATTCTGGCAGCTGCAACCTCACAGGTAGTCTTCGACTGGAGTATGTATTATGAATTGACACCATCAGTCGTTGAAACCTTCGTCGAACCAATCCGTTTCAGCGGGGCATCCTACCGCGCCGCCAACTGGGTGCAGGTTGGGACGACCCGGGGCTATCTCAAAAGGGGGAGTAGTCACGCGAACTCACAAGTGCCGAAGCTAATCTTCCTCTACGGGCTCCAGCGCCGTTATCGGCGTCGTCTCGCCACGTTGGACGCACGTTCTCATGTCGGTACATGATTCACTTCGTTGGGCGAAGGAATTCATCCGTGACCAGGACGGTTCTGTCGCCCCTCTGCCTCTTTCCGAAGAGGAATTCAACCCGGACATCCAAGACGACCTGTCGTTGCAGGCGGTGCTTGTTGAGTCCAAGCAAGTTAGCCGTATACCGTTTGACTACCCTGCTGACGCTAGTGAATCAGAATTCCGATTCTTCGAAGATGGCCGTCAGCAAACGATTCAGATCGGACATATCCCGGTTGAATTCTCTGGCGACCATCGACTCCTTATCCCTGTCCATTACTTCGTGGTCGCTGCCGCAATTCTTGAGCGCAAGAACCGACGTTTAGCGCTGTGGGGAAGCCCAATAATTAGGGAGGGCATTTTAGTCGCTAAAGATTTAGTGCCAGACCAGCGCGTCTTAAAGAGAATCGAGGATACAGGGCTAAACGTTATCGACACTAATCCCATCGAAAGCGACTATTACAGACTGCGACGTAGAGCTCTCAATAGGGCGAAGGATGAGCGCCTCACTGTCGAGCAGCATCTGATCCGCGACTGGCGCCGTAGCAAAGAGGCCCACGACCATTTTCTGGTCATTGACGGTACGTTGATGAATCTGCGAGACGAGGAGAACGTTGAGAGGTGCATCGGGGTTAGCAAGAGTTTTGGATCCCGCTATTTTAATGTTACTGACCATAACCGAATTATGGCTATGACCGAGTTCGAGCGGTCTTGGGCCTTTCGGTTTCACTCCGACGACTCGGACCTACGGATGAGGGGACGTGAGAGGTTAAGTTGGTATTTGAGATTGAGGTCGGGTGAACGAAGAGAACCCGAGTACGGATTGGTCCGGGTCGAGATTGGAAGACAACACGCACCGCGCGTTTCCGAACTTGCAGATCGCTTCTCTCGATCTCTACTCGCGGACCGCTTGCCAACGTCATACCCAGCCCCTCGCTGGGACAAGCACCTTTACCCAATTCGAGCCTGCGAGAGATATCTGACGAGCGTCATGCCGTCAAAGGGAACGATTGCCGCAACAATGGGAGGAGGTTGGGCATGACGGACCAATTGACTAGAGCTGATTCTATACCTCGTCTTAACGGATCGCCGGTCCTGCAAGATCAGGTCCATTCCGCAGAGGTAGAGGCGCCGGTGATGTTCGTCTCTGACTCTGGCAAATCTCTCGGTCGAACTGCGTCTACGAAGTTCGAACCCAACACGTCCAGTCGATTCCTGTTTTGGATCGCACGCGAAGAGGAGGATTTGGATAGAGGCAAACTCGAAATCGGTAACATCGTAGCGGCAGTAGCTGACGATGCATCAGACGTCACATTCGGGACAGTCGTTGAGATGAGATCTTATTCGGATGTAGACAGCTTCATCGCCGACTACCTAAGCCACGACTTCGGTAACGCTAATCTCCAAGTCCCGACAGACATCGCGGAGATCGTGGTTGTGACGTGCGATGTGATGCGAAATCTGTCCAACACCGCCCGGCCCGTAGGCCGATCGAGGGTATACTTCCCGAGTTCGCTGGGGATTCAATTCGCATATGGGCTCGTAGACCGAAGTGGTGAGAGCATCTTCACCGGCGCGGCGATTCCAATCGGAATCTTTGAGAACGGTGATGGTACGACTGCGGCCGTGAGCATAGATGAGGACTTTGTGATTGGCCCGGAGGGGGCTCACGTAAACGTTTCCGGTATCTCTGGATTGGCATCAAAAACGTCGGCGATACAGTTTGCTGTCAAATCGATCTTGACGCACACTTCGAAGAAGATTGGAGTCGTGTTCTTCAACGTCAAGAGTCGGGACCTACTTTATATAGACGAGCCTAACCCACAAGCACTAGAAGACCAGTGGTCGGTTCGTGTTTACAAAGAGCTCGGTATTCCGGTTGAGCCTTTCACTCAGGCTAGGTATTTCGCTCCACGAGATCCCGAGAAACCTGGATCCACTCAAAGTCACCGGACGAAGGAGATCGAACCGTTCAGCTGGGATCTCCCGATGATCGCTGACGACATCCCTCAATTGTTCAATCCGCTTGATTGGGATGACAAGCTAGAAGGTGCGTGGCTACGCGTCCGGGATGAAATAGACAATACGCCGCTATCTTCTTATGGTCAGATGTGGAAGTGGATCAAGCGCCTTATCAATGAAGCTAGTGCAGCCAATAATCAATGGCCCCAGGGGAGCCACATACAGACTTGGAGAAAACTAAACTCACGACTAGAACGCTTTCCCAAGTCGTATCAGGGACTAATTGAGACCCGGGGTAAGGGACAGGACATCCCTTGGAATGAATTGGCAGGTGAGTCGTTGTTCGTCGTTGACATGGAAATGCTGGGGGATCGTGGCAAGCGACTCGTTTTCGGCAGAGCGGTTCGTAAGTTAAGTGACATGATGGAACAGGAAGGGGCGGACCTCGATGCGGTCGTAATCTTCGTTGACGAACTAAACAAGTTTGCTCCGTCGGGTAATTTGCGGACTCCGCTCAAGAGTCGCCTCGTTGATATTACTGCGCGCGGGCGCTCGATCGGGCTGGTCTTGTTTGGAGCCGAGCAGTTCTCATCCTCTGTCGAGAACGAAATCATAGAAAACAGTTCCACGTTCCTATATGGACGAACAGAGAGTAATGAGCTTCGGGCACCGGGATATGCTTCGCTGTCGAGCGAAGTGAAGGCGAAACTCACCATGTTAACTCAGGGTCGTCTCCTGGCGAGATTCGCGAAATTCCCGCAACCGATATTCCTTCGCTTTCCGTATCCACCTTGCCTCCCGGGTGACAAATACGGCGAGGCGCCGGACGGTTGATCGGAAGCTATCCGCATAGATTCCAAGAGTCGCCGTATCGGCATGGCGGTGGCGTCCCCTATGCCCTGCGGGATGCCTAACTCGTGAGGTTTAGTGAAAAAGCGGATTAGTGCGTTGTCAACTTAACCCGGAAGCGAAAGTTGGCCGCGCTTGGGACGTCCCGAGCCAGAAGAATATGATCCACTGAGGAAGTATCTAGCCCTTATCCAGTCGTTAATTGCCCCGGCTATCCGAGCCGGTCTGACTGCCTTCCTGCAAGGGATCACTGTGGAGAGAGCGACCCCCGCCGGGGAGGGGAGATGGTGGATTTTGGCGTGCACCATCTCCCCCTGCCCGGTGGCGCACCAGCGCCGAAAAAATGGGGGTCGCTCTCTCCACCATCCCCCCCCTCCCGTGCGGCGCCACGACGTGCCGTGCGAGGGGGGCACGCGCGGGGCCACCGCCGCACGGCACTTTACCGCAGAGGACTCGGGCAATCCGTGCCAACTCATGTCCAATGCGGGTTTCCGGGCACAGTCTGGACCACAACGGCGAGGGCTTCGCCCTCTGATAGTGCAGATTTGTAGTTGTCAAATTGGTGCACCACCTGCGTGCACAACTCTACTTTGTAACATGGTCACCAATACGACGGCATCGGCGTGACCCCCAGAGGCGGAAACTGTCGATCGAACCGCGCCCCTTGGGCACCGGGTTTTCCCGCTCCCATTGGACGAGCTTCGTTAGGGCGGTATTGAGATCTCCATGGCGTTCGACAGTGTCCCAATCGGCCTCGTCGATGGCCTGACGAAGCACGAGAAACTCTTTTTCGTCGTCGCTCATGTCTCCGACCGTCCAGGATCGGAGCCTCCGGCCGGCGCGGTCCAGGAGCTTTTGCTCCCAGGCGACCGCAACCACCTCGACGCGCCGGCCGCACTTGCGGAGCCTCTCCCAAAGGCGGCGGTGGGCCTCTCCCCAGGAGTCCAGTTCCGTACGGGTTCCCATGCCGGGGTCGACGTAGACAAAGACGGCCGACTTCGGGCCAACGGCAACGGGCGTCTTGAGGGGGAAGTAATGGATCAGCCCCTTGGCACGGCCGGAGTAGATCCTGCGGGGCAGCAAGTCTCGCTTGATCCCGAGCTGCTCGAAGCAGGAGACCTTCTCCTGATCGGTCGGCAGCCAGGGCAAGTCCAGATGATCCAGAACGAAGTCGAGAGACAGCAGTCGCCTCCGAGTGACTTCAAGCGAGGTCTCCCGGCGGTGACGGGAGTGGGGGATCTCCAGCTCCCGGTAGATCTGTTTGCCGAA
Source organism: Acidobacteriota bacterium (assembly GCA_022826755.1). Lineage (GTDB taxonomy): Bacteria > Acidobacteriota > Terriglobia > Versatilivoradales > Versatilivoraceae > Versatilivorator. The sequence goes on from JAJDUG010000026.1 coordinate 40,645, forward strand.
GATGCGACAGATGAGCCGGCCATCAGCGACTCGTTCGTCGGCGAACGGCCGGGACGAGACCCGGCAATCGAGCAGGGCTTTGACGCATCGCCGGACGTAGAAGCGATTGGCCCCCTGTAGGAAGAAGGCGAGCTGGTCTCGGGTGAACAGACCCGAGTGAAGGCAGACCAGGGTGATCCATTCGGCCTGTTGCCGGGGGAAGCCAACAATCTCCAGCAGTTTTTCTCGTCCCTTCAGGTGGGCAATCATGGTTTCCCTGATCTTGGGTATGGGGTCTCCATGCCGACAGCTTCACGCTTGCTGGTGGTGTTGTTCCGTGCCTCAAGGCTAGCACACTTTCTCGGAGGCACAGCCTCGCCTTCTGTGGGGTTGGTCCCGCGGATGTGAGCTATACTGGCGACCAGCCAAAGGTCAGGGTATCAACCAACCAATGTGAAGCCATGCAGCGGAAGCAAGGCAAGGACGGGTGGTTTCCCATCTGGGGTGTATTCTCCAGTGAAGCGAAATTGGGAGCGGGTCAAGCACGTCAGGTAGTCAGGGAGGAGCGAATCCGTGCACGCCGGATCGGGAAATCAGGGAGCGGCGGGATGCAGAAGCCTTTAGTTTGGCAGGGCTTGTGGTAATCGGCAGCGGCCGGTGGCGTATTGTGGGGAGCTTGGTCGTGCTTGCGTCCTGCAGGTGAATTCAGAGACCGCAGGCCTCAGCCGCGAATAGCCGCGATTTTGGGTCACAGCGCATTCCATCGTCCGAATGCTCACGCAGACCGGCAACACCGGCCGAAGGTCCTTGCGAACGACCTCGGCGTTTTTGCCGTGCGGGAGAAACTGATTCTTCAGAACCCGTATTTTTCTTTTCTCAGATTAAAGGCAGCCTCGCCGCCTTCCATGATCCGCTTAATCGCGTCCCGGACTTTATTAACGTCGATCGCACCTTCGCCGGCGATTGTGCCTCGCGATTGATCTCCGGCCGTCCGGTAGTCGCACCAAGCGACAAGCTCCGCGTCGCCATTCACTACAAGGTTCGCATTGTGGCTGGCGAAGACAAGCTGGCGCTTCTGTTTCGCCTCCCAGACTCGTTCAACGATTTGCAGCATCACAGGGTTGTCCAAGTCCTCTTCAGGTTGGTCGATGATCAGAGGTGGACCCGGCTGGTTCAGCAGCGTTTTCAAGAGTGCCGTAGCTTGCTGTCCCGCCGACGCGTTCCGAAACGGGATGTATTCCTGTTCCCGAGCCTGGTATTCGAACTCTGGCTCGCTCTTGATGGGCGTAAGTGACAGCGTCAGCCAATCATCCGGTCTTAGACTTCGACCGATCCCGTCCAAATTAGTTTCCGTCAGTCCGGCTCCCGATAACACGGGCGCCTCAGGCCGTTTATCGGCGCCATCCCTTTCTTCATCAAACTCTGCCAATTTCTCCAAGTCAGCAAGTATCCTTCTCCACAACGTTCTTGCTGCTTCCGGGGTATCGGCACCCGAAATACTTTCAGCCAGACGTTCGATCTTGTTGCCCGGCACACGAGACCCGGTCACTGCCTGCTTCAGACCTTCTATGAAATCCCTCCCGTCTGCGTATCGGTTCACCCTCGCCCGAATCGCCGCGCCTGAGTCCGAAGTGAGCTTCACACACTGCTCATCCAGTGCATCATTCCGCTCCTCCATCAAGTCTTCCCACGCTTCTCGCTCAGCCCGGTGTGTTGCCTCCGCGCCCGCCAGCAACCTCAACTCTTCTCTTACACGCCCTGTTTCCCTGACATGTGCCTGATGCTGTTGTTCAATCGCCTTCAGTTGTTCCATCTTTTGCCGGTGCGCCGACGAACGCTCCACGGCAGCGTTATATGCCGCTCTGAACTCTAGCCGTTTTTCAGCCCATCGCCGCCACGGGCGGTGCTCATCCATGGTTTCGGGCTCGCGCATCATTGCATCGGCACGGTCGATCAGTGGATCGAGATTGGCCTTCGCATCAGAAAGCAGCACTTCATATTCCTCGAACGCTTCTTTTAGGATCTCCCGTTCCGGCTCCACCGGTGGCGCCTCGGCGCCTGACAGATGTGATTCAACCGTTCTGCGCAGGCTATCTGCGCCCTCCCGGAAGCTATTGATCCCCTCACGCCACAACTCAACCGCCTGATCCGCACCGGAGAACACCGTCCCCCTATCGAGGAGCGCACGGTCCTCTTCTGAAAGCCCTGTTAGCCCTCGCCGTAGGGCTTCGGCCTGTTCTGAGAGTGACACTTCAGTGAGCCGCCTTTCCTCAAGTGTCCGAGACAGCGCGCGCCGTCGCCGCACCGTTGCGTATGTTTCTTTGATTCGCTCCGTTCTGTCGGATAGTCGCTTCTCGATGTCGTCCAACGTGGCGCGGATCGGGGACGTGATGAAACGTGAAAGTTCATCTACGCGCACACTTACATCGCTGAGCTGCTTCTGGCTGTATGCTTGGATAGGGAGCAGCCTCCGCACTTCTTCCTCAGAACACGGCCGCATATCGTCACCGCCGATTTTCATGAGCAGCTCGCCGTTCTGACTCTCTCGCCGAACCGTATGGGGCACGCCATGTATGTCAAGCTTCACTTCTACCGTCGCATTAAGCGGCCTAAGTGTCTGGTCAATGAGACGCCGACGGCGCTCCAGATAATTTGGCGCGTCGTCTTCGTCCACACTCGGGGGCGGCTGGTCGCACAACCCCCATCTGAGGTATTCTAGAATCGTTGATTTGCCCGTGCCACGGCCCCCAATAAGCGCGTTGTATTGCGAATTGAATTCCACGTCGAATGGGCCAAGGAATTTGCTATTACTGAGCGAAATGCCATTAATCGCCACCGCTGGCAGCCGGGGATCTTCCTGCGAAACCCTTGATTCCTGAGCCAGACACGCTTGCCGTAGTGCCTCGGCTGTCGGCGTCGCCCACTTCACCCACGTCGATACACTCCCCAGCTCTGCATGGTCTTCGCTCCGACTATCCGAAGTCTGAAACACCGCAATACGCTTGTTCCCGTATTCACGTGCCTTTCCATTAATAATGCGCAGGTTTCCTTGTCCGAGCTGCGCAATTGAGCCATCAACATACCCGCCGACGCAGGGCATTGCTTTGTATTTTGGTCCCGCCCCTCTCCGCAAAAGAGTGGTGGAACCGCCTTCACTGACATTTGGCAGGATGATATACCTTCTTCGCAGGAACTCGTGCTTGTCCAACTCGTCCCGCAGCTGACCAAGCGTCGTTATTTGCTCCAAACGCGCGACCTCGGCCGTTGTGGGTTCTGATGAATGTCGCGCGGTTATTGCCAAGGCAGTCAGCGCCAATGAAAACAGGTCTTCCGGTAATTCGGCATCGAAAATGAGCAACGCTTGACACGGAACGTTGAGCGTCAATTCAATACCTGGAAAAACGATAATCTGCTTATTTTCAGACACAGGGCTTCCATCATCATCAATCTCTGTTTTTGCGGCCTCTCTGATGTACTTAGTGAATGCCAGATCGTGATGGTCCGTAATTGCAACTGCATCCAGTCCCTTCTCTCGACATGCTTGGATGAACCGTACCGCATAGTCACTCCGGTCCTCGTCGGAAACGTAATGCGTTCCGGTCCACTGAATGTCTCTCGGCGTGTGAACCTGCAAATCACAGCGGTAGAAATGTGCTCCCTTGTCCATCATTCCTCTTCTCCAGCCACGGTGTTCGGCATCGTCCCGTGGCCTCCTGTTGAATATGCAGTATCTTTCCGCTTTAGCATGCCTATGTAGCTGTCACACTTCACTGTTGTCTTATCGAATATGAACGAATCGAGGAATCGGCTGGTCATACTCATGGCGCTGCTTAGGTGCTTTGGGTACCGGACGAATGAGCGACATCGCCAAATAGACGCCCCGTCTTCCGGTCAACACGGTATCCTGCGTTTCGCAGGGCGATCAGCACGTCTCCCAGATGCAGGTCGTCCAGCAATAGACCCTTTTGGATGGCCTTGCGCAGCGTCCGTGCATAAACGTGGCTCGCATTGCACGGCCTATCATCTGCTAACTCGTCGATTGCTGCCCTGATCAGGGAATCCGTGTCGCCGTTGGCAAGCGTCACAGCCCTTTCTGTCCCCACACCTTTCGGTGGACGCTGCACTGTCAGAATCAAGTCCACCGTGACGACGCCCTCTGACCCGGAATTCAGGCCTTTCACTGAACGCTGCCCCTTGTCGAGGAGCGCCACATGCACCGGAGATGCCTTAAACCCGGCATCGCGCAACGCCCGCTGCACTAGGCCCCAGATGCGGCCACTGCTGTTGCCAAACACCACCGACATATATCGGCCCGGCTTCAGTACCCTGAACGCCTCGGAGAAGGCGTTGCGCAGGAGCTCTTCATAGCGCTCTGCGGACCCGTTCTTCCGTTTCCCCGTCGTATGAATGACGGCCTCGCGCGAGTGATCAGTCGTTTCCGGGAGCCACGCTTCCTGAAACAGGTTCATGTCGGAATAGAAAATGTTGCTGCCGAAGGGCGGATCGGTGAACACATAATGGGCCGAGCAGTCATCCAAATGTATTAGCTTCTCAGCGGACGCAATCTCGTAACTGACATCCAGAAGTTTCTCGGTGCTGAACAAATCCCAGCCGCCAAAAATAGCCTCATTCGCCCGTATGACGGCATTCACCTTACGGCCGTACAGGTCAAAAACGTTCCACTCGAAATACACTGGCGCGACGTAATATGTTTGGTTCTGAGCATTTAGCGGCCGCTTCGCGCTCCACTGATACCGCATCGAGGCCCGCGGCAGGATGGCGGTGAAGGCGAAGCGCAGGTTCTGGCGTATCGCTTCGTCTTGAACGTTGTTGATCGCGCGCCACAGTTCGACTAGGGCGATGCTGTTGCGCGGCGAGAAGAACTTCCCAGTTTCCGTCATTCCAGACCGCCCAAGTCCGGAGCGGCTGAACATTTCGCGATCCTCGTCGATTGGAAGGGACGGTACCTTGAGCAAGCGCCCGTCTCTCAAGGCCTCGCGCATCCTGCGCCGATCGGTTTCGCAGACCTCCTGCGCCACTTGCCTACCGTTCTCCCCCTGAACGATAACTCTCACCGGAACGTCGTCACCGCGCAGCCAGCTTCGTCGAGCAAACGGGGTACCACAGGACGAGCACCGTTGAGGCACGCCGCCGCGCGCGTTTAGGGCTTCGTAAAACACCATCTCATTCCTGCAGGACGGGCACAGATAGGTGAACGACCAGATTGTCCGGATCATCTCGACCTTCGTTCCATCGGAGCCGCGTTTCGTCATATACAGCGTGCCGAGAGCCTTGCGGGCAGCCGCCATCGCCTGATTCGCTTCGGCGCGTAGACCCGGCGTAGCCGCATCCATCAAATAGCCTGTGGCAATATGTTTTCCGAGCACCGAGATGTCGCTAAGCCGTGCGCGCCGGTTCAACATCAACGCGGCGAGGCCCGTCATCCCGGAACCGGCGAAGAAGTCCACCACCACCTCGCCAGGCTTTGTAAACGTCTCTATGAAGGGCTGGATCGCGCGGATAGGCACCTTTGTCAGGTAAGCATGGCAGTTATAGATCGGATCCGTCCGCGGGACCGTGATCGTTTCGGGAAGCCGTATCGGGTCCGGGCTCATGGGCTACAGAAGCTCCCAGATGTGTAACGTAAAGTCTGTAGACATACAGTATACATGGCCGTTACTCTACCCTCCATAATTTTGAACACTAGGTCGTCACCATTCCTACGCCAAAAGAGACTTTCGCTTACAATCTGAGGCGCCTGCGATCCTCTGCGGGTATCTCCCAGGAGGAGATGGCCGCCCGCGCCGGCCTGCACCGCACCTACATCAGTTCCGTCGAACGCGCGCAGCGCAATGTCTCGCTTCAGAACATTTTCCAGATCGCAGCCGCCCTCGGCACGACTCCTGCCGAGCTGCTGAAACCCGTCCCGAAAGGCTTAGGCTGATGGGTTTTAAGGCTGACACCAGCTTTCTGCGGTTTCTGAGTATGGGTGCCGTCGGCGTCCATCGCACGATGCAGCGATTGCGCGACCGCGGCTTCGAGCCGATCGAGCTTGAACGCTATTGCGGTTCCAACAAGATCTGGACCACCAAAGTCAAACGACTGCGCCTCCCAGACCTTCTCTGCATCAGGACTGGAATGCGTGCCGAAGTTCGCGCAAAAACCGACCTCAAAATCCGCATGAGCGACGCACCCGCGAACCCGGTAAGGATCTGGGACGCCGGTTTACGTGATGACGATCTTGTTGCCCTGATCACCTGTTTCGATACAGATGATGGCCTGAAGCCTGCCGATGACGCGGTTTACTTCACTGTCGGCGCGCTGCGCGCCTCCGTACACAGATCTAGGCTGGGTCCGCCGAAATCCGCATCCGAAGGCGCTGAGCGCGACAGGACATGGCCCGCCATCGTCCCGACTCGCGACGGCACCGTGCTTAGAGTCACGAACAAACGTCTTATCGTGCAGATGAAGGCCGATGCTGAACGCTCGGCTCGTCGGCAGACCTACACGTTGGGTAGCAAGACCGTCTATGTCTCGCCCGGCGACACCTTTAGGGCGCAAACCACCATTCTCGGCGGCGAACCACCGGGCCTTGCCAATTTGTCGGCCTATCAGCAACGTCGCTATGCGCCGCTGGACGATCTACAGGTAGACACGGCGGTAGATCGCTACGCCGCGGTCAAAGCCCTGCGCTTCCGTGACGATCCGCGTGATCAGGTCATACCGGCGCTAGAAGACCTCGTCCGTCGGGAAACCGAAGAACGTGTCGCCCTCGAAGCGGCTGGTTCCGCTGCCGCTCTCGGTTCCGAATTCGGGCAGGAACAGATCACCCGTTTCGTCTGGGAAAATGACGACCGGCCTGACTTGCGTATGGAAGCAGTTTTCATCCTAGCCGAAATTGGCCGGAGTCTCTTTACTCGTGAACAGCTGAACCGGGTTCTTACTGATCCTCTTTTCGAAGGAGATGAGCTGCGACAGGCTGCTGTCTGGGCGCTCGGCAAAGCCGGACTCCAATGCTATGAAGATGTCCTCCGCTTCATCGACGACGTTGACGAGAACCTCGCGTTGCACGCCATAAGCGCTTTTGGTGCCAATACGCCCCGTCCGATCATCGACTGTCTCGTCCAGGACCTCATCGTCGGTGACCCGCGCCGCGCACCGGCGGCATCCGAAGCCCTCCGGATCATTGCTTCAGACGAGGTCTTGCAAGCACTCGTCGCGGCCGCCAATGCTGGCGAACCCGTTGCGGACTGGATTATCGCCACACTCGGCCGCTTACCGCCGGACGGAGTGCGCGCGGCCCTTCGAGACTCGCCGTTGCTCGATCAGATTACTCCCATGTTGCTCATTGCCCAGGGCGCACACTGGCTTGCTTCCGAATCCATCTCTACCGATATTGCCTTCCTCCTGAAACAGAACCTCTCCTGACGCCTAAGAATCTGCCACAATCCAATCACCTACAGGAGGAAGTCGACATCTGCCTCCAATATGCAGGTGCCCGCGCGCAATCAATGGCATGTAATCCCGTGGGTGTGGCCCCCAGCTTTGTAGTTCTGTCATCCCGATTCGACATTGGGACATACTGTGAAATGTGGTTGATCTCGAGACGTCCCGGCTTATCGGCGAACAAGTCCTCCCGGAACAAGCGGCACCCGCGGTGCGGGCATGCGCGTCGGAGTTCTAGTTCTTATTGAGGGGCTGGAGGACCAAAGTTCCAAATACCATTTCAATTTTGAGTAACCTGCAATAGTTACTTGGCGGAGAAAGAGATCCCCAAGTTTGTTTGCGCATCTTCCAAGGCTACTCTGTTCTTCTTTCGAACTCTAGACACACGGGTGCTCCTTGGGCAGCATGTCGTGGAATTGTTCCACGAACTAATTGCTCTGCGCCTGGCAGGCCCGGGTAGTACAGTATTTTCTGTCCGGGCAGTAATGGCTGAAAGACAGGTGTGCCAGCTCAAAATGCTAGAAATCAGACACATTGACTAGGTCTTGGAGCGGTCAACGACGTAACAGTTGGGGGACTGTATGGGGGATCACTAAGAGAGATATAGAATGTAAAACGATGATATATAATGGTTTACATACAAAATCTGGCGGAGAGGGAGGGATTCGAACCCTCGGTACGGTTCCCCGTACAACTGCTTAGCAGGCAGCCCCGTTCGGCCACTCCGGCACCTCTCCGAGGGGGCGGGACTTTGGACCGACCTTATAGCATGTTCGTTTCGGCGAAATCCAGTTGAATGCAGGAGAGCGATGGGACGGATGATTGCGGTTGACCGCCGGCCGGTGGTCAGTGGATGGTCTTGACCTTGTTCTGCATGTAGTCCAGCAGCAGGTATTGGCCCAGGGTGTAGGGAGTGGTGAAGTAGGCCTTGCCCCTGCAGATCTCGGTGACCTTCTTGACGAAGCTGACCAGTTCGTAGTCCCTGGCCAGCATGAAGGTGTTGATCATGATGCCGGACCGGCGGCAGGCGGCCACCTCTCGGATGGTCTCACGCACCACCTCCGGGTCCAGCCCGAAGGAATTCTTGTAGATCCTGCCGTCTTCCCGGGTGAGGGCCGAAGGCTTGCCGTCGGTGATCATCACAATCTGCTTCATGTCCTTGCGCTGCCGGGCCAGGATGCGCTGGGCCAGGCGCAGCCCCTCGCAGGTGTTGGTGTAGTAGGGGCCCACCTGGACCCGGGCCAGTTGGCTCAGGGGAAGCTCTTCCGCCGAGTCGTGGAACAGGACCAGGTTGAGCGAGTCCCCGGGGTATTGGGTCCGAATCAGATGGGCCAGCGCCATGGCCACGCGCTTGGCCGGGGTGAAGCGGTCTTCCCCGTAGAGAATCATGCTGTGGCTGCAGTCCAGCATCAGGACGGTGGCGCAGGAGCTCTGGTACTCCGACTGATGGATCAGGAGGTCGGGATAGTCCAGCTCCAGGGGCATTCCCAGTCCTTCGCGCCGGACGGCCTGCAGCAGCGTGCCGCTGACGTCCAGGTTCAGGGTGTCTCCGAATTCATAGTGTCGGGAGGCTCCGCTGGCTTCGATTCCCGAGGACATCTCCCGGGTGTCGTGCCGTCCGAACTGGCTGCGGCCCAGGGAGCCCAGCAGGTCCTTCAATGTCCTGTACCCCAGGAAGTCGAGGCTCTTGTTGGTGAGCTCGAAACGAATCTGGCCGGACTGGTCGCTCTCATGGCCCGGCCCTGGACCTGGAAGGCCGCCCTCTGCCTGCCGGTCCTCGGAATAGGAGAGGTATCCCTCTTCCGCGAGGCGTTCGATCAACTTCTGAACCAGCTCGGATAGCCGGGCTTCCAGGTCCTCGCCGGAGCCCTCCATCAGCTTTTCCAGCATTTCCTCGGACAGCATGTCCTGGTTGAGCAGGGCCTCCAGGATGGCGTCGTGGAGATTCTGCAGGTTGTGGTCGCGGTCGAAGGGGTCCTGGCCGTAGGGGTTTTGAAAGAAACCACTCTGCAGCAGGAAGTCGGAGAGGTGGTTGAGCAGCTCCTCCAGACTCAGGGAGTCCCAATCCAGGCCCGTATATTTGGAGTATTTAATGCTCTTCACGGCTAGTTGAAGGATCGCCGCCGCCGGGCGGGCTGGTCGTCGATGAAGGTCTGCGGCCTCTTTTTTTCCGAAGCGAAATAGCCCTTGTCCTCACTGCGATCGATTTTGCGCAGGGCATGAAGCCCGTCCAGGATGAACTCGCAGCCGGAAACCAGGAATGCCGTATCCTTGCGTCCTCTCCGCCGCGGCTCCAGAGAGGCTGTCTTTTCCACCAGTCCCTGAATCTGGTTCAACTGATCGAAGGTTTCGCCGGTCGGGGCAGTGTCGGAAAGCTTGAGGGCTCCTCCCAGATCGAACCAGTCCACGATGTGCTTGAGGTTCGCCGGGTCGTAGTAGCGGGAAAAAACCTTTCCCACGGCGCCGCGAATCAGATCCCGGGCCACCTTCTCGGCCCCCCGCAACTCCCCCTCGTATTCCAGTTCCAGCTTGCCGGTCATGGAGGGCAGGGCGGCGTAAACGTCGCTGATGCGAGGAACCACCTTCTTTTCTCCGCCGGCGATGCAGCGGCGCTCGGCATTGGAGACGACGTTCTCCAGGACCGTGATGGGCAGCCGCTGACTCACTCCGGAGCGCTTGTCCACCTTCTTGTCCCGGCGGGCCATAAAGGCGATGGTCTCGACCACTTCCTGGATAAAGCGGGGAATCCGCAATCGGTTCGCACTCCCCGGCCGGTTCAGCCAGGCTTCCTGCTCGGTAATCCGGATGCCCTGCTCGAGAGCGACCGGATAGTGGGTTCTCACTTCGGCCCCAATGCGGTCTTTCAAGGGAGTAATGATTTTTCCGCGGGCGGTGTAGTCCTCGGGATTGGCCGTAAACACCATCACCACGTCCAGCTCGAAACGCACGGGGTAGCCTTTGATCTGGACGTCCCCCTCCTGCAGAATGTTGAAAAGACCCACCTGAATCTTCCCGGCCAGGTCGGGGAGCTCGTTGATGGCAAACAGGCCCCGGTTGGCTCGCGGAAGCAGTCCGTAGTGGATGGTCAACTCGTCGGCGAGGTTGAGCCCGCTGCGAGCGGCCCGGATGGGGTCGACGTCCCCGATCATGTCGGCGATGGTCACGTCGGGCGTGGCCAGCTTCTCCACGTAGCGGGCTTCCCTGGACAAAAAGGAGACGGGCGCCTGGTCTCCCATCTCTTTCACCCTGTTGCGGCAGGCCCGGCAGTCGGGACCGAAGGGGTTGCAGTTGATCTCGCAGCCGGCCATGACCGGGATTTCCTCGTCCAGGAACTGGGTGAGCCCCCGCAGAATCCTGGACTTGGCCTGACCGCGCAGCCCCAGAAGGATCAGGTTGTGACGGGAAAGAATGGCGTTGACCACCTGGGGAACCACCGACTCGTCATACCCCACGATACCCGGAAACATCCGGGTTCCGGCTTCCAGTTGGCGGATGACGTTGGCCCGCATTTCCTCCTTGACCGTGCGTTTCCGCATCCCGGGAGCCGCCCATCGGGTCCTCTTCAACTCACCTAACGTCTTGGGTCGACTCATGGAGGTGTCCTGCCGGGAAGGCTTCGTCCATGCCGTCCGGGTTCCGCTTTTTCCGATCGATGGTATTGATTATAGCGCCATCCCGGGGGCTGACAACCGCATTGTCGAGAGACGAATTCTCCGCTGACCGACGGTCTATTCCACGGTAACGCTCTTGGCAAGGTTTCGCGGTTGATCCACGTCGCAGCCGCGGCGGACCGCGATGAAATAGGCCAGCAGTTGGAGTGGAACGGCCTCCAGGATGGGAAGCAGGAGATCCTTGCTCGAGGGGACTTCAATGTGAAAGTCGGAGGCATCCCTGGCTTCGGTGTTGGAAGGAGTCACCAGGGAGACGACCTGTCCGTCTCTGGCCTTGACCTCCTTGATGTTGCTGAGGGTCTTTTCGTAGAGACGCGTGGACCGGGGATTGCCGGCTTCGCTGGTCGCGATCACGACTACCGGCAGGTCTTCGTCAATCAGGGCGTTGGGGCCATGTTTCATTTCGCCTGCCGGGTAGCCCGAGGCATGAATGTAGGAGACTTCCTTCAACTTGAGCGCGCCTTCCAGAGCGATGGGAAAGTGGATGCCGCGTCCCAGGAACAGGAGGTGCACGCTTCGAAACAGACTCCTGGCAAGGGTCTCCAGACGGGATGCCTGTCCGATGCACGACTCCATCATGTGCGGCACCCGGGCCAGTTCTTCGATCAGGGTCCGGGTCTGCTCCTGACTGACGGTTTTCCTTACACCGGCCAGGTACAGCGCAAACAGGAAGAGAGTGGTCAACTGGGTGGTGAAGGTCTTGGTCGCGGCCACGCCGATTTCCGGCCCGGCATGGGTGTAGAGAACGCCGTCGGCCTCCCGGGTGATCATGCTTCCCACGCCGTTGCAGATGGCGATGTTGGGGGCTCCCAGCGCCCGGATTTCCCGTTGGGCCGCCAGGGTGTCTGCGGTCTCTCCCGACTGAGTGATCAGGATACCCAGAGTGTGGGGAGGAACGATGGGGTCCCGGTAGCGGTACTCGGAGGCATACTCCACCTCGACCGGCACCCGGGCCAGACCCTCGATCATGAACTTTCCGGCCAGGGCGGCGTGCCAGCTTGTTCCGCAACCGATCAGGCGAATCTGCTCCACTCGCCGGAAATCCTCCTCCGTCAACTTCATTTCGTCGAGGATGATTGTCCCGGTATCTCGCGAGATACGCCCCATGGTGGCCTCCCGAACGGCTTGGGGCTGTTCGTGAATTTCCTTCAGCATGAAATGCTTGAAGCCACCTTTTTCCGTCATGACCGGGTTCCAGGTGATGCGCTGCACCCCGGGTGTCACCGAGCGGCCCCGGGAATCGGTGACCTTGAGCACGGTCGGGCCGATAGCGGCCAGATGGCCGTCGCCCAGAAAAACGATGTCCCGCGTATGTCTCAGGATCGCCGGGATGTCCGAGGCGACAAATGACTCCCCATTGCCAACGCCGATGACCACCGGCGAGCCCTGGCGGGCCGCAACCAGCCTGCCGGGGTCATGCAGGGAGAGCACCACCAGAGCGTAGAGGCCGGTCATTTTCCCGACGGCCTTGCGAACCGCTTCCTCCAGGCAACCCTCATAGTGTTTTTCGACCAGGTGGGCAATGACCTCGGTGTCGGTTTCGGTGACGAAACGATGTCCATCGGCCGCCAGGGCTTTCTTGAGAGGCAGGTAGTTTTCGATGATTCCGTTGTGGACCACCACGAATTCCCCCCGGCAGTCGCGGTGGGGGTGGGCGTTTTCTTCTGTCGGTCTGCCGTGGGTCGCCCAGCGGGTGTGGCCTATGCCGATAGTCCCCTCGCAGGGGTTGTCCCTGACCGCCTCTTCAAGGTTTCCGACCTTGCCCGACGCCCTGCGGATGTGCAGGCGATGGTCCCCGATGACCGCGATTCCGGCTGAATCGTACCCCCGATACTCCAGGCGTTTCAGCCCATCCAACAGCACGGGGGCAGCCGGCTCGGTTCCTGCGTATCCAATGATTCCGCACATGGCGAGGTTGCCTCAAACGGATCCAGGCTCTATGCCGGCGGGTGCGTGGGATTTCCGATGTCCCGGGCGGCGTTCCCGGAGGACTTTTTCCATGCGAGCCAGATCGATGGGGCTGTTGACTCCCATGACCTCCAGCCAATCGTCGCAGACCACGGCCTCCACCGCTTTCCCCAGGCGGCTCAAGAGGCCCACGCAATCGGTAAGGTAATACTCCTTCTGGCGATTGTCGGCGGTCAATCGGTCGATGACTTCGGACAGGTCGGGAATTCGAAAGCAATAGAGCCCGGTGTTGACCTCCTTGACCTGCAGCTCGGAAGGACCGGCCTCTTTCTGTTCGACGATACCCCGAACCCTCCCGTCTTCCGCCCGGATCACCCGGCCGTAACCGGTGGGATCGGCCAGCCGGGTCGAAAGCAGCGTGAGGCCGGCACGGGTTCGATCGTGCGCCTGTATCATTTTCCGGAGGGTCCCGGCGGAAATCAATGGCACATCGCCCGACAAAATCAGGAGGTTGCCGGGCTTGCCGCACCACCAGTCCCTGGCAACCTGCACGGCGTGTCCGGTTCCCAGTTGCGGAACCTGCTCGGCGAACTCGACGGCCCGGTGCCTCAGCCTCGACTTCACCATGGCGGCCTGATGCCCCACCACCACCAGAGTGTGCCGGGGGTTCAAGTCCTCGACGGTCTGCAGAAGGTGTTCCACCAGCGGCTGCCCCGCCAATGGGTGCAGCACTTTCGGCAGGGACGACTTGAGGCGCGTGCCCTTTCCGGCCGCCATGATCAGGACGTGGGTGGGATTCATGGTTGAGCGGAGGCCGAAGCCGGCAGTTGCGGCTGGAGGCCATCGAGGGCCATGCGGGCATCGAATATCGCAAACATGCACATGCGGATGTCACCCGGCGGCAGTATCCGAAACTCCCGCCTCAGGCGATCCGAGGAGCCGCCGTCATCGGTGACGGTCACTACCGCGGTCAGCTGCTCGATGGCGGGAGTCGGAGAAGCGGGCTTGGAATCGGCGCTCCGAACAAAATGCTTGAGCCCGGAAAGGAGGCGGGAGAGCCCCGTCCCTCCTCCGATGGAGACGATTCCGATGGCTGGGGAGATTGGGTCGATCTTGGAAAGCACTCGGTGCGAACCGCCTACGATGTTGCTTCGGGGGGTTCCTCCGGAAAGACCAGCGAGGCAAACCGGGAGTCTCTCGTGAGCGGCTCGAAGTCGGCATCTCGTTGGGCCAGGAAACGGTTTCCCACCTTCAGGTCGATAGCAAGCCTGAGGTGTTTCAGCGCGCGGTCCCTGTTTCCCAGTCGACAGTAGCACACCGCCAGGGCGTAGATCACGTAGTCACACTTGGGGCTCCGCTTCAGCGCTCGGTTGAGGTGCCTTATCGACTCCTGGAAGCGGCCGTCGTTGATCAGGGTAATGGCGACATTGTAAAGTTCTTCGGTGGTCTTGGGGACAGGTTGGCGGCGAGCCATCTTGTTTTGGCACAGCCTGATATGGGTCAGAGCCCGTTCGTATATCTCTCTGTCCCGACCGTCGGCGGAGATCACTTTCTCGAACGCTTCTTTCGCCTGCTCGAATTGTTGACGATAGAGCAGGCGAACCGCCGCCTCGTACCGCTTGATCAGGGTGCTTCGGCCCGTGCGGGCCGAGCCGGCTCGCGGCTGGGCTGTCTTGGTCCTGGAACGCCGTGAAGACCGGGGACCGCCGGCTTTGGCGGAAGGGGTCTGCCTGGCGGTCGCGTCCCCGGTGGACCCGGCGGCCTTTGAACCAGGGATCGGGTTGAGCTCGGGCGGCGGCGTTTCCGTCGAAGTCCTCACCTTGGCTTTGGGCTGAGTTCTGGGCATGTCTCCCTTGATTGGCAGGTCAGCGGCGGCGGCCGGTCGTAACTGAAAAACCGCTTCCCCGGAAGGTTGTCCTTGCAGCCGGCCCCCTTACCTCTCTTTCCGGGATTTGGGGCCGCAGGGATGTCGTCGGCCTCGGCCCGGCGCCCACTGGTTTTGATTCGTCAGATGCGGCAGGATGAACGATACCAGGCAAGCAGCAGTGAGGGTGGGCTGACATAGCTTGAAGTGGACAATACTCATATCAGAAACCGTCCCGGCCCGTCAACCGGGGCTCCGGCTGATGTGTTTAAGCCGGGCAATGGGTCTGATACACTGGGAACAGGCAGGTTGACCCGGGGTTCGGGGGAAGCTCGAGCAAGCCCACGGCTTCTCCAATCGGCCCGGCGATCGTCTCCGGGCCAAGGCGCGGCATTAAAGCGCGGCATTAAAGGAGGTCAGGCGTTGCAAGGTTACTCCGGCGGGTTGTCCCCGAGACCGATCACCCGGCGGATCGGGTCCGATCGAAGGAGGCGCGCGGCTGCCGGCAGGTTGGTCTGGCTGGGGGCGGTGTTGGCGAGCGGTCTCCTCCTGGGCGCCCTGCCGGAATCGGGTTTCGGGCAGAGCAGGGATCGTGAGGCCGGGGGGAACGCAACCGTCCAGCGCTTCCAGCTTCTCAACGGCTTACGCGTCCTGCTGCTGCATCGCCAGGGTGGGGACCGGTTGTTTGTCAATCTTCTGATCAGGTCGGGATCGACCCTTGACCCGGCCCACAAGCCCGGACTGGCGCGCTTGTCGGCGAGCCGGCTGCTCGTCCAAACTCCCGATGACACCAAGGAACTCCAGGTGCTGGGTATCGAGCTGGAGGTGGACGTCCAGCCCGATGCCACCATTCTCCGGGCCGACATGCCTCCCCGCCGCCTGCGCACCTTCCTTGACTTGCTGGGAGCCGCCCTGGCTCCGCCGCCGTTTGAGGACAAGGTCGCGCAGGCCACCGCGCCGGTAAAGGATGATTCGCCCGGAGAGAGCCCGGACGGTCTGGCCCACGGCCGCTTCAGAAGAGCGATCTTCGGAGACCATCCCTATGGGAACGGTTCCGGAAGGAGGAGAGGCGCGGAGGCCATCCTGCACGGTGATCTGGACGACTTCCGGCGTCGCCACTACATTCCCAACGATGCCTCCCTGATTGTGGTCGGCCCCATTCCCGGGAGTGAGCTGATGGATGTGGCCCGGGAAAAGCTGGGGCCTTGGACCAAGGGGGTCCCTCAGGAACCCGGTTATCCCGAGTTCCCGCGGTTGGATCGTCTTTCGATCCAGCTCGTGGGTGAAGATGAGGGAGGCTCGGAAGCGGGAATCGTCTTCGGCCACAGGACCCCACGCCGATCGAGCGGCGACTTCTACAGCCTCGAGGTTCTGAACCTGCTCTTGGGAGGGCTGGGTACCGGTTCCCGTCTCAGCCGCGTGTTTCTGACACACCGGATCAACTATCGATTTCTTGACAGTCGGATTCGGTTTTTCCGGATCGGAGGCATGTTGCAGGTGTTGGCCAAGGTTCCCGCGCAGGCTGCGGCGGGTGCGCTGACGGCCATCCTGGAGGCTGTAGAAAGCCTCAAGCAAACTCCGGTTTCGGAGGCTGAGCTGGAGTCGGCAAAGACACGGCTCATCGCCAGTCATTGGGAAAGAATGCGATCCCCCGAAGCCGTTGCCGATGAGTTGACGCAGATGGAGCTGTTCTCTCTTTCCAAGGATTTCTTGCACCGGTTCGGCGACCATGTCCGAACACTGACGCCGGAAGACATACAGGGAGCCGCCAAGGCCCACCTCAGCACGACCAGGGCGGTTGCGGTAGTGACGGGTTCGAATCCGAAGGTCCGTTCCCGGTGGGACCGGTTCGGTACCGCTGAAGTGGTTGCCCTCCCAGTAAGTTCCGAGTGACAATTGGATATCTGGACCGCGGTGGGTTCCACGGAAAGCGGACCGATGTCGAGTCCCGCCGGTTGATACAAACCCTTGGCGCAGGCGGCATACTTTAGAGGGTTGGTTTCTTCCGCTGCCGTGCCCCGGGCCTGTCGGTCCGGTCCAGGTTTCGGGTTCATGTTGACAGACAAACAGCTCCATACCAGGACCGACGAAGAGTTGATGGAAGAGCTCAAGCGGGGTCGCCAGGAGGCTCTGGGCTTTCTGTTTGACCGTTACTACCGCCTGGTCTTCAGCGTGGCTCTCAAGATTCTTCGTGATCGGGGCGAAGCGGAAGATCTCATGCAGGAGGTATTCATTGAGATTTACCGGCGGATCGAAGTCTTCAATCCCGACAAGGGGAGCGCCAAGACCTGGATCCTTCAGTATGCCTATCACAGGAGTCTCAACCGGCAGAAGTACCTGACTCTGCGCAACTTCTACGACCAGACGGAAGAAACGGACCTGGAAAGCCATGAATTCGCCCACTCCATGAAGGGGTGGAACGGCCTCACCTATCAGGATTGGGGTCAGATGATCGAAAAGGGATTGCAGACGTTGACGGAAAGGGAACGCCGGACATTGGACCTGGCCTATTTTCAGGGGTTGCTCCTGAAAGAGATTGCCGTCCAAATGAACGAACCCTTGTCCAATAT
This sequence comes from Acidobacteriota bacterium, assembly GCA_022826755.1. Classification (GTDB taxonomy): domain Bacteria; phylum Acidobacteriota; class Terriglobia; order Versatilivoradales; family Versatilivoraceae; genus Versatilivorator. The sequence continues at coordinate 58,083 of JAJDUG010000026.1, forward strand.
ACGGAACCACTACTACCGGGGTCTCAAAAAGTTGCGGTCCTTCCTGCAGGCCCACGGCTGCATGAACCGGACCACGGGTTGATGCCCAGGGGATGTCACCATGTCCAAGTGTGATGAATCGAACTGTGAACGATTCGAAGAGTTGTGTGCCCTGGCGGCACTAGGCCAGATCTCTGCAGGGGAGTACGTCGAACTTCGCTCCCGACTGATCGTGTGCGAGGATTGTCGGAAAAGTCATCAGGATTACCTGGAGATCCTTCACGAGCACCTGCCGCTGGTTGCCGCGGGAGAGCCCGCCGATTCCTCCTCCAAGGTTGCCCTGCATGAATCGAGCTACAGGCAGCGATTTCTGCAGCGCACCGAGCGTCAGGATGGCTTCCCTGCTGCTCCCGCCAGAGCCGGAAACGCAACCCGCTCAGGGGTTGGGGCGGGGCCATGGTATCGGCCGAACCGAGTGGCGCGGTACGCCCTGCCTGTGGCGGCCGGTCTCCTGGTGGCGGCGCTGGGGCTGAACGGGTTCCAGTGGTACCGGGGCGGAGAGCGCTTGTCCAGCGCCGCGGCCAGGGTGAGCCAACTCCGTGAAGAGATCAGCCGGCTCAACCGTCAAATTTCCGACGAGTCCCTGGCGGGTCTGTCACCGGCTCCCGCCACTCCCGCGGTCCCCGATCGGTCGGGGGCGGAAATGGATCGGCTAGTTGAGGAACTGTCTCAGGCGCAAAGCCAGCGGCGCATGGCCCTGGCCAGGTTTCAGAGTCAGAGCCGGAAGCTGGTGGAGACCCGGGCGGATACCGATGCCTTGAATCGGACGCTGGAGGAGGCCAGGAATTCGGAAACGCAGTTGTCGGAGAAATTGGCAAGGGTGGAGAGGGCTCTTCAGGCTCGCAACAGCGAGTTGGAGGCTCTGCGGAAGCAGGGGGGCACCCGGGAGGTGACCCTGGCGCTTCAGGAAAAGCAGATCGGCGAGTTGGCTCGGAAGGTGAACGAGCAGGCAGAGACCATCCGGCGGGATCATGAGTTGCTGGCGGCGGACCGGGATATTCGAGACTTGTTGACGGACCGCAACCTGCGTGTGAGTTACGTCGAGGACCATGATCCGGAAGGAGAGCGAATCGTGGATGCGCACGTGTTTTATGCCCAGGGCAGGCGCCTGCTCGTCTATGCCCACGAGACGCCAAGGGGGGAAAAGTCGCTGGATAATTTCTCGCTCCAAGCATGGGGGAAACGCAGTTCCGCCCTCACGGGTTCACCCAAGAGCCTGGGCATCTTCTATGCGGACGCCAGGAACGACAAGGGCTGGATCCTCAAGTTCGACGATCCCGAAGTGCTCTCCCAGATCGATGCCGTCTTCGTTACGCTGGAGCCCAAGGAAGGCAGCCTGAAGCCGGGAAGCGAACCGCTTCTGTATTCCCACCTGACCACCGATGACGATCTCCCGTGATTCGTTCACCTTCCCAATACGTGGATCCGAACCCCAGGATCCACCCTGTCCGGTACCGGTCGTTCCGTTCAGTCACATCGCCTGATCCCAGTGACGCAGCAGGAAACCCGCGGTGGCATACTCGGGTGTGAGCCGGGCTGCATCCTTGCTCCACAGGGGAGGTGGATACACACCGTGCGTTTGATTCCAGTCCCAACCTTGTTGCTGGCATTGGCCGGCTCGCTGCTGGCCAACCCCACGGCGACGCTCAGCGGCCGGGTGACCGACAGGCAGGGGCAGGTTCTGTCAGAGGTCCAGGTGACCGCCACCCAAATCGAAACCAACCAGAGGTTTCGGACCAGGACCAACCGGTTGGGGCTCTATCGGCTCTCCAACCTGCCGCCGGGACACTACCGGGTGATTATCCGCCTGCTGGGTTACCGCACGATCGTGAAGCCGGATCTGGAGCTCCACGTCCAGGATGCCGTGGTTCTGAACTTTTCGATGCAGGTGGGATCGGTCATCGCCAGCGTCACCGAACTGGGGGGAATCCCGCTCATCCGCACCGAGTCCGCCACATTGGGCACCACCATCAGGCCGCAGGTCATGACGGAGCTGCCCTCATTGACCCGCAATCCCTACGATTTTGTGGGGGTCAGTTCAGGGGCCACTCAGGCCAGCGTGAGGCGCGGCATCGGCTTTGCCCTGAACGGCCAGCGGGCCGAGAGCGGGGGCTTCCTGCTGGACGGAAGCGCCAACAACGATCCCTACAACTCCGGCCCGGGCCAGATCGTTCCCCTGGACGCCGTGCAGGAATACCGGTTGCTCACCAACAACTTCACCGCCGAGTATGGCCGCAACGCGGGATTTATCGCCAACGCCATCACCAAGAGCGGCGTGAACGAGTTTCACGGGAACGCCTACTATTTCGTGCGCCACTCCGGACTGGCGGCCAATACGTTCGAGAACAACTCCAGGGGGCTGCCCCGGCCGGTCTTCAACCGCCGGCAGCTCGGGGGCACGCTGGGCGGGCCCGTCTACCGGGACAAGATCTTCTTCTTCGCGGCCTTCGAGCCCATACTGGTGCGGAGTTCCGCCCCTCTCAGCTACTACGTCCCCACCCCGCAACTGCTTTCGGTCAGCTCACCCGGAACCAATGCCATCTTCGACCGCTTTCCCCTGCCCGCCAACCTCTCCGACACCGACATCAGCACCCGGACCGTCTGTCCCTTCGGAAGGGCCTGCGGGTCCAGGTTCGGGGCGGGTTTCGTCACACTGCCGGCATTGGCCTCCACTTCGCGTACCGGGCCGGTGGATGCCGGAGCCGGTCCGCCCCAGGACACCTACCTCTGGACGGCGCGGGTCGACACCAGCCTCGGTCCCCGCACGGTGCTGAACACCCGTTACGCCTTTCAGGATCATGTCCGGCAGGCAACCGTGGATCAGCCCTATTCCCCCCTGCTGGACCGGTCCTTTCACTTGAGGAATCAAACCATGACGGTCAACCTGACGCGATTCTGGTCGGGCAATCTTCTGACCGAATCCCGCCTGGTCTTCAACCGTCTCTTTCAGCAGAGGGCGATCCAGCTCCCTGGAGGCTTCCCCTCTTTCGTCATAACCGGGGATGAAATCAGCGGCGCCGTGGGAGCTCTGGCATTGCCCTCCGGACGGAATGGTGACGGCGGCGCCCAGAACGAGTACCAGTTTCAACAGATGGCGAACTGGGTGAGAGGCCGGCACAACCTCAAGTTCGGCGCCAGCCTAGTCCATCTCCGGGACAACCAGACCCCCGCCGAGTCCGTCCTGACTCGCCACAACCACGTGGAGTTCAGGGACCTGCAGCGGTTCGTGAACGGCCGGGCGTCCTCCTTTCAGATTCACCTGGATCCGAGAGGCAAGGTTCCCGGAGAGCTGTTGGTTCCTCCGTTCGGTCCCTTCAACCCGCGGCGCCACTATCGCTTTAACGACTTGGCCGGTTTTCTGCAGGACTCCTGGAAGGTGACGCCCCGGCTGACCTTGTCGCCGGGTGTACGGTATGAATATTTCGGTTCCGGCCACCGCATAGGCCAGGAAAAGCTGTTGGAAGCCAGCTTCTATCGAGGGGACGGGACCACGGCCCTGGAGCAGGTGGCCAACGGGCGTTTGCTCCGCACCGTCGACGCGCCCGGCCGGTACCGCAACCGCTTCTTTCCGCCCGGCAAGACCAACCTCTCCCCCAGAATGGGTCTTGCCTATGATTTGACCGGAAGAGGCCGACTGGTCATGCGGGCCGGGATCGGGCGCTTCTTCGAGCGACTGCCCGGCTTTGTCTACGAGAACCTGAATCCGCCCGCATTCAGCGTCGTCCGTATTTCCGGAGTCCCGTTGTCGCCGGCCCTGTTTGAAGATCCCTACCCCCTGTTGTTCTCGCGTCCCTTGTCGTTGCCTCCCAGTGCCGTCAGCCACCTGGACCAGGATCTTGCGACCGCCTCCACCTGGGCCTGGAATGCCACCCTCCAACACGACTGGGCCAACAAGCTGCTGCTGGCTGCATCCTACGTGGGTTCCGGGGGCGGGAATCTCTACCGGCCCATCAACGCCAATCGACTGGGGAGTGGCCGGTTTCTTGGGCGCCCGGGCGAAAGACTGCTCAACCAGGTCGCGGCATTGATCACCGTGGGGAACCGGGCCCGTTCTTCCTATCACGGGATGCAGCTCAGGATTGACAGCCTTCGCCTGCGCAGATTCGGGTTGCAGTACGGTCTGAACTACACCTGGAGCCACTCCCTGGACAACGTGAGCTCGCTGGTGGGTGACGACAGCGTGAGCGGTGGCGGCGGGCTGCCCCTTGACGCCTTTGACCCCGATCTGGACAAGGGCCCCTCCGATCACGACGTTCGCCACCGCATGGTCGGCCATGTCGTCTGGCAGATTCCGGGTGCGGCTCGAACCAGGGGAGTGACGCGCCTCTTGTTGGCAGGCTGGCAGTTCAGCGGGATCGTATCCGTTCAGAGCGGCCAGCCCTTCAGTCTTTGGGACGGCCGGGTCATCGATCGAGAGTTGTCCGACAACACCCGGCCGAGACTCATGGGAAAGGCGCCGGAAATGCTCGGTACCGGGGAGCGCCAGGTCGATGTCAGAACGCCGAACGCCTTTCTTGTGCTGCCCGTCAACCGGGTCCGCAACCCCAATGGGAGCTGTATCGCCGATGCCGAGCCCTTTGGCTGTCAACTCTCCGTCAACGGACCGTTTGACGGGTCTTTGGGTCGCAACACCTTCCGGCGGCCGGGCACCCACTTCCAGAACGTTGCGTTGGCGAAAAATATCGATCTCCCCGAGATGGGTGGGGTGGAAGGATCGCAGCTTCAACTCCGGGCGGAGTTCTACAATCTCTTCAACCACTCCAACCTGTATGTGAAGCCGGCGACAACCAACGTGGCGGCCTCGTCCTTCAACACCGACCTGGGGTCTCGAGTTCCGGGAGTGGTGGCCGCCTTCGGGACGCCAGCGGGTTTTCCGCAGGAAGCCCGCCAGATCGTCCTGGCCGCCAAGTTGATCTTTTGAAGTTTGAAGTGTGAAGTTTGAAGTGTGAAGGGTGGAGAGTGGGGAGGGGTCAGCCGGGGGTTTTCGGAACAGGCAAGCGCCGTGTGACGTGGATGCGCTTGAACGGTTACACCGAGACCGACAAGATGCTCAACCTGTCGATCAAATGACTATCCACTTCTCGCCTGGCCGCACCGGCGTCACACACGACGGGGTGGTTGATACAGGGTCTAACAGGAATGTTTGAGACCAGCCTGATGCCATTGTATCGCTGGGAATTTGTTCCGAAAGCTGCCCTGGGCTGGGTTGTCCTGATTGGAGCCGGCGGTGGCATGTCTCCGCTTGCGGCCGGAGAGCTTGCGCCGGGGGGTTCGGGTCCGCGCCCGTTCGTCAGGACCCGCGGGACGACGCCCATTGCTGCAACCGGGATTCTTCCGGATGCGCTGCAAGCGGTCCGCAAGGCCGAGGTGCGGCAGACCTATGCCGAATTGCCACTCGGTTTCGAACCGAACCGGGGCCAGGCCGGGGACCAGGTTCGATTCCTTTCCCGGGGGCCCGGCTACAGCTACCTGCTGTTCGACCGCGAGCTGGTCTTTCAATTTCAGTCCGGCGGGTCCCGAAGAGGGTCCGCGGCGCCCGGGGCGGCGGGGGAAATCTCGGCTTTGAGGATGCGGCTTGTCAATGGCAAGCCTCGGCCCCGGATCCACGGTGAAAACCGGCTTCGGAGCAAGAGTCACTACTTGCGGGGCACCGATCCGCGGCAATGGCAGGTGAACGTTCCGGCTTTCTCCGGAGTGCGCTACCGTCAGGTCTACCCGGGGATCGACCTGATCTTTTACGGCAACGGCCGGCGCTTGGAATTCGACTTTTGGCTCGATGCGGGTGTCGACCCCGGCTCCATCCGCCTCCACTTTGAGGGGATGGCAGGCATTCCAGCCCATCTCGGGGTGTCGCTGGATGAACAGGGGAACCTCGTTCTCCCGGGGCATCTCCGACTGATGCGTCCCCTGGCGTTTCAGGAAAAGGGTGGCGTTCGCCAGGAGGTCCGCGTGCAGTACGAGCTCGCTGGCGATGGGGAGGTTGGATTCCGATTGGGCGCCTATGATGCCGGCAGGCCTCTCGTGATCGATCCTGTGCTGACCTACTCGGCCGGCGGGGTTGGAGGTCTTGCCGTCGCCGTCGATCACGAGGGGAGCGCCTACGTGACGGGGATTGCCAACCCCGCCTTTCTCACCTCCGACGGGGCCGTTCAAAGTCTTCACAGCGAAGGGGAGTGTTATGACGGGCCGAACCTGGTTCGCTGCCCCGACGTTCTCTTGGCCAAGCTGAACGCCGAGGGAACGGAATTGATCTATTCCACCTTCTTGGGCGGTTCCGGATTCGATTACGGGTACGGTGTAGCCGTGGATTCTCGGGGTAATGCCTTTCTCACCGGCACCACCAACTCTTCCGACTTCCCCGTGTCATCCGGTGCCTGGCAGTCGGCCCTGTCGAGCGAGCAGTGTGCCGAGGACGTTTCGGACCAGTTTTGCAACAGTGCCTTTGTCACCAAGGTCAATGCCACCGGTACGGCTCTGCTCTACTCGACCTACCTGGGCGGCAGCGAAGGCGGACTGGGCGGAAACGGGATTGCCGTCGACGCCCACGGATCCGCCTACGTCACCGGTGACGGCGCCGACGGCGGGTTTGTGGCCAAGCTCAATTCGGAGGGGACATCGCTGATCTATGCGGTCCAGGGCGTGGGGGGCACCGGTGTAGCCCTGGATTCCCGGAACAATGCCTATCTTTCCGGCAGGAACGGGAACGAGTCCTACGTGACCAAGCTGGATTCCGAGGGGACCGAAACCCTTTACAGCTTCCGACTCGGCGGGACCTCCGTCCCCTTCGATGCGTCCCCCCAGGAACTGGAGGCGATCACGGGAATCGCTGTCGACGCTCAGGGTTACGCCTACGTGACCGGTTACACGGCCTATCAGGACTTTCCCACCACTGCCGGCGCTTTCTCCGAAACGGCTCCCGGAGCCGGAATCTGTGGCAGCTCGCTCTGCCTGGACGCCTTCGTCTCCAAGCTGAACCGGGAAGGGACGGAACTGGTCTACTCCACCTACCTGGGAGGCGGTTCCATCGACTACGCCAATGGCGTGGGCGTGGATCTGCAGGGAAACGCCTATGTCACGGGTGTGACGCTTTCCTCCGACTTCCCGGAGGTGCAGGCTCTGGGGTCTTCCGAGGGACAGATTTTTGTAAGCAAACTGGACCCCGAGGGGGAGGAGCTTGTCTACTCGGTCAGGGCGGGAAGCGGCGATAGCGTCGAGGGAGGCAGCGGTCTTTGGGTCAGCCCGCGGGGAAGCGCCACCGTCACGGGGCAGGCGGGCTTCGACTTTACCCTGACCACCGGTGCCTATCAAGCTTCGGAAGGAAATGGAGCCTTCGTGGCGAGGCTGCCTGGCGATGCTGAAGTCTTTGTGCCCATTGTGCTCGCAACCACCGAAACCGACGGCGCCGTGGTCAGCTCGGAGCTGACGCTCAGCAATCGGGGGACCCGGCCGGCCACGCTGGAACTCACCTACACGGCGGCCTTTGGCGAGGGAAGCGGCACGGCCACGGACGAGCTGCCGGCCGGCCGGCAGGTCATCGTACCCGATGCCATTGAATACTTGAGAGGATTGGGGGTTCCCATTCCGGATTCAGGAAGCCGGGGAGGCGGTCTGTCGATTCGTTTCTCCGGACTGAACTCCGAATCGGAAGGGGCGGTGACCGCGCGAACCATCAGGACGGTTGACGGAGTCCGAAGCGGTTGGACCTATCCGGGGATTTCGACCGGATTTCACCAGCCGGTGCATCTCTGTGGACTCCGCCACGACGACGCCAATCGCAGCAGCCTGGTGGTTCACAACCTGGGACCTCGGCAGCGCGGCGGAATCACCCTGAGGGTGACCGTCACCTCCGGCGATCCTCAGCAGCCGGATTCCCTGGTTCTCGAGGATCGGACGCTGGAGCCGGGTTCATCCAGTCGGATCGACGACGTGCTTCGTTCCAACGGCCTGTCCCTGGGAAATGGCTATATACGCATTGAGAAGGTTGAAGGGCAAGCGCCCTTCTACGCCTATGCCATCCTCACCGACCAGGGCGGTTCCGACGGCGCCTTTATTGCGCCCGTTCCGGAAAACGCGACCGTCGGCAGAAAGGGACAGACATTGCTCGCCGTAGAGAAGACCGACCGGTTCAACAGCGAACTGGTGCTGACCAACTGGTCGGCATCCTGGAAGGTAGTGGGATTCTCGGTTTTGTCCGATGGAATTCAAAACCCGCAGGGCGCCCGATTCGTCTCCGTGAGACCCGGCGAGCAGATCATCGTGCCCGAATTCGTAAGCTGGCTGCGACGACAGGGGAGCCTGCCGGGATCTTTCTTTCCGGGGTTGGGTGCTGCCGGTGAGGATTTCTCCGGCTCCATCTTCGTCACGGCTGAAGGAGTCGGAGAGGACACCGGCTATTACGTGGGCACGAGAAATTCAAGGCTTGTCGACGGCAGCCGCAACGGATTCGTCCATGCGGCCGTACCCTTTGGAGATTCCCATCATTCCGCGGCCTGGTTGTACGGACTGCGCCAGGGCCAGGAGAAGCAAACCGATCTGGGAATCGTCAATACGGGAGAGTTGAGCGACGAGACCAGCCTCTTCAGCGTGGAGATCTACGACGGAGAAACCGGAATGCTGGCCCATACGATCGAGGAGGTGGAGCTGGAGGCCCGACAGTCGATCCGGTTGGAGTCGATTCTCGAGCAGAACGCCCCGGATACCGACCAGGGCTACGTTCGAGTCTCCCGAATTTCCGGGTCCAACCCGTTCGTAACCTTCGCCGTCGTTTCCGACGGTTTCCAGGACAGCCAGTCCTCCGGGGACGCGTTCTTCATCTACGGCGTTCCCTGATCCATCTTAGTCTCGAAGTCGGGCCAGACCCTCTGCAATCCGCCGGCTGCCCTCGGCAAGGTTTTCCATGGATGTTGCGTAGGAGAGTCTGAGGTAGCCCTCTCCAAAGGCCCCGAAGGCTGTTCCCGAGAGCAAGGCCACACCGGCTTCCTGCAACAGGTAGTCGGCAATTTCGTCGCTGCTCTTGCCGAAGGAACGAACGTTCGGGAATACGTAGAAGGCCCCAGGCGGATTCAGGCAACTCATTCCCGGTATTCGATTCAGCGCCTCGACCAGAAAATCCCTGCGCTTGCGAAATTCCGCCACCATCGAAACCGTGGCACTCTCGGCGTTGGCCAATGCCTCCAACCCTGCCCGCTGGGCGAATGGCGCCGTGCAGGAAACGCTGTTGGTCACCAGCTTGGAGATGTGGGCCTGCAGTTCCGGCCTCATGATGCCGTATCCGAGCCGCCACCCGGTCATGGCGAAGGTCTTGGAGAACCCGTCCAGGATGACGGTGCGGTCCATCAGCCCCGGAATCGAGGTGATGCTGCGATGCTCTCCTTCGTAGATGATGCAGGAGTAGATTTCATCCGACAGAACCGTGATGTCATGCCGGGTGGCCAGATCGGCGACGGTGGCCAGATCGTTCTCCGTCAGCAGGCCACCGGTTGGGTTTTGCGGGGAGTTGATAATGATCAACTTGGTTCTGGACGACACTTTCGACTTCAGTTGCTCGGGGTCGAAACGGAACTCGAACTCCTCCAGCAGGGGCAAGGGGACCGGGGTGCCACCGCAAAAGCGGATCATGGATTCGTAGATGGGGAAGCCCGGGTTCGGGTAGATGACTTCGTCGCCTTCCTCCACCAGGGCCAGGATCAGAAAGAACATGATGGGCTTGGCTCCCGGCGTGACGACGACCCAGTCCGGATCGATGTCTACCGAGCGAGTCCGCCCCACGTGTTCGGCAATGGCTTCTCGCAGTTCCACCAAGCCCGCCGACGCGCAGTAATGGGTGTATCCTTCCTCCATGGCGGTACCGGCGGCCCGGATCACGTTGGAGGGCGTATCGAAGTCCGGCTCACCCAGTTCCAGGTGAACCACGCTGCGTCCCCTCGCTTCCAGCGCCTTGGCCTTTACCAGGACGTCAAAGGCCGTTTCGGTTCCCAGCCTCCCCATGCGGCCAGCCAGTTTTTCCATCATCTCTCTTTCCTTTCTCCCTTCATCCGACTGTTTGGTTGTTACCGTTCCCCATCCACGGGCTCCTTCTCCCGGAGCAGGCGAAGGTAAAGCTCCCGCTTCGGAGACGCCAGCTCCTTGGCCAACTGCTTGATGGCATCCTTCCTGGAAAGGCCCTGGTCCACCAGTCCTTCAAAACGAAGATCCAGCTCCCGGTCGCTGACCGACTCGGCTGCGGCCTCCGGCGATGATTTTTCCACCACCACCACCGACTCTCCCTTGGGGCGCCGGCTTCGGAAGAGGGACGCCAGCTCAGCCGCGGTTCCCGTGACCAGTTGCTCGTGAACCTTGGTCATCTCCCGGGCGACGGTTACTTCCCGTGAATCCAGAATCTCGTCGATGTCGCTCAGGGTGGAGGCCAGCCTCAGTGGAGACTCGAAAAAGAGCAGCGTACGGGATTCCGACCGCAACGCTCGCAGCCGGTTGCGCCGCGCCGCTCTCCTGCCGGGAAGAAATCCCAGAAACGCGAAGGAATCCGTGGGTCTCCCCGAGATGCTCAGGGCGGAAATGATCGCGCAGGCTCCGGGGATTGGAGATACGCGGACCCCGCGCTCCAGGGCGGCCCGGACCAGGCGATAACCCGGATCGGAGATGGATGGCGTCCCCGCGTCGCTGACCAGGGCGATGTCTGTTCCCGCTTCCAGTCGTTCCATCAACCAACCGGTTCGCTGTTGCTCATTGTGTTCGTGGTAGCTGGAGGTTGGAGTCGTAATCTGGTAATGGGCCAGCAGTTTTCTGGTGTGGCGGGTGTCCTCGCAGGCGATCAGGTCAGCTTCACGAAGGACGCGCAGGGCGCGCAAGGTAATGTCTTCCAGATTCCCGATCGGTGTGGCGACGACGAAGAGTGTTCCTGCCATAAGACGCTCGAAATTACATCCCCCAGTCCCGGAGATAGTGAAAGTCGTGGCTGACGGATCGGGGGGACAGCTTGCATACCACCGGCCCGCGCCGCTTGAACTGGGAGCCTCGGATCCTGTTGACGACCAACTGGACAAAGTCTTTCTTGAAGCCTTTTTCCAACAGCTCTCGCCGGGATACGCGGCGATCGATGAGCTCGTGCAGGAGCTCATCGACTTCGGCATAGGTGAAACCCAACTCATCTTCGTCCGACTGTCCCGCCCACAGATCGGCGGTGGGCTTCTTGTCGAGAATGGATTGTGGGACGTGCAGGTAGCGGGCCAACTTGAAGATATCGGCCTTGTAGAGATCTCCGATCGGATTGATCGAGGAGGCCATGTCTCCGAAAAGCGTACCGTAGCCGAGCAGCAGCTCCGTCTTGTTGGAGGTGCCAAGCACCAGGGCATCGAACTCCATCGATTTGTCGAAGAGGACGATCATGCGGGCTCGGGCCATGGCATTGCCGCGACGCAGGGAGTTCGCCGGGGATTGCGCCTCAAAGTAGCCGTCCACGATGGACGTGATCTCGACGATCTCGCTTTTGACTCCGAGCGTCTTGACCACCGCCGACGCGTCGGAGAGGCTCTCCGGACTGCTGGTCCTGTAAGGCATCATGACGGCCAGAACGTTCTCGGGACCCAAAGCGCGGGCCGCCAAAAAGCAGGAAACCGCCGAGTCGATGCCGCCTGACAGCCCAACCACCACCCGGTGAAAACCTGCCTTGCCCAGCTCGTCACGGATAAAGCCCTGCAGAACCTGATTTACCAGCGGGCAGTTCAATTGCATGGAGGTTTCGAGGCGTGACTAGGACTGGGAACGCTGACGGACGATTCGGGTCAGTTCCCTCAGGGTCAGATCGAGGCGCTCATCCCGCAGGACCGGGGTGAAGAGACGTGCCCGGCGGATCTCGTCCAGATCCAGCTCGGCCAGCACCAGGTCCTCTCCGGAGGTTTGGCTCCGGGCGATCACCTCTCCAACAGGACCGACAACCATCGATCCTCCGGGGAAGTAGGCCCCATCCTCGATCCCGGCCCGGTTGGCGTAAAGGTTGTATACGGTGTAAAACTGCGACAAGGCCTTCAGCAGAGTCTCCCATCCCTGAGAGGTCTGGAACCCTTCACTGGTCCTCACGCCCCTGCCGGGACTCGAGGAGAGCGTCACCACCACCCGGGCTCCATCCTGGACGTGCAGGTAAAGGGTGGAAGGGTGCCAGAGGTCTTCACAGATCAGTAATCCCAACGGACCGAAGGGAGTCCGGACCGTCCGCAGCTTCTCGCCCATGGCGAAAAAGCGCATCTCGTCAAACATGCCGTAAGTGGGCAGATACAGCTTCCGGTGCACATGCTGGATCCTGCCCTCGGACACGTAGGCGGCGGCGTTGTAGTAGTTGTAGCGATCCGAGACTTCCACAAAGCCGAAGACACAGGCGATATCCCTGCATTCCTGCAGCAGTGGCGGGAGACTTGGAGCGTTCAGCGGATCGATGGCGACGTCCGGCACCAGGTCCTGCAGAATATAGCCGGTCAGGGAAAGTTCCGGAAAAACAACCAGATCCGCCCCTTCCGATTTTGCCCTCCGGATGGTGTCCAGGTGAAGCTGCAGGTTTTCCCTCAACAGCCCCAGCTTGGGCGACACCTGGGCCAAAGCTACTGTGAATTTACCAGTCAAGGGCAACTCCGGAACAAAAGATGCTAGCACACGAAAAAATCTCCGGGCAAGACGACCCGGCCCGATGTCTGACGGCTCGGTGTCACCCCCCACCGCATCAGTCTTCGCCATTCGGCTCGGCAAGGGCGCAGCCCGCAGTCGAGCCGGTGGGGAGCGCCTTGCCCGCCTCGTGAGAGGTGGGGATCAATCGTCCCGAGGGGGAACGGACTCAATCACCAGGGTCTTGGAAATACGGTCGTGCCAGGTCAGTCGCTCCGCATCGAAGCAGGCCCAGAGGAAGCCCAGCCCAAAGCAACCCGCGGAGATGCAGTAACCGAAGACTCGCAAACCCACATCCCGGAAAGAGGGCAATTCGCCGTCAAAGCGAATGACCGCCAGGCCCATGTAGTCCATCCCCGGCGTGCGGGCGCCGAGAACGGTGAAAAGAAAAAAGTAGGAGAGCGCAATGGAGAGGAACACCAGCCCGAGTCCCAAGCCGGCGGAAAGGGACAACACCTTGAAATCCGTAAAGGCGATGACCACCAGGCTGAAGATCAGCCAACAGCCGACAACCAACAGAGAATCGACAATCCCGGCGCCGAAACGATCCTGTACGGTCGCGGAACGCAACTCCTGGTGAATGGAATCCCCGAGCAAGTCATCCCGGGGCCTGCTCTCGCCGAATGGAAGGGGCGATTGGTTGAGCTTGATTTCAATCCGTTGGATCTTGTCGGAGAACAGGGTTCCCTGGCTCTTGGGAACCATCGTAGCCTCGGATTGGAGGGGTGCCGGAGCCTGCGCGGGGGTGACCTCTTTCCGAGCCTCCGGGAGGTGGTCCGCATACGTTTCGGTTTCCGGCCGAGCAGGCTCCCAGAGCGCAGGCTCCTCGGGTTCGGGAGTTTGCTCGGACAGGCTGGAAGTCGGGGGCTCCGTCCTGACCAGGTCCCGATCCAGGAAGTCCTTCACCACGGTTTCGAATGGTTGCTGCTTCAGATCGGGGACGGGGGCCGGATCGTCCCGGGGCTGCCGGAAATCCAGCGCAGCTGCAGAAACGCCGGGAGAGGAAACCGGTTCGTCCTCTGCGACCGGGTTTCCGGTCGGCTGGTCGACAGGCGGGCTCGGATCCAGGGCAGGTTCCGCGGAGGAGCGGGGCAGGGGGCGCTTGCACCCGAAACAGATCTCGGCGTTCGGTGCATTATGGAGGCCGCAGGAAGGACAAATCATGGAAATCGATCAGCCGGTGGAGGTGGTCAAGTCCATAAGACAGAGTCCCGGTCTGAGTGAATTGGACAGATATTATCAGAACGTGCCGGTGATATGCCAGTCTTGCGGGGAGCCCTCTGGGCAGGTTCACATTGTGCTAAGCTGTCCTTAGGGCCGCCGGGTGCTTCCGCTCCATAACGGGTGCGACATTTCATTCACGTGCGGGGCCTCCCAAGCCGCTTCCGATAGACTTCCAGTGCGTTCCTTCAACCCAATTCACTCAAGAACGGACCCAACTTTCAGCTATTTCGGAATTCGGTCCGATCCCGTCCGGATGGGGCTGCTGGTCGGGCTGCTGGTGCTGCTCTCGGCTTTTCCGGGATCCGGCCAATCCCGGGTACGGCAGCCCGAGTCGGAGCCCCCTGCAACTTCCGCCGGAACCGACCCACTTGCCATCCGGCTCGGTGAAGAAGTCGTCACTGTCCGTGCGGAACGACAGTCCCGAACGGGGGAGCACGACTATCTCGCCCAAGGCAATGTAGAGGTCAGCTACCGAGACCTGCTGCTGAAAGCCGACAGGGTTTGCGGCAACGAAAGCACCCGAGAGGTTGAAGGCGAAGGAAACGTCTACTTCGAGCAGGGCCTCACCCGCCTTCACGCCTCTCGCTTCAAGTTCAACCTGGACAGCCGGACGGGGACCTTTTACGACGTCAGGGGCAAGACCCAGGTCGAGTTTCAGGGCCGATCCGACACCGGATTCCTCTTCCAGGCCAAGGAGGTTCAAAAGGTCGGGGCCGATGAGTACCGCATCGTGGATGGAACGGTCACGGCCTGCGAGGATCCGGTTCCCAAGTGGAGCTTCTCGGCCAAGGGCGCCGATTTCAAGGTAGACGAGCCCGTAAACCTGCGGCACGCGGTATTCAGAATCAAGAAACTCCCCCTGTTCTACAGTCCATTTCTCAGGGCGCCCACCAGTGAAAGGCAGCGAAGGACAGGATTTCTCTTGCCCTCCACGGGCAACTCCTCCAGCCGAGGCCGCTCCGTCAGCGGAGCCTTTTTTCTGACCTTGGGCCGCAGTGTCGATCTGTTGACACGTGCGGATTATTATTCCAAGCGCGGACCCGCCGGCGGACTGAACTTCAAGGCCAGGCCCAACCAGCACAGCTCCATTTCCGCCGTGGGCTACCTCGCCCGCGATCGGAAGGGCTTCGGGGGCCAAAGCGCGCAGGTCACGGCGGAAACTCGTTGGGACAACGGATTCAGGGCGGTGGCCGACGTGGATGTCGTCAGCTCCCAGGAATTTCGACAGGTGTATGGACGCACCTTCAACACGATCTCCAGACCCGACGAGGTGTCCTCGGCGTTTCTGACCCGGAACTTTTCCAGCGACAGCCTCAACATCTTCGGGGAACGCCGCTCGACAATTTTTTCCAGGGAAAGAGCGGTCACCAGCCGGACGTTTCCCAGTCTCAATCTGAACGGCCACCGGCGCAGGATAAAGGACTGGCCGATCTACTTTTCCTACGACACCTCCGTGGAAGGCATGGGCCGCACGGACGCCCTGCTGTCGACGCCGAGCGTGGTCCAGCGCTTCGATTTCCATCCCAGGCTCTCCATTCCCATCATCAGGTGGAGTGGAATCAGCCTGACCCCCAGCGTCGGCTGGCGGGAGACCTTTTATTCCAACCGGTTGGATTCTCAAAGCCCCACCGGAGTCGGACCCCGTGATTTGAGCCGCTCGGCCTTCGATCTGGAACTGGACTGGAGAGGTCCGGGGTTGCAGAGGGTCTTTCAGGTGGGCCAGCATCGCTTGAAGCATCTCATCGAACCGTCGATCACCTACCGCTACATCTCCGGGGTCGACGATTTCAGGGATACCATACTCTTTGACGAGAAGGACATCTTCAGCAACTCCAATGAAGTCGAATATGTATTCACCAATCGTTTCTTTGCTCGCCGCCCGACCTCTGACGGAGGCACGACAACCGGCGAGGTTCTTTCCTTGAGCATCGGGCAGAAGGTTTTCTTCGATCCCACCTTTGGCGGCGCCCTGATCCCCGGACGGCGAAACGTGCTGTTTCCGGCCAACACGTTGTCGGCGTTCGCATACCTGGACGGAACCAGAAGGGTGTCTCCCGTTGTCTCCCGCCTGCGCTTCACCCCTGCCGAGCGCTACACGGTTGACTTCAGGACCGATTACGATCCCGAAGTACAACGCCTGAGAGCCAGCAGCGTCGCCGGTCGAGTCAACCTTTCCCAGTACTTTCTTGGCCTGACCTACTACAATACCCGCAACTTGCCCCCCAACCAGTTTCCTTCCAACCAGATCCGCGCCAGGCTGGGCCGATCCTCCCCTCAAGGGATCAGTGCGGCCCTCAGCTTTGTCCACAATTTCACCACCCGGCGCAGACAGTACACGGCAGCACAGTTGGCCTACAATTGGGATTGCTGTGGAGTGGCTGTTCATCTTCGCCATGTCGGTTTGAGGCAGTTCAACCCTCGGCTGGACAACGAGTCTCAGGTACGGTTCAGCTTTTTTCTCAAGAATATCGGTTCTTTCGGAACCCTGAGAAGAAGAGAACAGCTTTTCTAGGAACAGTTCTCTCAAGACACCGTGTGAAACTCACAGAGGATTCTATATCCGGAGGATCTGACAAGATATCGAGTCTATCAAGTAAGCTTGTGTCGATTTATTCAGAAGTTGTGATATTCTCGTCTGATCGTTGAAACCGATATACGTAAAATGAGACATGTTTTTATTACTTCTTGAAGAATATGAAAGATATGACTACAATTTTGGAGAACATGACGGTTAATTCAGGAGCTGATCACAGAAAATGACTCAGGAAACGATGGATGGAGCTCAGGCGTTGGTCAGGGGACTGGAAAACGAAGGGGTGGAGTACATCTGGGGTTTGTCCGGAGGAGCGGCCATTCCGATTTTCGATGCTCTGATCACCACCAGAACCAAGATCAAGCTGATCCTGGTCAGACACGAACAAGGGGCTTCCCACATGGCGGACGGTTACGCTCGAGCCACGGGCAGGCCCGGGGTTGTGCTGGTCACCAGCGGCCCGGGGGCCACCAACACGGTCACCGGCATCATGACCGCCCAGATGGATTCCATCCCCATGGTGGTCCTGACGGGCCAGACCGTGACTCCCATGCTGGGCAAGGATGCCTTTCAGGAAGCGGATGTCTTCGGCTTGACCATGCCGATCGTCAAGCACAGCTACTTGATCAAGAACAGCAACGACATTCCCAGAATCGTGAGAGAAGCTTTCCACATCGCTCGGACGGGCCGTCCCGGACCGGTGCTGATCGATGTCCCCAAGGATGTAAGCCAGAATCCCTTTTCGGGGGATCTTCATGCCGAAATGGATCTGCCGGGATATCGAGTGGGAAGCAGTCCGGACCATAGCCAGATACTGGAAATCGCCGCAGCCCTCAGCCGTGCGCGGAAGCCGGTCCTGCTGGTAGGTCACGGAGCTCTGGTTGCCAATGCCTCCAATGCCGTCAGGAGGCTGGCGGAAAAATTGTGTGCTCCGGTGACCACGACCCTTTTGGGGAAAGGAGCGTTTCCGGAATCGCATCCCCTGTCTCTGGGCATGCTGGGGATGCATGGGACCGCCTATGCCAACAAGGCCATGGTGGAATGCGACCTGGTCATGTCGATCGGGTCCCGCTACGACGACCGCATCGTCGGTCAGCCGCATCGATTCTGCAAGGATGCTGTGCGCATCCACATCGACATCGACGAGGCCGAAATCGGCAAGATGATTCAATGCCAGCACTGGTGCGTTGGAGACGCGCGGGAGATCGTCGAGGACCTGGTGCAGCACGTTGCGCCCCTGAACACCTCCGACTGGTTGAAACACCTGGACGGGTACAAGAAAAAGTACCCCCTCAAGTACAAAAGGCGCGGCGGCCTGAAAATGCAGCATGTTCTGGATGAGTTGTGCAAGCTGACCGGCGGAGAGGCGATCGTTTCCACCGACGTCGGGCAGCACCAGATGTGGGCGGCCCAGTTCTACAAGACGGACTACCCCTCCAACTGGCTTAGTTCGGGTGGCGCGGGCACCATGGGGTACGGGTTTCCCGCCGCCATTGGCGCCCAGTTCGGCCGTCCCAAGGACCTGGTGGTGGCAGTGGTGGGGGACGGTGGATTTCAAATGACCATGAGTGAGCTGTCGACCGCCTGCGTTCACCGGCTCCCCATCAAGGTCATCGTGCTCAACAACCACTACCTGGGCATGGTCCGGCAGTGGCAGGAGCTGTTCTACGGAGAACGCGAGAGTGGGGTGGACCTGGAGGGCAACCCGGACTTCGCCAAGCTGGCGGGGGCCTATCCGGGGGCAAGAGGGTTCACCCTGAAGCGACCCGCCGATGTCAGAAAGATCCTCCAGCGGGCGCTCGACTACGATCAGGGTCCGGCGGTGGTGAACGCGGAGTGCGAGAAGACCGACAATGTCTATCCCATGATTCCCGCGGGCAGGGCGCTTGAAGACATGCTGATCGAAAAGCCCAAGGGAAGGCTGGAAAAGCCCACCGGATCTACCTAGCCCGCCAATCGTGCCGGGTCCAGCGCCCCGCCCGAGCTGGGGGCCGTTTCCTTGAGGGATGCCCTATGGAAAGCCTACTGAGTCGAGACACCCATACGTTGAGTGTCTACGTTTCCAACAAGCCCGGCGTGCTGGCCAGGATCGCCCAGGTGTTTGCCCGGCGGGGCTACAACATCGATTCTCTGGTCGTCTCTTCTTCGGTGGATGGCGAATTTTCCAGGATGACGATCACCGCCAAGGGCAATCCGGGAGGATTGGATCAAATCATCAAGCAGGTAAACAAGTTGATCGATGTGTTGCACTGCGTGGACCATACCGGCGAAAACGCCGTGGCGCAGGAGCTTGCCCTGATCAAGGTCGCCGCCGGTCCGGAAGATCGCAGCGAAGCCCTTCAGGTGGCGGAGCACTTCAAGTGCAAGACGGTCGATCTCACTGAATCCTCGATGATCCTGATGGCTACCGGGGGCACCGACAAGATCGACGCTCTGGTGCGCATGGTTCACAAGTACAACATCATCGAGCTGGTAAGGACGGGCAAGGTCGTCATGGCCAGAGGCAACCAGGTGACCTGACGGGCGGGGCGCTGCTTACCTGAAACAACAGTGAATAGTGGATAGTGATTAGACCCAAACGTTAAGCACCTTGTTGGTCTCAGCGCAGTCGTTCAAAAAACGCAACCAAGTCGTCAGGCACATACCGGTTCCTGAAATCCTCCGTTGACCACTCTTCACTCTCCACTCTCCACTCTCCACTCTTCTGAAGCACCTCTGTTTCACTCTGAATGATCCGTCCCGTCGTGGGGGGCGGGGGCGCCGCTTGTCTGAAACACTTCTGTTTCACTCTCATATGATCCGCGTGGCAGGACGGTGGCTAGGCTAACCACTAGCCACTGACCACTGACCACTGACTTGATCTTCGCTTTTGATTCGCTTACAATGGGACCCGAATTCGATGCAGTCGGGGGGATTGAATGGCATTGACCAAGCGTCAATTTCGGGTGCTTGCTTTTCTGGATTCCTTTGTCCGCCGCAAAGGCTACTGCCCCAGCTACGATGAAGTCAGGAAAGCTCTGGGTCTCGCTTCGCTGGCGACGGTGCACAAACACATGAATACGCTGCAGCGAAAGGGCTATATTCGGCGCGATCCCAATCGGAGTCGTTCGATCGAAGTCATTGACCGGCGTCCAATGATCGAAGCGGAGGCCCTGAGTGCGAGAGGCGAGAACGATTCGGGACCAGAGTACAGGGCCGAGTCGCTGCCGTTGTTGGGTCGAATCGCCGCCGGTCGGCCGGTTGAAGCCTTCGCCAACCGGGAGGCCCTGTCTTTGCGGGAGTTCGTCGGCAACAGGAATGTCTACGTCCTTCAGGTCAAGGGAGACTCCATGATAGAGGACCACATTTGCGATGGGGACTTTGTGGTGGTGGAGAGCACCAATCGCGCCGACAACGGAGATACGGTGGTTGCCCTGGTGGAAGGGAACGAAGCCACGCTGAAGCGCTTCTATCGCGAGAGGGATGGCCGCCTTCGACTTCAACCGGCCAACTCGTCCATGGCGCCGATCTTTATGGAGACAGGGGAATTGGAGATCCAAGGCAGGGTCATTGGGGTCCTGCGCAAGTATTAGCAGGTACTGGAACGATGGCTGAAACGCCCTCATCGCAACCCTTCAGGAGTTCCGAGTCCTGTGCCGCCAGGATTGTCGAAAGGCTGCAGGCCGCGGGATTTTCGGCCTATTTCGTTGGGGGCTGTGTTCGGGATCGCCTGATGGGCATTGTCCCCAAGGACTATGACATCGCCACCAGCGCCCCGCCTCAGGAGGTGGGAAGGCTGTTTTCACGAACGGTCGCAGTCGGCGCGGCCTTCGGGGTGGTCCGGGTATTGGAGGAGGGAGGCAGCTACGAGGTGGCCACCTTTCGTTCCGACGGCCCCTATCCCGATGGCAGGCGTCCCGGTCGGGTCACCTATTCCACCGACCCCAGGTTGGACGTGCAGCGCAGGGATTTCACCATCAATGGACTGCTCTACGATCCTTCTTCCAGGCAGGTCCTGGACTTTGTGGGAGGCCGGCAGGACATCCGCTCCCGCGTCATTCGCACCATCGGTTCGGCCGAGCTCCGTTTCCGGGAAGACAAGCTTCGGTTGGTAAGGGCCGTTCGGTTCGCGGCTCGTTTCGGCTATGAACTGGAGACGGAGACGCTTGCTGCACTGCGAGACCAGGCCGAGGAGGTGGCTCAGGTGAGCCCCGAGCGCATTCGCGAGGAACTGGCCAGAATGCTGACGGAAGGCAATGCCGCCGCCGGGTTTCGCAGGTTGCAGGAGGTCGGGCTGCTGGTTCACCTGCTTCCCGAGGTGGTCGCTTTGCAAGGAGTTCCCCAGCCCCCCGAGTTTCACCCCGAAGGGGATTGCTGGGTGCACACGCTGCTGATGTTGGAACTGATGGACCGGTCCGGATCGAACAGGGAGAAAGTGCTCCGGGGGGTTGAAAGCCCGGACCTGCCGGGGGACCGGCCTGTTGCCCTGTCGAGCGTGCCGTATGGAAAGACATGGGTCTCCTATCCTTCGGTCACCCTGGCCATGGGAGTCCTGTTGCACGACATCGGCAAGCCCTCGACCTTCGAGCGCAGGGATAGAATCCGCTTCAATGGCCATGCCGACGTTGGAGCCCGGATGGCGCTCAGGGTCTGTGAACGCCTCCGATTCAGCAGGAAGCAACAGGAGAGAATCACCGCGCTGGTCAGAGACCATCTGAAGTTCATCGACCTGCCACGGATGCGGCCCTCGACACTCAAGCGCTTCCTGGGCCAGGAGGGCTTCGAGGAGCATCTTGAGCTCCACCGCCTGGATTGCCTTGGGAGCCATGGAAATCTCGAAAACTGGAGGCTGGCCGCGGCGACACTGGATCGTTCGGAACCCGAGGAACTCCACCCGCATCCAATCCTGACCGGCCATGACCTCATTCGAATGGGGTATACTCCCGGGCCGGTTTTCCGTGAGATTCTCAGTTCGTTGAGAGATGCTCAACTGGAGAATCGGGTGAAGACTCGCCGGCAGGCCCAAGCCTGGATATCGGCTCGATTCGCCCCGGGTCCTCCCTGAGGCCGCCCTCCGAGACAGGTCACCAATCCATTGCCGGGGATTGCATGCCGGAGTTGCCTGAAGTTGAAACGATCCGGATTGGACTTGCCGCCAGCGTCCTGGGGAAGACCATCTCCAAAGTGACCATCAGAAATGGGCGGATCGTGGTGCGTCCGCAGCCCGGCCGCTGGTCTCGAGCGCTCAAGGAGCAAACCATCCGGCAAGTCGCGCGCCGCGGCAAATTCCTCCTCTTCACCACCGATCGGTTTCGGTTGCTGGTGCACCTGGGCATGACGGGCCAGTTGACCTACCGCGACACGAGCAGAATCGATGACCCGAACTTTTTCGTCCATCCGCTGACCGGACTGCAGAAGGCCCGGCAACATGCCGTCGACAAGCATACTCATCTGAGCCTCTATTTCACGGACGGAAATGCCATGCACTATCGGGACATCCGCCAGTTCGGCAAGTGGCGCCTCTACGGGATGGAAGAGTTCAAGCACGCCAGGGAATATTGGAGCCTGGGCATCGAGCCCTTTACCTCTCAGTATTCCTGGGCCCGCTTCCTGGCTGGACTGGAGGGCAGAAAGACCCGCATCAAGAGCCTGCTGCTGAATCAGCGCTTCGTGGCGGGCCTGGGAAATATCTACGTGGACGAGGCGCTGTTCGAAGCGGGTCTCCATCCGCTGCGGCGTTGCGAATCCTTGACGGAAGAGGAGAAGCGAAAGCTGTTTCGGTCCATCCCAAGGGTGCTCAAACGGGGCCTCAGGTACGGTGGCACCAGTTTTCAAAACTATATCAACGCCCGGGGCGAGGCTGGGGCCAACCAGGAAAGGCTCAGAGTTTACGGGCGTACGGGGGAGCCCTGCCGTCGATGCCGCAGCCTGGTTTCACGGACCGTCGTGTCGCAGCGGGGCAGCCATTTCTGCCCGCAGTGCCAGAGATAAGTGGCGCCCCCGCCCCCCACGACGGGACGCATCATTCGAGAGTGAAACAGGGGGCGTTGATAAAGACGAACCACGAATGAACACGAACTCTTTTTTTCTGTTGTTTCATGCAAGAGACGGCGGACCGGGTGTCGCTCAGGACTCAGGACACTAGCGTCGGGGCGCTTCGTACCTTTTCAGGTGCCGGACCTGAAATTGGGGATGACTCACGGCCACCCGGATCTTTCTGGACTTGCCGTCTCTCCGGGGGTGGGTAGAGAGGTATTCCAGGACGAACCGGTTCTTGAGCCGGTAGGGCAGCATCTCCAGGGGGCCGGCGGCTTCTTCTTCCGTTTCCACGAAAAACACCGATCCACCGGAATGGTCGGCGTAGACCTTGAGGGCCGAGCCCTTCACGTTCAGGATCTTGATGCGCGTCCTGAAACTGATGGCTCCGACTATACCCAGTGCGTAGACGGGATGACGGTGTCTGGCAATGTGACCCAGGGTTGCGGGGCCGGCGATATCCCGCCCTGCCGAGATGAACAGGATGGCGCGATTGGTGTTGCTGGCACGCCGCAACTTGATCAGGGCCAAATCCAGAGCCAGTCCCATGTGCGGTCTGCCGCCGGTTGACAGGTTGTCGATGGCTTCCTCCGGATAATCCTCCGGGGCCATGTAATCGAGAAGCTCCTGGGATTCGCCACTGAAAGCGTTGACAAACAGTTCGTCCGGACTTTCCAGCTTGGCCGCCAAGCGCTTCAGCAGTTTCAGGGCCAATCGGATCCCATCCCCCTCCATGCTCCTGCTTACGTCTACCAGGACGCCAAGCGAGACGGGGGCGTTCCTCTCGAAACGGAGCCGAGTGATCTTCTGCAGCTTGTTTTTCTCGAAGACCTGGAAGTCGGCGGCTTGGAGGTTCTCGACCGGTTTCCCGTTCGGGTCGGTTACCGCCAGGTGGAGCGTCACAGGCAAGGGCCGGTCACCGGGACGAGCCGGGATTTGCAGGATCCCATGGGGGAACAGGAGAAGGCTGCACAGGAGAACCCCCTTGATCGGAAGCCGGACCCGACGTCCGTTCCTGGAATGATTTCCGACCCGGTTGGGTTCAGGATTTTCCGGCATTCAAGCCTTGTCGCTAGCGTTTTTTCTTGCGGTTGACCGCAGCTTTCAGGTCGGCTCCGGGGGAGAACCTGGCGACCTTCTTGGCTTCGATCTTGATGGAGGTGCCTGTCTGGGGATTTCGACCGGTTCTGGCTTTCCGACTGCCTACTGAAAAAGTCCCAAAGCCGACCAAGGTAACGCGATCGCCTTTTCTGAGTGCGCTCTGGATTCCCGCCAAGGCTGAATTGATGGCGGCGTCGGCCTGCGTCTTGTTGATTTTGGCATCCTTGGCGATTTTCTCAATAAGGTCGGCTTTATTCACGTCGTTCCCTCCTTGTTGGCCCGATATGGTGCGGAAAGCTGGCCTGGCCCCCCACATCTCTCACCGAGTCGCTGGGTATTAGGTGCGAGCTTTATATATTCCTGAGTTAAGCCTTGTCAAGGTCTATTCCGGGCACCGATCCGTCACCAATGATCGGGGTCGAAAACCCGGATCACGGCGGTTTTCGCAGGCCTGCCGGGTATCGATTTCAAGGCTTGTTTTTCAGTCTTTCCGGTCTTGACGGGTCGATTCGGCGGAGCGCGAGTCCCGGGTCTCGGCCAACACGCCGTCCACCACACTGTAGCCACTGGAGTGGAAGATATCGGCGGTGCACACCACCGACACCTTTCGAGTTTCGCCTCGCAAGAACGGCTGCTCTTCGCCGAACTCGGGGTTTCCGGGCTCCACCGGCCAGACGATGCGTCCATTGAAGTGCACCACCACCTCCAGGCGTGCGCCGCAGGCTTTGCAGACGAACCTGCCCGGACTCCCTGGCCGCAGGTCTCTCTGGAATCCGTGGGAATTGGACCCTGACATGATTCACAGCTCCAAGTCAGACAGTTCTAAACCGTGAGGACACGGGCGCAGGGATCCTGCCTGGGTGATGCACCCAATTGTATCAGGCAAGTGGAGAGTGGAGAGTGGAGAGTGAAGAGTGAAGAGTGGAGAGTGAAGAGTGAAGAGTGAAGAGTGAAGAGTGAAGAGTGAAGAGTGAAGAGTGGAGAGTGGAGAGTGGAGAGTGGTCAGCGGAGGGTTTCGGGAACAGGCAAGCACCTGATGGCCTGACTGAGCTTATTGGAAGGACTGCGCCGAGACCGACAAGTTGCTTTGCATGCCGACTAAATAGCTCTTCACTCTCCACTCTTCACTTTTCGCCTGGGCGCGCCGCCGTCCCGTGCGATGGTGCGGCTCACAAGGGGCGAAACAGGGGTATTCCAGGCAAGCCGGGCCCCGCCCCCGCGACGGGCGGATCATTCGAGGGAAAAACCCAATCGTCAAAAAAAGACGAACCACGAATGAACACGAATTCACACGAATACGGGTGGACTCGGTCGAACGACCAGCGACACCGAAACGCTTCTGTAACTTCTGCACCCTTGCCATGACTTCGTGGATAACCCCTCGAAATCGATGGTCACACCCGCCAATCGACACCTCATCAATCCGTTTATTGGTGTTCATTCGTGTCCATTGGTGGTTCGCCGTTTTCCTTGGCATCCCGTCACGGCTGACCTCAACGCCTTGGTGGCCCTTCGTCGTTCTTCGTGTGTCTTCGTGGATAACTCTTTTTTCGTTGTTTCAGATGAGCCCGAAATCGACGTTCCTGTCCGGATGCCCCATAAACACTGCGGGCTCAAGTGGATTTTGGCTTGACGGCGGACCGGATCTTGCCTTCCAATGGTTTCCATGAAGGTTCGAATCCTCCTGTTTGCGCGGCTGAGGGATCTGCTCGGCACGGACAGTGTCGAATTGGACAGCCCGGATATCGAGTCGGTCGGGGATGCTTATCGAATCCTCCGTGCCCGACACCCCGAGTTGGAAGACTTCAGCCGCAGCCTCCTGGTCGCCGTGAATCAGGAATTTGCAGATTGGAACACACCAGTCGAGGAAGGGGATGAGTTGGCCCTGTTTCCACCCGTCAGTGGCGGCCAACCGCCAGCGGAAGCCGACTATCCCGTCGATGCGTCGGGAGATATCTACCGGATCGTCCGGGAAAGAATTCGAACCCGGGGACTGGTGTCTCAGCTCACCCGCGACCAGGATGGGGCCGCCGTCACCTTTTTCGGGATTGTCCGCAACAACACCCGCGGGCGCCGGACCACTCACTTGGTCTACGAGGCCTATGAGCCCATGGCCCTTCGCAAGATGCGCGAGATCGGAGAGTCCCTCCGGCAACGCTGGCAAATCGGCCAAGTGGGCATGGTCCATCGGTTGGGACGCTTGGAGATCGGGGAAGTGAGTGTCGCCATCGTCATTACCTCACCGCATCGGGGGATCGCCTTCGAGTCCTGCCGGTATGCCATCGACCGGCTGAAGCAGACGGTGCCCATCTGGAAGAAGGAGTTCTTCGAGGACGGCGAAGTCTGGGTGGAAGGCGAGTTCCCTGCGGCTGAGGAAGGCCCGGCGCCGCCCGAGCTTGTTTGAAACAACAGAAAAAAGAGTTATTCACGAAGACACACGAAGGACTACGAAGACACACGAAGAAAGACAATGTTCTTGACCCACTCAAAGGGAACGCCCCTTGGGTTCGGGTGAGGGAAACGCAGCCAGTCGGCTTCCCGTGCCACAGCCTCTCGTCCGGTTAATCCTGTGCATCCTGTGTATCCATGTTCAATAGTTGGATAACCGGATCAACGGGACAGGGTCCTGGTTGCCGATAGGCCACGAAGAAAACCCGAAAGAGAACCATTCGTATTCGTGCCTATTCGTGTTCATTGGTGGTTCGTCTTTATCAACGCCCCCCGGTTTCACTCTCGAATGATCCGCCCGTCGTGGAGGGCGGGGGCGCGGCTTGTTTGAAACAACCCGGCCACCTGGCGATTCATCAGAGGTTTGAAGAAACGCCAGGTCGTCGAACCATGCCCGCCACCAATCCCCCTTGGAGTTCGAGACTCACACCCTTTTTGTTCGGGACTGCGCTCTGCCTGCTGGATGCCGGTGTGTCGCCGGCCCCCGCCCAAGTATCACCGGATCGGGACTACAGGCTGGTTGTCGACGTCGACCTGGTTACAGTGCTGGCCTCGGTGACAACGGACAAGGGCGCCTTGGCCGCAGGGCTCGGCCGGAAGGACTTTCACCTCTTCGAAGACGGAACTCCTCA
Source organism: Acidobacteriota bacterium (assembly GCA_022826755.1). Taxonomy (GTDB): domain Bacteria; phylum Acidobacteriota; class Terriglobia; order Versatilivoradales; family Versatilivoraceae; genus Versatilivorator. Next base: position 84,726 of record JAJDUG010000026.1, read on the forward strand.
GGAGATCGCTCTCTTTGCCAGGGAGTCCGACCGGTCCCTGAGGCTTCAGCTTCTGTTTGACAGCTCTCTGAGCATCACCACCGAGCTGGGGTCTCAGCAGGAAGCGGCCATCGACTTTCTGCGGGTGGTGGTGAAACCAAGGGATCGCGTATCGATCCTGCAGGTGTCCGAAGACGTGGTTGAGCTGGTGCGGGAGACCTCCCGTCCCAAGGCCATGGCCAAGGCGCTCCGCTCCATCCGTCCGCGAGGTGGAACGTCGCTGTACGACGCCGTCTATCTGGCCTCGCAAGCACTTTCGTTGTCTCGAGGGCGCAGGGTAATCCTGATTATCTCGGATGGTACCGATACCACCAGCAAGATTTCGATGGAGGAGTGCCTCCGACAGGTGCTTGCGTCCGAGGCCGTTGTCTACGTCTTGCTGGTACAGCCCATCAAGAGCGAAGCCGGACGGAATCTGGCCGGGGAGCGCAGTATGATCTACCTCACTCGGGAAACCGGAGGAAAGACCTTTCCGGTCGCATCTCCTGAAGCCTTGCGGGAGTCCTTTGCGCGGATCGGAGAAGAGTTGCGGACCCAGTACCTGCTGGGTTACTACCCCCGGCACGAACGGGAACCGGAAAAGTTCCGCAGGATCCGGATCGAGGTGGACCTCGCCGGCGCCCAGGTGAGAGCGCGCAGCGGCTACCATGCAGCCGTTGAACCGCGCCGGCCCGCCGCCGCCCGATAGGCCATCCCCCGGCAAATAACCTTTTGTCAACGACCGGCATTGCGGGTATAGTACTCGGGCGATTCAACAAGAGAACCCTGGAGTTTGCCTCCGACAGCAACACCGTCGCGCCCAATGCGGTAACCCGGGTATTCCCGTGAACGACTAAAGGACCGCACGTTGTTAAGTCATGTTCAGACGGGCAAGGTTGCCGTAACCCATCCTCCCCACAAGGTCAGCGCGGATGTCAGTCGAGCCTACCTGCGTCGATGGCTGGAGGATCGCGGGACGAGCGACCAGTTGATCGGCAAGCTGGAGTCCGTCCTGGACAAGACCCAGATCGAATCCCGTTACATCCTGCTTTCGCCGGATGAGGTCCTCCGGACCAGAGACTTCCATACCACCAACAACCAATATGTCGAGGCCTCCATTCAACTGGGGACCGAAGCCGTTCGGCAAACCCTGGAGCTGAACCGCATCCATCCTTCCGATGTCGACATGTTCATCAGCGTATCCTGCACCGGTTTTGTGATTCCCGGCGTCGACGCCCACATCATGAACACGTTGGGAATCGACGCCTCACGCATGATTCTTACCGAGCATGGCTGTGCGGGTGGTGCGGTCGGACTGATGCGGGCCTGGGAGTATTGCCGTGCCTATCCGGAACGAACGGTGGTTCTGCTGGCCCACGAGTTCTGCTCTCAGACCTTTCTGCTGGATGACTTGAGCATGACCAACATCGTGTGCTCGACCCTGTTCGGCGATGGCGTAGCCGCCACCGTCATTTCCGGCAAGCTCAACAGCCCCGAGCCTCTGCCTGCCATGCAGCGCTGCACCACCCGGTTCTTTCCCGGCACCCTGGATTACATGGGCTTCGAGCTTCGCAACGAAGGATTGCGAATCATTCTGTCCCCCGAAATTCCTTCCTTTATCAAGAATCGGATCAAGCCGACCCTGGAGAGTTTCCTCGATGAGTGCCAGCTTTCCTCGGATTCTCTGAACCACTTCGTCATGCATCCCGGAAGCGTGCGAATCGTGGAGATCATAGCCAATCAACTGGGCTTGAGTCGGGAGGACATCGAGCCCACGCTCAAGGTCCTGTTCAACAAGGGAAACATGAGCAGCGTCACCGTACTGGCCGTGATGCAGGAGATCCAGAACCGTTCGACTCCTCAAGTGGGGGACCTGGGTCTGATGGTTGCCTTCGGTCCGGGTTTTGTTGCCGAGATGGCTCTGTTTCAGTGGCTCGACGGCCGGCCCGACTGATGGTTCCCTGCCGGATTCCACCCCCGTACCCATTCTCATTGCCAATTGTCATCCCGGCAAGCTTGCCGGTCGCCAGCCCGTTGTTCCCGGGTTCCGAAGCCCCACCTGATTTTTCTTGAAACCGGAAGTTGTTGAGCGGTCGTTTAGTGATTCGAGCCTCGGAGCGACGCGTCCATTGGGCGGCGTTTTCCGATTCACGGAGGGAAGCCCATGAACGATTCGGTGTTGCGCGACCAACTGGTCCGACTGCAGACCACAACGCATACCACCTTGGTCAAATCGTCCAGGTGAGAGAGTGGCTGTCCGATTGGCCGGATTGGCGGGAGCGCCGGCGACAGACTGAACGGAGCCGCGGCTCTGCGTCGGCCCCGCCCTGATCGTACCTTGTCGCGGAAGCAAGCCGGCGCCAATGGACCGCGGACCGGACAATGGAAATGTAGAATCCACCAGGATTCTGCCGCATAATATCGCCAGTCGAAGATTCTGAGAGGATGTCCGAGCAAGGATGTCCGAGCAAGGGAGCGATGAGACCCCGATTCCTGTTCCTGGCTCTGTTCATTTGCCAACTGGTTGGCGTGACCGCATCGAGCGGGCAAACCAGCGGCCGGGCTCCGGCGAACTCCGATCCGGATCGGTCGGAACACCCGCGTGGAGCGATCCGGGGAACGGTTTTGGCTGCTGACGGGGAGAGTCCGCTGGCCAAGGCCACGGTGTCGCTGAGGAAGTCGGGCAGCCGTCGCGGTGCCGGTGAGCGCACCGCTCGCTCCGATGATCGTGGTCAATACGAATTCAGAGACCTCGAGGCCGGCAAGTACCAGTTGAGCGTAAATCGAAACGGCTTTCTCCCTCAGGATTACGGCCAGAAGCGAGTCCAGGCATTCAGAGGGCAGCGGGGTGGCACTCCCCTGACCCTGGGGGACGGACAGGTGTTGAGCGGGATGGACTTCAATCTGATTCGCGGGGGCGTGGTGGAGGGACGGGTGGCGGATCAGGACTACGAACCTCTCTCGAGAGTCATCGTAACCTTGAGTGGATACCAGACCGTTGAAGGCGAGCGGGTCTTGACCCCGGTGAGCCGCGCCCAGACCGATGACCGGGGTCAGTTTCGCCTATTCGACATCCCGCCGGGAAGCTATTTCCTGAGCGCGACCCAGGGCGGCGGCTTTCCCCTGTTCGGTCGGCGGGGACGGCGGGGACGGCGGGGCCGGTCCTTCCCCCCCACCTACTATCCCGGAGTTCCGAGTCCCGAGCTGGCCACCAGGATAGAGGTGAGCGCCGGTGGCGAAGTGGGTGGCTTTCATCTTACCCTGATCGAGGCCTACACCTACAGTGTGAGCGGGCGTGTGCTGGCGTCGGACGGAAGTCCGGCTCAGTCGGTCCGGATCATTACCGTCAACCGATCCGGCGCCGGACAGGCTTCCCTGAGGGGAGGTGCCGCCACGGACCTCCAGGGAGCATTCACGGTGGCCGGTCTTCTTCCGGGCAAGCACCGTCTGATTGCCCACCGGGGGCGCCGGCAGGATCCGCAGATTGCCAGTGTCTCGGTGGAAGTGATCGACCAGGATATCCAGGGGTTGATGCTGGCTCTGGGGTCGGGCGCCTCCATCACCGGCAGGATCGTATCCGAGAGCGAGGAGACCGCCCTGGATTGGCGCCGTATTTCGGTGGATACCAGGTCGGCTGAAGGCGTTGGCAGAGGATTGAGGTTTGGCGGGGGGGGAGGCCGGGTTGAGGAGGACTTCAGTTTCAGGATTTCAAACCTTCCCGGAGGACTCTATCGCTTTTCTGTCAGCCTTCCGCCGGGAAATCACTACGTCGAGTCCATCCGCGCCCAGGGACAGGACATTCTCGACCGGCCGATAGAGATGAACGACCAGGACCACTTGTCGGGCGTGGAGGTCCACGTTTCCCCCGATGGTTCTCGAATCAGCGGCATGGTGCAAAGCGAGGACGGCGGGAGAGCGGTCGATGGAGCCACCGTCGTGGTCTTTGCCGCCGATCCTCAACAGAGAGGAAGCTATTCGCGCTTTACCAGGACGACTCAAACCGACCAGGCCGGAAGATATTCTCTGGAGGGCCTGCCGCCGGCCGAATACCTGGTCTGCGCCCTGGTCGAACATGAGCCCGGCCGCGAGAGCGAGGCGGAATACCTGAACGGCCTGGAAGGGGATTCGACCACGATCGATCTTGCCGCCGGAGAGATGTCGAGCAAGACCCTGGTGGCGCTGGAGGCGCCCGCCACCAACTGAAGTCGGCCCTTGTCTGCCTTCCAACCGAAACCCGTTGCCAAGAGGATCCAAGATGCCCAAACCGGTTGTCGTGATTCCGGGAGACGATCCTCCCCAATGCCAGGGCTCGCCGCAGCTTGAACGGCTCCGGTCCCTGGCGGAGGTGGTGCTCCATCCCACTCGCCCCGAGTCGCGCCAGGAGAAGATAGGCCGGGCCCGGCAGGCCGACGTGCTGATCAACTCCCGCAACTCGGTCAAGTGGCCGGCCGATGTCTTGGAGGAATTGCCCAGACTCAAGATGATCACCGTTTGCGGGATCGGCATCGACGCCATCGATATCGAGGCCGCCAGGGCTCGAGGAATCATCGTCTGCAACGTGCCGGGCAAGACCGCACCCATTGTGGCCGAGCACGCCTTCGGGCTGATGTTTGCGGTCGCCAAGCGGGCCGCATACCAGACAGCCTCGATTCGTGCGGGCGATTGGGTTCGTGTCGACAGTCTTTTTCTTCAGGGCAAGACCCTGGGAGTGGTGGGGACGGGCAACATCGGTGCCGAGATGGTGCGCTTGGGGCGCGCCCTCGGCATGAAGGTCATCGCCTGGACCTTTCATCCGTCGGCTGAGAGAGCCGCTCGGTTGGGCGTCACTTTTGTGGGGCTGGAAGAGTTGCTGCGCCGCTCGGACGTGGTCAGCCTCCATCTCAAGTTGACCGAGCAGTCCCGGCATCTCATCGGCGAGACCGAGTTGTCCCGCATGAAGCCGGGAGCGGTCCTGATCAACGTCGGGCGCGGAGCCCTGGTGGATGAGGAAGCCCTGGCGAAAGCCCTGGGCTCGGGGCGCCTGGGCGGCGCCGGCATTGACGTGTTCCAGGTGGAGCCGCTGCCGCCGGGCCACCCCCTGCGCCGCTGTGAGCAGGTGGTTCTGACGCCCCACTGCGCCGATATGACTCCCGAAGGGGTGGAGCTTCTCAACGAGGGCGTGGTGGACAACGTGCTGGCGTTTCTGCAAGGCAGTCCCCGGAACGTCATGAACTGAGCCTCGACCTTTCTTGTTTGAAACAACAGAAAAAGATTTATCCACGAAGACACACGAAGAAAGACAATGTTCTTGACCCACTCAAAGGGAACGCCCCTTGGGTTGGGGTGAGGGATAACGCAGCCGGTCAGCTTCCAGTGCAACGGCGTCTCGTCCTGTTAATACTGTGCATCCTGTCTATCCATGTTCAATAGGTAGATAGCCGGATCAACCGGACAGGGTCCTTGGCCCGAAGAAAAACTGAAAGAGATCCATTCGTATTCGTGCCTATTCGTGTTCATTCGTGGTTCGTCTTTTTTGACGACCCCCTGTTTCACGCTCGAATGATCCGCCCCGCGTGGGGGCGGAGGCGGAACCTGCCTCGGAAAAGCCATGCGAATTTCACTGATGCTCATCCTGATGGGTTCTCTCTTCCTTGGCGCCGGCTCGGTCCTTGCCGGCGATTCCGTTATGGGTGAATGGATAGGAAAGCTCCGTGGCGGCGATGGGGTCGAACGGGTCCTGGAGGCGCAAGTTGTGGCGGAGGGCGGAGACCACTACCGGGCTGTGATGAGACTGGACAGGGGCAGGGCCTGGAACGCGGGTGAATCCAGCGGTCGCCGAAAGGGGGAGACGGTTGTGTTTTCGGGCCGGCTGAATCCGGGGCAGGGACGGGGCGGCGTGTGTCAACTTCAAGGTCAGGTTGGCTCCGACGGGTTCAGGGGCACCTGCACCGACTCCGGCTCGACAGCCCGATTCTCCCTGGCCAGGATGGAGCGTCGGCCGCCTCGCCTGGGAGCCAGGCCTCCCGAGAAGGCGGTGGTCCTTTTCGACGGCACCGGCCTGGAGGCTTGGATGCAACGGGACGGGCAGCCTGCCGGCTGGAAGCTGCGGGAGGACGGCAGCATGGAGGTGACCCGGGGAAACATTCTCACCCGCCGGTCGTTCGGGGACGTTCGCATCCATCTCGAGTTTCGCACTCCGCTGATGCCGGAGGCCCGGGGGCAGGCCCGCGGCAACAGCGGCGTCTATGTCCAGGGCCGCTACGAGGTCCAGGTGCTGGACAGCTTCGGCCTGGAGCCGATGGACAACGGGTGCGGTGCCGTCTACAGGATCGCCCCTCCTCGCGTGAACGCCTCGCTGCCCCCGTTGCAATGGCAGACCTACGAGATTACCTTTCGGGCGCCCCGCTTCGATTCAAGCGGCAGCAAGACCGCCAATGCCCGGATCACGGTCCGGCACAACGGTGAAGTGATTCATTCGAACCTGGAACTCCCCAGGCTCACCCCGGGGGGTGTCAGCAACGAAGAGAACGAACGCGGACCGCTGCTCCTGCAGGACCACCGCGACTCCGTCCAGTACCGGAATATCTGGGTCGTGCCCTTGGATTGATTTGGAAACGCGGGTTACGGTTGAAAGAGGATCGTGCCGAATCGGCTGGGGACGTGGAAGGAATCCTCCAGGGGCGGGCTCCAGGCCAGCAGTCGGCGCTGCCGGATCTCCCCGACTCCGTCACACCGAAAGAAATTGATCCGCCATTCCATTCCGGGCCGGATTGAGGCAACACCCATCGCGCCGGCGGGAATGCTCATCTCGCAGCTCCATTCCTTCTTGTCCTCATCGACCCGGGTGGCATGGGCGAAGCCGGAGTCCCAGCCGGCGTCCGTCACGGGATCCCGGTCCAGGTCGATGGCCAGGTCGATCCACTGATTGTTGGGGGCGACTTCAAACTCCCAGTAGGTGTTCATCCTCCGGGGGAAGGGGTTGACGAAAGCCTCCACCACGTCCCTGTCCCACAACAGCCAGCGCTCCGGTCCGGGGTCCTCGCCCTGGTAGCAGTGCATCTCGAAGTACTGGCAGCGGTAGCCGAGATAGAGCCTGGAGGGCGTATAGGCCGCCGCCACCGCGGTATTCACTCCCGGAATAGTTCTGCCCGGCTTGCGGTAGTGGCCCAGGGTCAACCAGGGCGCCCCGCGCCAGACGGGCTTGCCGAGGTCCGCGTCCGGATCGAAATCGCCGGGTAGCGGCGGAACAAGGGCCTGATGAGTGCTGAGATAGGTGGGGTTCGGACTCATTCCGGTAACTTTTCGCCTTCGGGCTGCCCGATCCCGCCGGTCAGGAAAACTCGGACAGTTTCACCGTGCGGCCCTCCGCCGCCGAGCGGTCGGCCGCAAAGACCACTCGATGGGTCTCGAAGGCCGTCTCGAAATCGGTGAGCGGCATGGGCCGCCCCTTGGCGACGCTGTCGGTGAAGGCTTGAAACTGGGGCTGATAGGGATGGTCGACTACGTCCCCCGAGTCGATCAGGGCGGTCTCCAGGGTGCTCCAGCGAGCCTTGGTCATTCCCTTCAGCTTCTGACTGTAGATGCGGTTGTCGAGCAGGCTGCCTTCACTTCCCACCAGGTGGATGTGAAAATAGTAGGGCTGCAGGCAGTCCACGACGGAGGCGACCTTGCCGATCCTGCCGTCGCTGAACTTCAGCAGGGTGACGGTGCTGGTGTCGTACTCGTAGGGCTCGAAAATCGCGTTGCCCGACCTGGTGCCGTAGCTGGTGACCTCCTCGACCCGGGACCCGGTGAAGTAGAGCAGGCCGTCCAGGGCATGACAACCGGCGGTGAGGAGGCTGCTGCCCCCGAAGTCCTTCTTGACGTTCCAGCCGAACTGGCCGTACCAGGGGCCGATTCCGTGGTAGTAATCGACTTCCGCATAGTGAATCTCGCCCAGCAGACCCTCGTCGATGCAGGAGCGGATCAGGTCGAAGTGCTGGCTGTAGCGGCATTCGAAGCAGACGCAGGTCTGAACCCCTGACTGCCGAATCGCCGCCTGCATCTCCAGGGCGTCCTCGAAGGACAGGCAGATGGGCTTTTCGATAATGAGGTGCTTGCCGGCCCTGGCGGCGGCGATGGCCTGCCGGGCATGCTGCGGGTGGGGCGTGCAGATGTCGATGGCGTCAATGGCAGGATCGGCCAGCATCTCCTCGTAGCTGGTAAAGGCTCGAAGCGGGGTGCCGTAGTCGCGGCTCAGCGCGGCTTCGTCGAGCTGCCGCCGCGAACAGACAGCCGTCACCCGGGCTCCGGAAACCGCTTTGAAGGCATCGATATGGGCGCCGGCCACCCAGCCCAGGCCCACAATGCCCACTTGCAGATCGCTCACCTCTCATTCCTCCTTTCCCGTGGAACCACACCCGGATGGGAACGGCCTGCCGGTGTGGCTACGGCTGGCTTTCCCGGATAATTTGATCGTAGATGACCCTGGCGCGCTCATAGGCCGCGGCGGCCTGCTCGCGTTCCTCGGGACGAATCCGCGGACTCTTCATTTTCCAGCACTGATCCACGGCCCGGCGGCACCATTCGGCGCTGCGGCGCGAGGCCCGAACCGGTTTCCCCTCCACCTGAACGAATATGGGATTGGTGTGCGAACTGGGATAGATGCGCAGGGCCAGCCAACTGGACTTTTCAAGGGGGTGTTCGAAGCTGACCTCGCGCCACTGCCCATCCGCCTCGACCATCTTTGTGGCCACGGGCTCACCGTTGACAATCAACTCCAACGGAACCTGGCGTGTTTTCCCCTGACGGGCGCGCTCGATGTGCCAGTAGGGGGGGCGGTCGAGTGGCCTGGAAGCGATAATGGCTCCCACCTCGTCCTGCCGGTCGGGCAGGTAGGCGATCACCCTGGATCGAATGTCGACCGTTTGCGCTCCCGGCAGGTTCAGCTCGCTCTCCCGGGTTCCCAGTTCCAGCCCGTCGGCGGTGAAGTCGACGATGTGGGATGCCCCGTCGGAAACATAGCTGCGCCCGGCTCGAATCTGGTCCATGTACCGGTCGAAATTCAGCGGACCCTCCAGCTTGGCATAGCTTCTGGCCATGCCCACGCGGTCATCGAAGATACAAGGGAAATCGGTCTCGCCGCTCAAGCGCGTTCGGAACCCGGTGTTGAGGACGTGGTACCAGATGTTGAGTTCCCAGGGAGCGGGGGTGTCTCCGGCAGAGTAGAAGTCGACGGCGTCCTGGGTTACGGTGACGATGTACTCGTTGGCTCCGATGCCGTCGAACTTGGGCAGGACATAGTTGGGGAGCGAATCTGTCGGCTCCATGGGTTCCAACCCCCAGCCGGAATGGGCGTAGCCCACCACGGCGTCCTGCTTCCTGGCCCATTGCAGAATGGGCAGCGTCCAACTGGGCCACTCCTCCACCTTGCCGGTCCCCGGATAATCGTCCTCTCTCAGGCGGAGCAGACAGACATGTCCCGCGTGAGAAGAGGGAAAGCCCGAGATCTCCACGTCGTAGCGCAGCAGGTTCTGCTGATTCGACAGGGGATGCACCTTGCCGGTGAAGTAGCTCTTCTGGTAGTACCAGCAGGGCCCCCAGGTGAGATTGCAGGCGATATTCAGATCTTCTCCCTGGGCCTGGCGCCACATGTGCTCGGGGCGCACGCCCTCTTCCGGGCTCTCGTAGTGGCTGCATCCGGCGGCGTGCACATGGTGGTCGGCGCTGTACCAGCCCAACTTGGCCATGTGAACCCAGCGCGTGAGCTGGAGCCGGACCTCGTGGACCTGCTTTCCGGGGGGCACCCGGATGCGTTTCGTCTGCGGGAGATACTCCGGACCCCGGGTCAGGGTGATTTCATACTCCCCCGCGGGCAGAAAGACGTGCTCGCCGTCGGCGCGGTAAACCTGCGGATGGAAGAAGAAATCCGGAAATTCATCCAGCGCCGCCAGGCGGCGGGAGGGCAGGGGGCGGATTCCCGTCAGCCGCTTGGCCCTGGGAAAGGCCTTCAGGTCGGAGGCGCCACGCTCCTCCCAGGTCTGGCGCGCCGCCAGGGCCAGCCGGTAATCCTTGGGCAGCGGCGGCCTTCCCGAGGGGGCGGTCCCGCTGATCCGCATCGGATCGGAACCCTCCACGACTCGCTCGATCCCGTCGGTGATGACCAGGGAGGCCATGGGCGCCGGCGAGCCGTCATGATCCTTGATCCTGAACACCACCTTGGTCGCGGCCCGGCATTCGAACAGGATGTCGACGGTGCTGCGAAACCCGATATCCTGGGTGCCCTGGCCCACGTGGAAGCCGATCTTGGCTTCCCGGCGTCCGGTTTCCCGGGTGTAAATCTGGAGCACCGCATATTCGAGCTCGACCCCCGACAGGTTGCCGAGCAGCGGCCGCCTGCGATACATGTAGAGTTCCAGAAAGCGGTTGGCGACTGCACCGGAAGAGAGCAGGTTCTCCGACTTGGCCCGCTTGGCTCCAGTCGAACGGTGCAGGATGGGTTCGGCGTTGGGACTCTCGGCCTCGAGCCGGGTGGTGACCATGGCCTGGTTGTGGACCTTGACGAGGAAGCTCTTCCAGCCGTTCTGCACCAGGACGGGCTGGGCGGGACCACGCAGCACCTTCACCCGGGCCTCGGGGTTGATCACCACCATGGCCAGGCAATAGGGATCCAGGATTTCCTGGATGCTTCGGGTCGTCCCGGAGCCGGGCGCTTCATCCCTCAGCGCCTGCAGCCGGCGGGAGTCTTCCGCCGAGAGTCCGCTTCCCAGGAAGGTCAGGGCGTCATCCAGCCGCAACGCCTGGGCCAGCAGCGGCTGGGCTTCGACATTCCCGACTCGCGGGAGGTCGTCGGCGTCGGCCGCTCCGGACAGCAGGAGCACGACCGCAAGGATGCTGAAGAGTGGGGCTTTCATGGGTTTTCTCCGGGCCGATCTTCCGGTGAGCCTATCACAACCTGATCCGGTGTGAAACGCGGGTTAAACCCTCCAGCGCAGGCAGGTGCCTGCTCCCGTCATGGTGACGATGGTATCGTCCTCCAGGACCACACTGGATGCGTAGCCGGTCCCAGAACCCTTGATCGACGACCCCAGCACCGTACCGCCCGCCCGAGTGAGGCGATAGACTTCCGCACTCCAGGTTCGGCCCTCGTCGCGGCTGATCCGTGCCAGAACCTGAGCCTCGTGGCGCGGGTAGCGGTGATCGGTGGTCAGGACGAGGGTTCCGTCGGACAACTGCGACAGTTCCCCGTGAGCCTGCCCCAGCGCCAGGTCGGTTGGCCCGTTCAGCGTCCGGCTTACCGGGCGGAATCGGGTCCAGGTATGGCCGGCGTCCTCCGAGTCGGCCAGGTAGACCCGCTTGGATGGTTGAAATCCGTCCTCATGCAGGGAAGGGCGGGCGCGGAGCTGCTGCTCCATCATCTCGGCCGACCAGAAGGCAGGCTGGTAACGGATGGCGGCCATCAACCGCCCGGAGTGCAGCCGCAAGAGAGTCGTCTCGGCAGACCAGTCCGGCAATGGGGTTCGCTCGCCCCAACTTCGGCCGCCGTCGGTGGACCGGAGAACCCAGGTAGCGGTGTAGGGAGTCTCCGTCCACGGCTGCAAAGACGTTTCAGCCGCTTGCCTGATCCTTTTCTGACGGGTGGAAGTCGCGCCCAGGCGCTGAGGCCAGAGCACGGTTCCGTCCGTCCATTCGGTCATTCGGTTCGAGGAGTTTCCGATCGAAGGAAAGGGCGCCTTGTCGACCCTGAAGGGTCCCTGCCAGCTCCGGCCGCCGTCTTGGCTCCGAATCACATAGCACTCCGCTTCGAGTCCCCCGACCTCGCAGCCATCGGCTGCCTGGCGGAACGCCCACAGGAGGGTGCCGTCTCTCAGGACCCCGAAGGAGTCGCTTCGCAGTGCCCAGCGATTGTCGAAAAAGAGCCAGCGCGCAGAGTTCCTCGGCAGGGCCTGGTCGAAGAACCGCCACCAATCCAATCGTCTTTGCCGCCAGGTCCGTCCCTCGTCGCCGGAGGCCAGCAGGATGCTTTCCAGCCCCGGTCCCTCGGTAGAGAAACCGGCGTAGAGGACGCCGTCCCGGGTCCTGCCCATGGGAGCTCCCCGGCCGAAGGGGACCTCCACGAATTGAGCCGGAACGGTTCGAACTTTCTTCCCGTTGACAGTGACCGCTATCCGGGTCTCTTGGGGAGCCGAGCCCGATGGAGATTCCTCTGCCCGCAATGGTTTCCGGCCGCTGGACAGTGTCGTGCCCGCCAGCCACCCTCCAAAGCCGGTCGCCAGAAAGCCCCGACGACTGGTCTTGAGCGCCGGGGGTCTTGGAGATTTCCTGATGGAGTGATCGATTGGATGGTTGATTTTCATGGCATCCTCCCCATTAACCTATCACTCATCGGGCGGGATTTGCACCGGTAGTTCAAAACTGGAGCCGCCGAAAATCTGGTATTCTCCAGTACCTCCGACACTCGGAGGTTGCAAGTCCGATAGACTGCCGGCGCCAAGGTCCAAAAGGAGAATCCTATTCATGAACACCCCTATACTGCTTCATGAGCTCACCCGTGAGACAGCACGGGAACTGGCTCCCCAAACGCTTCTGGTGCTCCCGGTCGGAGCCGTCGAGCAACACGGCCCCCACCTGCCGGTCGGGACCGACTTCCTGACCGTCGAGCACGTGACGCGGCGAGCCGCGGAACAGGCCAGCCGGACCATTCCGGTGCTGGTCGCTCCCACCTTGCCCTTTGGTTCCTCCCATCACCACCTGTCCTTTGGCGGTACCCTGTCGCTCGCCACCGAAACCTACTATCGAGTCCTGGCCGACTTGGGGGAATCCATGATCGTCTCCGGGTTCAGAAGCCTGGTATTGATCAACGGGCATGGAGGCAACCACGAGTTGATCCAACTCGTCGCCCGCGATCTGGCCATCAAGCACAATGTCAGGTTTGCCGCCATGTCCTATTGGACCGTGGCCTGGGATGCCCTGGTGGCAGAGGGGGCTCACCTGAAGGGTCATCTCCCCGGACATGCCGGCTTCTATGAAACGTCTCAGATCATGGCCCTGCGGCCGGAGCTGGTAGTGGAGCCGCTGCCCCATCGCGACGGAGTCGAAGGTTCTGATCCCCGCAGCTTCTACGGGCCCTATCGGGCGGAGAAACACCGGTTTCTGGAAGACCTGGACGGCTATACCGACAGCCCGGACCAGGGCGATGCGGAGCGGGGGAAAGCCTATCTGGCGGCCGTGATCCGTTCCCTGGGCCAGGCCTTTGTAGAGTTTCACGAGTCGTGACGACGTGGGGATAGAGGAAATTTTTGTCCAGTCATCGGCAGGAGGAATCCCATGGGGGACCGTCTCAAGGACAAGGTCGCCATCGTCACCGGAGCCGGCTCGGTCGGACCCGGTTGGGGAAACGGCAAGGCAGCCGCCGTTCTCTTTGCCCGGGAGGGCGCCAAGGTGTTGGCCGTGGATATCAATCCCGATGCGGCCGAGGAGACTCGCCGCATCATTTTGGAGGAGGGAGGAGAGTGCGCCGTCCACCGGACCGATGTTTCCCGGGCGGAACAGGTGAAGGCCATGGCGGACCGCTGCCTGGAGGTCTACGGCAGGATCGATATCCTTCACAATAACGTGGGGATCCTGCAGGTGGGCGGGCCGGAAGAAATTTCCGAGGAGCAGTGGGACCACCTGTTCGCAGTCAACGTGAAGGGCATGTTCCTGAGCTGCAAGTACGTCCTTCCGGTCATGGAACGCCTGGGCAAAGGCGCGATCGTCAATATCTCCTCATTGGCCGCGATTCGCTACACGGGCTATCCGGCGATTTCCTACCACGCCTCCAAGGGGGCCGTCAATCAGCTCACTCAGAGCATTGCTCTCCAGTACGCACCCAAGAACATTCGAGCCAACTGCATTATGCCGGGCTTCATGAACACTCCCATGATCGTGGAGCCGCTGAAGAATACCTACGGGCCGGGAGGCGTGGAGGAGATGGTCCGGAAACGGGACGCATTGGTTCCCATGGGCAGGATGGGAGACGCCTGGGATGTGGCCTATGCGGCGCTGTTCCTGGCCTCGGACGAGGCCAAATACATCACCGGGATCGAGTTGCTGGTGGACGGCGGCATCACCTGCAGGGTGGGCTGAGGGGCATCCGCGAACGGAAAAGAGTTATCCACGAAGGTGCACGAAGGACGACGAAGGGCCACGAAGGACGACCAATGGAGACTATTGGGAATAATTGACGAAAAAGGGCGGTCGGATCATCTGTTCATCCTAAGTTCGAGACTCCTCCTCGTTTAGCCAAGCTATGGACTTCCCGTCTTGGTAAAAAACCAATACCCGGAACGCGGTTTCTCGAAGAGAGGCGGACTGGTTACGTCGTCGGAGAAGATACTCAAGCGACCACGGCTCAGCAAGAGCCCAGTAGGGGATATACCGAACCCCAGCAAACTGACCAGCCCCAGCTCTTTGAAGCTCATGGAATAATTCGTGTAGCGTTTTTGCAGACCCGTTATATTCTCGAAGAACGGCAAGGCAATCCCTATCTTCGAGAACGACTGAGCACAGTTTTTCCAAATCACCAGCGGAATCATGATGACGCAAGCCCTCAACGGTTTGTGGTTTGTTTCGGGAGAGGGCGTACAGTTTAGAATACTTACGGCGTATGTTCGGGTGCTTGAAGAAATGGTAGAGACCACGAAGCATGTTCATCATTACAGCTTGTCCGCAATATTACAGATGGTTTTTTTGCATTGGTTCTGGTTTCCCATCGTTCTACCGATGTTGGACATTTCACCTTCATTCTCGTCTAGTATTCTTTGTAATCCCCCCAACTAATCACCCTGAGACGCTCGCGTGGTTCCCCCCAACTATCCACTAACCACTATCCACTAACAACTGCTTTTTTAATGACTTTGCCGCCCACGTCGGTCAGGCGGAAGTCGCGGCCCTGGAATCGGTAGGTGAACTTCTCGTGGTCGATCCCCATGCAATGCAGGACGGTAGCCTGGAAGTCGTTGATGTGCACAGGATCTTCCACCGGGTTGTACCCCAGGTCGTCGGTGGCTCCGATGGTGACCCCGGGCTTGATGCCTCCGCCCGCCATCCAGATGGTGTAGGCCTTCATATGGTGGTCCCTGCCGTAGTTCCCCCGGGTCATGTCTCCCTGGTTCATGGGCGTTCGCCCGAACTCCCCGCCCCAGATCACCAGCGTGTCCTCGAACAGGCCCCGCTGCTTCAAGTCCCGAATCAGCGCGGCTGCCGGCTGGTCGGTCTGACGGCACTGCAAGGCGATGTTCGAGGGCAGGCTGTTGTGGTGGTCCCAGCCGCGGTGGTAGAGCTGGATGAATCGGACCCCTCGCTCGACCAGGCGCCGGGCCAGCAGGCAGTTGTTGGCAAAGGAGGGAACACCGGGTTGAGCGCCGTACTGCTCCAGAACCTTGGGGGGCTCCTGGCCGGTATCCATCAGGTCCGGAACACTGGTTTGCATTCGGTAGGCCATCTCGAAAGACTTGATCCGGGCCGCGATGTCGGGATCGCCGACCGCATCCATTTTGAGGCGGTTGAGATCGCGCAGTCCATCCAGCAAGTGGCGCCGCGAAGTGGGGGTGACGCCTCCGGGGTTGGAGACAAAGAGGATGGGCTCTCCCTGGGAACGAAATTCGACTCCCTGGTGGCTGCTGGGCAAGAAGCCGCTGCCCCAGTAGCGGGACAACAGGGGTTGGCCCTGGCCGCCCCCGGAAGTCAGGACCACGAAGGAGGGCAATTGATGGTTTTCGCTGCCCAGGCCGTAAGAGAACCAGGCGCCCATGGTGGGACGTCCCGGCTGTTGTCCCCCCGTCTGGATCAGGGTCACGGCCGGGTCGTGGTTGATGGCGTCGGTATGCATCGAGCGAATGATAGCCAGGTCGTCGGCTACGCCGGCCGTGTGCGGCAAGAGCTCGGACACTTCGGCGCCGGACTGCCCTTGTTTTTCGAACTGGAACTTGGAACCGACGCATACCAGCTTGCGGCCGGCAAGCTGAGCGATCCGCTGGCCCTTGGTGACGCTTTCGGGCATGGGCTGCCCGGTCATTTCGACCAGTTTGGGCTTGGGGTCGAACAGATCCAGTTGGGATGGGGCTCCCGACATGAACAGGTAGATGATGCGCTTGGCCGTGGGTGCGAAGTGGAGCCGGTTCAACGCGCCGAAGGATTGTCCGTTGGAGGCGCCATACAGGTCTTCCCTCAAGAGCGTCGCCAGGGCCAGCGAGCCGATGCCCTTGGCCCCTCGACCGAAGAAGCGCCGTCTCGTCATCTGAAGGGCCAGTTCTTGTTCAAGGCTCATGGATCTACTCCTTGGTCATGGTCTCGTCCAGGTTCAGAATCAACTTGGCCACGCCGGTCCAGGCCGCCAGTTGAGTGACCTCGAGACCGGCGTCAACCGGCGACTCACCGATGCTCGCCAACTGCCGGGCCTTGGCCGCGTCCCCCTGGTAGGTTTCCATAATCCTGCGGAAGGTGCGTTCGGTGATCTCTTCCTCTTCGGGTTCCGGCGGCCGGGCCAGGGCGGTTCGAAAGGCGAAGCCGATGCGCTCCCGCAGCGATGGTCCGGCCTCCTTGAGAATCCGCTGGGCAAAGACCCGCGCGGCCTCCACGTAGGTGGTCTCGTTCAGAGTGATCAGCGCCTGCAAGGGAGTCACCGTGCGCTCCCGGCTGACGGTGCAGACCTCGCGGTCGGGCGCGTCGAAGGTCTGCAGGACGGGATTGGGCACCGAGCGCTTCCAGAACGTGTAGAGGCTGCGGCGATAGAGGTCCTCCCCCCGGCTCTGCTCGTACTTGGTGCGGCAGTAGAAGGCCTTGGTCTCCCAGAGTCCGGGAGGCTGATAGGGATAGACGCTGGGTCCTCCGGGGGGGCGGTCCCGGTCCAGCAGGCCGCTGATGGCCAGCACGTTGTCCCGGATGGCCTCGGCGGGCAGCCGCAGCCGGGGACCTCTGGCCAGCAATCGGTTGGCAGGGTCTCTGGACAGAAGATCCGGGCGGAACCGGGAAGATTGCCGGTAGGTGGCCGACATCGCGATGGTCTTCAGCATGGATCGGACGTCCCAACCCCCGTCCACGAACTCCCGGGCCAGCCAGTCCAGCAGCCCGGGGTGAGAGGGAGGTTCGCCCTGAGTGCCGAATTCATTGGCGGTCCGAACGATTCCGGTGCCGAAGAAGAGCTGCCAGAAGCGGTTGACCGCGACTCGGCCCACCAGCGGATGGTCGGGGTCGACCAGCCAGCGGGCCAGGGCCAGGCGATCCACCTTTTCTCCCGGGGGCAAGGAGGGCAAGAACTCGGGGACGCCTGCCGACACTCGCTCCCCTTTGCTGCGGTAGTCTCCCCGTATCAGGACGTGGGTGGGCCTGCGGTACTCCATGTCCTCCATCACCCGCACGGTGGGGATGTCCTGCTCCAGTTCCTCCTTTTCCTTGCGCAGCCGGGAAAGCTGCTCGCCGAGGGCCTGCAGGCGCGGTGAGTTTTTCTCGCGAAAATAGTGCCTCAAGGCCGTCTTTTCCGCGCCGTCTCTCTCCAGCACCGGCTTGGCTGCCGCCGCCATCACCTGCATGAGCGCCTTGTCCTCCAGGGGCGCATCCAGGGAAAAATAGAATCCATAGCCGCCGCCATAGTTGACGGCCTTCAGCAGCAGGTCATTGGCTCCGGACCGCAGATCCACCTGCACCTCGATCGATTTTGCCGGCTCGCAGCCCTCCACGGCCTTGGCCAGAACGAGCTGTCCGTTCAACCAGACCTTGAGGCCGTCGGCATAGGGGGCGTTGGTGGCCACGAAGAACTTCAGTTTGCGGGCGGATTGGGCAACGATGCGGCGGTGCAGGTAGGTGGCGGCCTTGGTTCCCAACAGCGATTGAGCTTTTCCGTCCTTCCATTCCGGGCGAGCGTTCCAGGACAACTTGCCGTCCTGATAGCTCCTGGAGAAGTCCAGCTCCGATTCCGGCGGAAAGGACCGCGAGAAGGCCTCTTCGGCGGACTGGGCGATAAACGGCCCGATCATCGACCACTCCTTCAGTTCCAGTTCCTGGCGGGTTCGATGGATTCGAGCCAGCTCTCCCTCCCATTCGGCCTGGGCCTCGTCCAGTCCGTCATGGGTCATGTCGAGTCGGGCCTGCCTGTTCGCTTCCAGGGTCCGGATGGTTCTTTCCAGTTGACTCAGCCGGGAGCGCTGCTCCTCGGAGGGCAGCCATAGATAGGGAGGGGCAGGGTCGCGGTCCAGACCCTTCTCGGGAATCTGATGGAAGAAATCGTACAGGCGGTAATACTCCTGCTGGGTAAAGGGGTCGAACTTGTGGTCGTGGCACTCGGCGCAGGCCACGGTCGAGCCCAGCCACACCGTGGTGGTGGTATTGACCCGGTCGATCACGTACTTGGAGAGGTACTCCTTGGCGTCGGCGCCGCCTTCGGTGCTGGTCATTCCGTTGCGGTTGAA
This sequence comes from Acidobacteriota bacterium, assembly GCA_022826755.1. Classification (GTDB taxonomy): domain Bacteria; phylum Acidobacteriota; class Terriglobia; order Versatilivoradales; family Versatilivoraceae; genus Versatilivorator. The sequence goes on from JAJDUG010000026.1 coordinate 103,148, forward strand.
GGCGGTGGCGATTTTCTGGTCCAGGGTGGGGTCGGGCAGCAGGTCTCCCGCCAACTGCTCGATTGTAAAGCGGTCGAAGGGCTTGTTGGCATTGAATGCCGCGATCACCCAATCGCGGTACTTCCACATCGATCGGGGGAAGTCGACGTGGTAACCGTCAGAGTCGGCATAGCGGGCCAGGTCCAGCCAGTGCATGGCCATGCGCTCGCCGAAGTGGGGCGAACCCAGCAGTCTGTCCACCAGTCTCTCGTAGGCTTGCGGACTCCGGTCGGAAAGAAAGTCCTCGACTTCCCGGACGGTGGGCGGGAGTCCGGTCAGGTCGAAGGTCAGGCGCCGGATGAGGGTCCTGCGGTCCGCCTCCGGCGAGGGGCTGATCCCTTCCCGTTCCAGCCGGGCAAGAATGAAATGGTCGATGGCGTTGGCGGGCCAGTTCTTGTCCTTCACGGCTGGGAGTGCCGGCCTTTCCGGGCGAACGTAGGCCCAGTGCCTGCTCCAGGGAGCCCCCTGGCGAATCCAGCGGGTCAGCAGATCGATTTGCGGCTGGGTCAGTTCCTTGCCCGAATAGGCCGGGGGCATCTTGAGCGCTCTGTCCTTGGCGCTGATTCGCCGGATGAGTTCGCTCTCTTCCGGGTTTCCGGGAACGATGGCCAGATTGCCCGAACCCAGCCGGCCCAGGGCGGAATCCTGCTCGTCGAGGCGCAAACCGGCCATCCGCTGGTTCCCGTCGGGTCCGTGGCAGGCGTAGCAGTTGTCGGCAAGGATGGGACGAATGTCGCGGTTGAAGTCGAGAGGGGGGCTCTCCTCGGATCCGGCCGCCGGCAGAGGAATGAAGACAAGAGCCGCCGTTGCCAGGCCGGTCAGGATCCGGGTGCCTCCCTTGAGAAACAGCGGGGTTGCGTTTCGCAGGCAAAACACGGTGGGCTTTCGCCTCCTCTCTCGATGCCGGGTGGGGTCTCGGCGCCCCGGTGTTGCCGCCAACTGCCGAGAATGTACGGGGTTTCAGTCGGAAGGGCGGGAGAGAACCGGGGCTGCCGGAACCCGCTCATTCTAGTCGAACCGACTCCCGGGTATCAAGGTGAAGCCGAATTCAGGAATGAGTTGACAGTTCCGACGAGCCTTTCATTAGAATACGGAGGTTCCCATCAAGAGGAGGAAGGGCCATGGCGGAGGAGAAGTCCTGGATTTTGACCGATGTCGGTGCCAACGTCTGGAAAGAGTCGTTCTTTCTGGGCCACGAGGACCTGGGAGTACCGGATTGCACGGTCTCCAAGACTTGTCTGCAGGGAGGCTTGAGAAGCGGCGTCGACCTGGTGGAGGTCACCAATTCCGAACTCTCCTTCTCGATCCTGCCCACCCGTGGAATGGGCCTGTGGAAAGCCTCCTGCCGCGGGATTCCGGTAGGTTGGAAATCTCCGGTCAAGGGCCCGGTGCATCCCAAGTGGGTGGACGAAGGGGACCGGGGCGGGCTGGGCTGGCTGAAGGGCTTCGACGAATGCATCGTGCGCTGCGGCCTGGACTCCAATGGATCCCCCGGCGAAGACGTCATTGTCGACAACAACGGAAACCGGGTCTCGGTCGACCTCACCCTCCACGGCAAGATTGCCAATCTGCCGGCTCACTACCTCCAGGTCCGTTCCGATCCCGAAAGCGGCAGGGTTTCGGTGGTGGGAGAGGTGGACGAATCCTCTCTCTTCCTTCCGGGCCTCCGCCTGCGGTCGACCGTCAGCACCACTCCCCGCTCCAACCGCTTGACCATCGAGGACACCATCACCAATCTGAAGGCCACTCCCTCGGAGCTGGAGCTGGTCTACCACTGCAACTTCGGCCGTCCCTTCCTGGGGGCCGGCTCAAAGATGCTGGCGGCCGTGCGGGAGGTCGCTCCCCGGGACGCCCGGGCGGTGGAGGGAATCGGGGAGATCGATACCTACCTGCCACCCACCCCCGGATACGTGGAGCAGGTGTACTTCCATGACTTGGCGGAGGGTGCGTCGGGCCGCACCCTGGTGGCCCTGCGGAATGCTCCCGGCGACCGCGCCGTGGTGCTTCGATTCAACAAGAGGGAACTCCCCCACTTCACCCAGTGGAAAAATACGGTCGGTCTGTCCGAAGGATACGTCACCGGGCTGGAGCCGGGAACCAACTATCCCAATCTGAAGGGATTCGAGCGGGAAAAGGGCCGCGTCGTCGTCCTGCCGCCGGGCGGGAGTTACCGGTGCGGGCTGGAGCTGGAAGTCTGCACCAACCAGGACCAGGTGGCGGCCGTTGAAGACGAAGTGGCACAGGTCCAAGCCGGCCGTCGACCGACCGTTCACAAGAGCCCCCACGGGAAGTACTCACCCGTTTGAGGACTTCTGTCTGGTGGAGGACACCTCAACCTGAACGGCATCCCGGCGCTCACTGGCCCAGTGCTCAGGTTGAACCGGAAATTGTGAGGCATCCGGTTCCGAACCGGTCTTTGCCGTTGACGCTCACCCCTCACCACGCCAAGTACTTCGCCCACGACCTGACGCGTCGTGCCACCAGCGGAATGGACCGCCTGTCGATGGCGCTGTTCGACGCGGCTGTTGACTTGAACCCGCATCAGATCGAGGCATCGCTCTTCGCCCTGCAGTCGCCCCTCTCCAAGGGCGTCATCCTGGCCGACGAGGTTGGCCTCGGGAAGACGATCGAGGCGGGAATTGTATTGTGCCAGTTCTGGGCGGAACGCAAGCGGCGTCTGCTGGTGATCTGCCCGGCTTCCATCCGCAAGCAGTGGGCGTTGGAACTGGAGGAGAAGTTCAATCTGCCCGTGCAGGTGCTCGACGCGAAGGTCTATCGCGAAGCCAGGCGAAGCGGCCAAACACCGCTAAGCACAAATGCCGTCGTCGTCATGTCGCACCACTATGCGAACCGCTTGCGCGAGGAACTCAAGACGATTGCCTGGGATATCGTCGTCATCGACGAAGCCCACAAGCTGCGCAACGCGTACCGTCCGAGCAACAAGGTGGGTCAGGGAATTCGCTGGGCCACGGAGGACTGCCGAAAGTTGCTCCTCACCGCGACGCCGCTGCAGAACTCACTCCTCGAGCTGTACGGCCTCTCGACGCTCATCGACGAGCGCCTCTTCGGCGATGTCAACTCGTTCCGGTCTCAGTATGCCAGTGCGGGCAGCAATCTTGAAGCCCTACGGCAGCGGCTTTCGGTCTTTTGCAAGCGCACCCTCCGCAACGAGGTGATGGAGTACATCCGGTACACGGAGCGGCGTCCGATCACGCGGCCATTCAAGCCGACGGACGAAGAACACGCGCTCTACGAGGCGGTTTCCGGCTTTCTTCAGCGAGAGGACAGCTACGCACTCCCCCAGAGGCAGAGGCATCTCACGGCCCTGATTCTGCAGAAGTTGCTCGCCTCGTCATCGCAGGCCATCGCCGCCACACTCGACACGTTGAGGGCACGCCTCGAGACGCTGCTTGACGAACAGGCAAGCAGCGATCCGGAGTTCACGGCGCAACTCATCGAGGCCGAGGAAATCGAGGACGATCTGCTCGACGAGATCCTCGCGGAGAGCGAGGACGACGACCAACCCGAGGCGCCCCCGGTCACCATCGACCGGCAGAAGTTGCGCGAGGAGATCGGCATCCTCCAGCGTCTCGCCACCTGGGCGCGCGCCATCGGCATCGACACCAAGACCCGGGCGTTGCTTAAGGCGCTGGAGATCGGTTTCGAGCAGATGGCGACGACGTGCGCCGCGCGCAAGGCGCTGATCTTCACCGAGTCGCGTCGGACCCAGGAGTACCTGAAGGCCTTCCTCGAATCGCATGGCTACCAGAGGCAGGTCGTCCTCTTCAACGGCACGAATGGCGGGCCGGAGGCCACCGCGATCTACGAGCGCTGGGCGGAAGAGAACCGCGACACCGGCCGTGCCGCGGGCTCGCGGGCGGTGAACGTACGCACGGCGCTCATAGAGCACTTCCGGGATGAGGCGACCATCCTGCTCGGGACCGAGGCAGCGGCGGAAGGCATCAACCTCCAGTTCTGCTCACTGGTCGTGAACTACGACCTGCCCTGGAATCCGCAGCGCATCGAGCAGCGCATCGGCCGCTGCCACCGCTACGGCCAGAAGCACGACGTGGTCGTGATCAACTTCCTGAACGAACGCAACGAGGCCGACCGCCGCGTCCTGGAGCTTCTGACCGAGAAGTTCAGCCTATTCAACGGTGTCTTCGGCGCCTCGGACGAGGTGCTCGGCAGTATCGAGTCGGGTGTCGATTTCGAAAAGCGCATCCTGGGCATCTACCAGAAATGTCGGACGCCTGAAGAGATCGACGACGCCTTCCGCACGCTGCAAGCCGAGATGGACGAGCAGATCCGAACGCGGCTCGACGACACGCGCCGCGCGCTCTTCGAGCACTTCGACGAGGAGGTGCACCAGCGACTGCGCCTCCAGCTTGCCGACGCCCAGGCCCAGCTCGACCACGTGAGCAGGCGGTTCTGGTCGCTCACGCGCTACGTGCTCGATGGACGGGCGCGGTTCAACGACGCGGCGCTGGCCTTCGACCTGGAGCACCCACCCCGTAGCGAGATCCTCAAAGGGCGCTATCGTCTGATCTCGAAGTCGCATCCCAAGTCTGGAACAGGCGCCGATGAGGACGGCGGCGAGACCCAGAGTGTCTTCCTCTATCGCCTGTCGCACCCGCTCGGCGAGCATGTCGTGGACGTCGCAAAAGCGCTTTCCACCCCGCCCGAAAAGATCATCTTCGACGTGACCAACCATCCGACGCGTCTCCACGTGATCGAGGCGCTGCGCGGGAAAGCCGGTTACCTGACCCTGACCCTCCTCACTATCGACTCCTACGAGCGGGAGGAGTACTTGCTCTTCTCCGGTTTTGATGAGGCCGGAGTGTCGCTCGACCAGGAGACGATGGAGAAGCTGTTTGGTTGCGCCGGCCGAACCACCCATGACGGGGACGGCGAAGTCGCAATCCCGGCCGCGGTGACGCAACGTCTCGACCGCGAATCCCGGCGCCACGCGCAGGCCACGGTCAGCCGCTCGCTGGAGCAGAACAACACGCACTTCAACGAGGCGCGCGACAAGCTCGAGAAGTGGGCTGATGACATGGTGCTCTCGGCGGAGAAGGCGCTCCTGGACACCAAGGAACAGATCAAGGCCCTGCGGCGCCAGGCGCGGCAGGCGAATACGCTCGCCGAGCAGCACGAGATTCAGGAGAAGATCCAAAAGCTGGAGCGCCAGCAACGCCGCCAGCGCCAGGAGATCTTCAAGGCCGAGGACGAAATCATCGAGAAGCGCGACCAACTCATCGACTCGCTGGAGCGCCGACTGACACAGCGAGTCGAAACGGAGACACTCTTCACCATCCGCTGGGCGGTAACCTGAGCCGGAGAACGATCATATGAAAAATGCACAGAAACCCGACCACATCAGTCTGAACACGCTCATCGAACGCTTGCGGGAAGGGCGCTTCGTCATTCCCGATTTTCAGCGCGAGTTCGAGTGGAAACCATGGGACATTCGCGATCTCATGCGCTCGATATTCCTCGACTATTACATTGGCAGCTTGTTGCTCTGGGCCGGCAAGAAGGAGAACTTCGTGGCGCTGTCCTGCGAGTCAGTCTACGGCTACGAAGGCTCAGCAAAACCGGAGTACATCGTGCTGGACGGGCAGCAGCGACTCACGGCCATGTACTACGTGTTTCTGGCACCCGAGATCACGCTACCCACTCGCGCAAATCGGTACTACTACTTCGTTCGCATCGACCGTTTCATGGCCGAGGAGTACGACAAAGCGTTCGAATACGATTGGTCGAAACGCTGGGCAAAACTCATCACCAATCGTGAGTGGCAGTATGCAGAGCATATTTTTCCGTTGGCCGTCGTCGGCGAAGGGGGCTGGGCGCTGCCGAACTGGGTGCAAGGATACGAAAAGTACTGGCGCGAAATAGCGGCCGGAGCCACGCAGGCAGGTATGGAAAGCCAGTACCAGCAAGCAACTTTACATACCGCAAATGCGGCGGCATTCGGCGAACACCTCAGAACTCTTACAGAGCAGTACCAGATTTCTTATATCGAACTCGATGAGGAGCTCGGAATCGACAAGGTTTGTGACATATTCACCCAAATCAACAGCAAAGGCATACAACTAGACACCTTCGACCTCATCAATGCGTTGCTCAGACCCAAGGGTGTACAGTTGAAGCAAATGTGGCGTGATGCTGCTCCCCGCCTCGAGTTCGTCGACTCAAATAAAATGAACGTGTATATCTTGCAGGTGATGTCGATTCTGAGGCAGGGATACTGCTCGCCAAAGTACCTCTACTTCCTTCTACCCGAGCAAGAGAAACCGATCCGTGACCCCGATGGAACGCGCCGCAAGGAAGTGTTAGTTCCCGACACCACGGCATTTATGCTGCGTTGGAACGACGCCGTTGATGCAGTTGAGAATGCCATCAAGCTTTTGCGACATCCCCAGGAATTCGGAGCGATTTCTCCAAAATACCTCCCTTACGTTTCGATCATCCCGGTTTTTTCTGCCATACAAGAGCACGTCAGAGGATTGCCCGCCAGCCGGAGACTTGAAGCGCAACGCAAGGTCCGGCATTGGTACTGGGCCTCTGTCTTCCTGAACCGCTACTCGGGTTCCGTCGAGTCCACTGCGGCCAGAGACTTCCTGGACCTGAAAGCCTGGATGGATGATGACGCGAGCGAGCCCATGCTGATCCAGGAATTTGGGATGCAATTTCGAAATCTTGAGCTTCGCCGCGAAGTTAGGCGCGGCACGTCGGTCTATAATGGCATCTTCAATTTGCTTATCATTCAAGGCGCACGGGATTGGATGAGCGGCAATGTACCTCAACACGGTGATTTGGACGACCATCACATCATTCCGGCATCGAAGGCGAAAGATCTTGGAACTGGTGGATTGATCCACTCAATTCTGAACCGAACGCCACTCACTGCCGAGACGAATCGACACGTCATTCGTGACCGTTTCCCGAACGAATATCTGCGGGAGCTGATCAAGCAAAGCGGAGAGAGCGCCGTGCGCAGCATGTTAGAGTCGCACTTCATCTCATCGGTGGCTCTGGCCGTGCTGTTGCGCAAGCCGTTCACTTCCGACGACTACGAGGCCTTCATTGTCGAGCGCCAGCGTACGTTGCTGGAGGCGATCGAGAACCTGCTGATCAAGGAGAGGATCGATCTGCCGCCCCGGCTACGCGAGTTGGACGAACGGGTCGAGGGCATTGAGCTCGATCTCCGCGAACAAGTCGTCGCAACACTTGAGGACGATGCTGAGCGGCTTCCACCGCACGTGCTTCAGAAAACCGATGAACGCATCCAGGCTGCCGCAAAGAAGAACGCGAACATCGAACTCGATCAGTGCAAACTGTTGAGCCGACGTCTCGAGTACTGTGATCTGCGAGAGGTGCAGGACACGATCCTCAGCAAGAGCCTCTGGCAGGGTTTTGAAAAGAGATTCGCGAACAAGACAACGCTGTCGGCGAAGTTTGACCAGTTGGCAGAACTCCGAAATGGCATACGCCACAGTCGATCGGTCGACGAGGTCACGCGAAAAGAGGGCGAGGCGGCCATCCTGTGGTTCGAACAGGTCCTCGCCCGCACGTGAATATCACCAATAATGAAGAGACCGCATGAGCCAGAAATACGAAAAGCTGAAAACGCTGCTGAAGGAGCTGTTCCAGCTCGATCAGCCCGACCTGGACTTCGGCCTCTACCGCATCATGCACGCCAAGAGCGCCGAAGTATCGCAGTTCCTCGACCAGGACCTGCTGCCGCAGGTGAAGACGGCGTTCGGCCAATACAAGAGCGCCGACAAGGCGGAGCTGGAGAAGGAGCTGTCGAAGGTGATCACGGGTATCGAGACGGGGGGAATGAACCCGGATGACTCGCCTATTGTTAAAAAACTGCGCGCCCGGCTCTCGAGCGACGCGGTGGACGTCAGCGCGCTGGAGAGCGAGGTCTACGACCACCTGTTCAGCTTTTTCCGGCGCTACTACGCCGAGGGTGACTTCCTCGCCAAGCGCGTCTACAAGCCGGGCGTCTACGCCATCCCCTACGAGGGCGAGGAGGTCACGCTCCACTGGGCCAACAAGGACCACTACTACATCAAGACCAGCGAGTACCTGCGCGACTACGCTTTCCGCCTGAGGCCGGACGACGACAAGAAGCCCCTGCGCGTGCACTTCCGCCTGACGGACGCCGCCGAGGGCGAGCACGGCAACGTCAAGGCCGCCGAGGGCAAGGACCGCGTGTTCATCCTGGCGGCGCCCGGAGAATCCGGCCGCGACTTCATCGCCGAGGAGGATGGCGGGCAGGGCAAGGATCTCGTCATCGGCTTCGAGTACCGCCCGGCGACGCTCACCGACTGGCCAGAGGACAAACGCGGCGGAAAGAAGAAGCCCCCGATCCAGAAGGACCTGAGCGCGCTTATCGCTAAACGGGTCCTGACCGTAACCGATACCGCATTGGCGCCGTGGATCGCCGAGTTGGCCAAGCCGCATACAACGGCCAGCGGCGAATTGGCGGAATATAGCCGCCTGGACGCGCACCTCAAGCGTTACGTGGCGCGCAACACCTTTGACTACTTCATCCACAAGGATCTCGGAACCTTCCTCCGCCGGGAGCTGGACTTTTACATCAAGAACGAAGTCATGCATCTGGACGACGTGGAGAACGAGTCAGCGCCTCGCGTCGAGCAGTACCTCTCGAAGATCAAGGTCATCCGCAAGATCGCGGGCAAGATCATCGACTTCCTTGCCCAGCTCGAAGACTTCCAGAAGAAACTGTGGCTGAAGAAGAAGTTCGTGGTCGAGACTCAATACTGCATCACTGTCGGGAGTATCCCCGAGGCGTTCTATGCGGAGATCGCCGCGAATGAGGCGCAGCGCCAGGAGTGGGTGAAGCTTTTTGGGATTGACCAGATCGAGGGCAACCTGACCATGCCGGGCTACAGCAAGAAGCTCAAGCCCGAGTTTCTGAAGGGGCATCCGACGCTCGTGGTGGACACACAGCACTTCGGTTCGGGATTCACCGCGCGTCTGCTTGAAGCGATTGGGGATGTGGAAGAGCAAGCTGACGCCGTTCTATTTCACAGCGAGAACGCTCAGGCGCTTGCGTTGAACCAACGTCGGCATCGTGAGGGTATCAATGCTCTTTACATCGATCCTCCCTACAACACCGACGCATCGGCAATTAACTACAAGAATGGTTATCGGAATTCCTCCTGGTTAGCGCTTGTTGCTGAGAGGCTTCAGAAGACAGTGCCGTTGCTTCACCCTGATGCAGTTCTCTGCCTTATGATTGATGACATTGAGCTACATAACCTTAGGGCTCTAGTCGATTCGACCCTAGGAGTCTGCGCCGCAGGACATTCTCGAAAGGTTCAAGAGCGAGAGGACAGTGCCGAAGATCTGTTGCAGGGAGTGCTTGGGAGCCGCTTAGGCGTTGATGGAGTCTCAAGCGCCCTGTGGGCTCCCACAATGGGCGGT
>JAJDUG010000014.1 GCA_022826755.1 Acidobacteriota bacterium
ACCGCCCATTGTGGGAGCCCACAGGGCGCTTGAGACTCCATCAACGCCTAAGCGGCTCCCAAGCACTCCCTGCAACAGATCTTCGGCACTGTCCTCTCGCTCTTGAACCTTTCGAGAATGTCCTGCGGCGCAGACTCCTAGCCGGTGGTATCCTAGACCGGCCATGGCTCGAACCTCCTCGACGGCCTACCGCCGGATTCCCGCGGTGGACAGGATTGTCGACAGTCCCCAGGCAGCGGCCCTCATCAGCCGCACCAGCCGCCCCTTCGTCGTCTTCCTGGTCCGCAGGGTTCTGGAGGGCGTGCGCCGGGAGCTGGCCGGCAACCCCCGAAAAGAGTGGCCGGTTCCGGAACTGGAGGACCGCATCCAGGAAGCCCTCCTGCAGGAGTTTCGCTCCTGGGCCCGCCCCGGCCTGAAGAAGGTGGTCAACGCCACCGGCGTGATCCTGCACACCAACCTGGGACGGGCGCCGGTCGGAGACACGGCCCGCCGGCAACTGGCGGAAGTCGCCTCCAACTACTCCAACCTCGAATTCGACCTGGGTCGCGGCAGCCGGGGCAAGAGAGACGTCATTGCCGGCCGCCTCCTGGAAACCATTCTGAATTGCCCGGGGGCGCTGGTCGTCAACAACAACGCGGCGGCCGTGTACCTCATCCTCAACTCCCTGGCCGAGGGGGGCGAGGTCCTGATTTCCCGGGGGGAGATGATCGAGATCGGCGATTCCTTCCGCGTGCCCGACATCCTGCGCAAGAGCGGCGCCCGGCTGAAGGAGGTCGGCACCACCAACAAGACCCATCTCAGCGACTACCGGCAGGGTTTCAGCGACAAGACCAGGCTGGTTCTCAGAGTGCATCCCAGCAACTTCAAGATCTCGGGATTCACCTCCAAACCAAGCCTGGAGGAGCTGTCCGCCCTCTGCGCCTCCCGGTCCGTCCCGCTGGTGGAGGACCTGGGCAGCGGCTGCCTGATCGACCTGGAGGCCGAGCGAATCGAACCCGAACCCCATCCGCGGGAGAGCCTATCCAGGGGGGCCGACCTGGTTTGCTTCAGCGGCGACAAGCTGCTGGGTGGTTCTCAGGCGGGCATCATCGCCGGAAGCTCCCGCCATGTGCAGAGAATCCGGCAAAACCCCCTCTTCAGGGCCCTGCGAGTGGACAAGCTGGCCCTGGCGGTGCTGGAATCCACCCTGATCGCCTATCTGACGCGCCGGGAGGAACTGGAGGTCCCGGTGGTGCGGATGATTCGGATGGATGCCGGTCTCCTGAAGGAACGGGCCGACAGCCTGGCGGCGCGCCTTTCCGGACTCCCTACCCATCTGACGGTGGAGGCGGTCGAGGGAGCCTCCGTCATCGGAGGAGGGTCCACTCCCTCCCAAAGCCTGCCGACCTGGCTCCTTTGCTTGCGTTCCTCCAGATGCTCGGCGGCCAGGCTGGAGGCTCTGCTGAGGCAATCGGACCCTCCCGTGCTGGCCCGCCTGGACAGGGAGGCCGTCCTGCTGGACCTGAGAACCGTCTTCCCCGACGACGATGCCCGTCTGATCGATATCCTGAGCGGGATAGAGTAGGCGTCCTCCCCTTCCTTCCCTTCCCGGCCCGCGGGCCCACCAATCAGCCGGAGGCGCTCCCATGAATGCCAATCCCAATATCCTCCTGATCCTGACCGACCAGCACACACCCGGGGTGGCAGGGTTCGCCGGCGACCCCGTCGTGCGCACACCCCACCTGGACGACCTGGCCTCGCGATCGGTGCAGTTCGAGAACGCCAGTTGCGCCTCTCCGGCCTGCACCCCCTCGCGCATGTGCCTGCTGACCGCCATGGAACCGCACCGCTGCGCCGCCTGGGCCAACCACTGGATCATCTTCCCCGAACAGGTCACCTGGCCCCGACACTTCGCCGCACACGGCTACGCCACCTGCCTGGTGGGCAAGATGCACTTCGGAGGCAAAGACCAGTTGCACGGGTTCCAACACCGGCCCTACGGGGATTTTCACCACGGGCTCTCCCATCAACCGGAGCCGCTGGACCTGTTTCCCAGCTACCACGGCGCAGAGAGCGCAGGTATTACGGAAATCCCCGAAAGCCTGATCCAGGACGTGGTGGTCACCCGCGAAAGCCAGGCTTTTCTGCTGGAACACCAGGACCGAAGACCGGAGCAGCCCTGGTTCCTCTGCGCCGGCTACGGCCGCCCCCACGCCCCTTTCACCGCGCCGGGCCGCTACATCCGCCGCTACCGGGACCGGGTTCCGCCGCCGGATCAACCCGCCGACTGCGTGGACCGCCTGGAACCCTACGCCCGCCGCCTCTACGACAGGCTCTCTTCCCATCTGACCGAGGAACAGATCCGGAGAGGACGGGAAAGCTACTACGCCTGCGTGGACTACGTGGATGACTGCATCGGGGAACTGCTGGGGACCCTCCGCCAAAACGGGCTGCTGGAGAACACCATCGTCATCTACAGCAGCGATCACGGGGAGATGGGAGGGGCCCACGGCCTCTGGCAAAAGTCGGTCTACTACGAAGAATCCATGGGGGTCCCCCTTCTCATCACGGGCCCAGGGGTTCAGCCGGGCCACTCCCGCCTGTCCCAGGTGATTTCCCTGATGGACCTCTTTCCAACCTGCTGCAGCCTGGCCGATCTCCCCATACCCCCGGGGCTCGACGGGATGGACTTCAGTCCGCTATTGCGCGACCCGGCCGGGGGACGATCTCCCCGCGAGTTTGCGCCCAGCCAGTACTGCCAGTGGGGCACCCGCATCAAGACCCATGCGCTTCCCATCGGGCAGCCAACCCGCGCCTGGCGGGCCATCCGCACCCGTGACTGGAAATACGTGGACGTTCAGGGGGGCCAACCGCTGCTCTTCGACATGGCCAACGATCCCCGGGAGATGACCAACCTGGCCCGGCAGCCCGAGCATGCCGGGCGATGCGTCGAGCTGCGGCAACAACTGTTTCAGCGGTTCGACTGGGAGGAGGCCATGGCTCAACTGCGGGCCGACCGCGAACGGGTACCGGCGCTGGTCTCGGGCGTCAAGCCCACCACTCCCAACCAGTACCGGTTGCCGGACGGACGAATCTTCGACGCCGAGGCGGCCCTCTACCAGGCTCGCTGGCTGCCCGTGGACGACGACGCCACCGGAGGCATCATTCCCCAGCAGTTCGGATAGGAGATTTCATGGCTAGCCTGGTCGGCATCACCGTGATGCCCGAGTATTTTCAGAGCGAGTCGGTCAACGGCGCGCTGGACAGGCTGGAGAAGCTGGCCGGGGTCACCGCGGTGACAACCTCTCCTTACGTGATGGCGCCGGCCGACCGGCGAAACGGGTTCCGGGAACCGCCCATCGACGCCGGGGCCGGCAAGGTCCGGCTGCTGGACCGGACCCTGTGGGGCAAGCGGGAGCTGTGGGCGCGGACGGCCCCCAGCTTCCAACCGAACCTGGATCTCTATCGGGGGCTGCGCTACCAGCCCCCACCGGCGGACGACCTGACCCGGGAGCAAGGCCCCCTGGTGGGCGAGTTCATCCGCAACGCCCAGTCCCGCGGGTTGAAGGTCTACCTGCAGGTTCAGGCAGCCATTCCGCCGGGCTACCGGGTCCAGTTCGGCCAACCGCAACCCGACGACTGTCCCCGCCTTCCCGACGGCAGTATTCCCGGGCGCCGTCTTTCGGCCAACGGCAGTCTGGCCAGCCCCCATATCCGCGACTACACCCTGGCGCTCCTCCGGGACCTCTGCCGCCAGTATCCAACGGTGGACGGCCTGCGCCTGGACTGGCCCGAATATCCGCCCTATCTGCTCGATTCCGTTTTTCTCGACTTCGGTGAGCACGCCCGCACGCAAGCCCGGCGGATGGGACTCGATTTCGAACTCATGCGCAGCGCCGCCGAAGCACTCTACCGGCGCCTTCACGGGGGACTCGCTGACGGGGACCTGAGAATCTGCGCCGAGGCCGGCAGCCTTGGCGAGATTCGCCGGCGGTTGCTGCCTGAGTCCGCCGGCCTGGAGGAATGGCTGGGGTTCAAGGCCGGCCTGGTCGAGTCCCTGCACGCCGGTTTTCGCCGAGCCATGAACGAAGCCGGCGGGGAGCGCATGGAGTTGCGGCCCAACGCCTTCCCGCCGCCCTGGAACATCCTCTCGGGCCTGGACTATGCCCGCGTTGGCCGGTACAGCTCGGCCCTGTCGGTCAAGCTCTACACCATGCACTGGCCCATGATGCTCCGGTTCTACGGGGACAGCCTGCACCGGGCCAATCCGGGAGTGTCGGAGCAGCTTCTGGCGAGGGCCCTGGCCCGCCTCTTCGATACCGGCCAGGAGCCGCCTCCGGCCAGCTTGGAGGACCTGCGCTACCCGACCCCCGAAGAACCCCATCCGGCGGGAGCAGCCGCCCAGCGGCGCAAGATCGCCCAGGCCCAGTTGCAAGCCGGCAGTACCCCCGTCTGCCCCCTGGCCCACGCCTACGGCCCCCCCGCGGATTTTCGAAACCGCCTGCGGACGGCCCGGGAGGCCAGCCGCCACGGTTTCTGGATCAACCGCTATGGCCACCTCAGCGATGAAAAGCTGAGAATCGTGGGGGAAGTGGCACGGCTGAAACAACAGTGGAGAGTGGAGAGTGAAGAGTGAAGAGCCTTGTGCTCGACACGTTAAGCATCGTGTTGATCTTGGCCTGAAACAACAGAACAAAAGAGTTATCCACGAAGGTACACGAAGGACGACGAAGGGCCACCAAGCGGGACGGATTTGCGTCAACGGCACACATCGCCACGAAACGAATAATCAACATCGATGCACAGGAACTACAGGATTCTTGCAAGCGTGAAGGCTCTGAGGGATCGGCACCGGCTGCGGACCGGCAAGCCGGCGCGTGCCCCTTGAGGAGCAAGAGCGATGGGAGGAGGCCCACCCGGGAACGCGGGCGTCCCGCCCGCTTGCTATCCCGTTGAGGACCGCTACAGTTCGGCGAAGGGCAGGGCCGCCACCTGGGGACCGAGAGGAAGATGCAAGTCCCCTGGATGAACGACGTACCCCGGCACGGCCGCGCCCGCCATATCGCCCTGGAATCCCCTGATGGCAGCGGCCATGGCAGGGCGAGGCGTGGCGGACAGCTTCACCTCGATCGGCACCAGCTTTCCGTCGGTCTCGACCACGAAGTCCACCTCGGTTCCCGCCATCGTCCTCCAAAAGTAGACCCGGGGGGGGAATCCTCGATGGGTCAGGGTCTTGACGAACTCGGAGAGAACCGCCGTTTCCAGGATGGCGCCTCCCATGGGGCCTGAGGCGGCGTGTTGGGGGTCTTTGAGGCCTGCCAGGTAGCAGAGTGTGCCGACGTCCGTGAAATACACTTTCGGAGTCTTGACCAGCCGTTTGCCCACATTGGCGAAGTAGGGGCGCAGCACCACCACCTGGTAGGTGGCTTCGAGCACGGAGAGCCATGCCTTGACAGTGTTGACCGCAACGCCCAGATCACGGGCGACGTCGGTCAGATTCAGGAGTTGGGCGCTTCTGGCCGCCAGGAGCCGAAGGAAATTCTGATACTGAGTCAGGTCGCCAACCTGGCGCAGCATTCTCACGTCCCGTTCGAGATAGGTCTGGATGTAGCCGGCATGCCAGAGGGATGCATCCCGCTTGGGCTGGGCGGCAAGTTCAGGATATCCTCCTCGAAGAAAGCCCTTCCACAACTCGCCAAAGACATGCGACGAATTCGCGGAAGCCTCGCGCTTGCGCTCCCACGGAAGGGCCATCTGCGGCCTCCCCTGCACTTCCCGCCTGGAAAGAGGCAATAGGCGCAGAATTGCCGCTCGGCCTGCCAACGACTCGCTCACCTTCTCGAAGAGCGACAGATCTTGTGAGCCGGTGAGAAGATATTGACCGCTCTGGTGGCGATCCGCGTCGATCCTCTCTTTGATGTACGAAAGCAATTCCGGAGCATACTGGACTTCATCGAAGATCACCGGAGGACCGTGGATTTCCAGGAACCCTCGCGGATCCTGCACGGCGCTTGCGCGAACGTCCGGTGGCTCCAGAGATACATACCGGCATCGGCTACCGAAGAGGCGCCGGAGGAGGGTTGTCTTGCCGGATTGCCGCGGTCCGGTCAGGACGACGGCGGGAAACTCGGAGGCAGCCCTTTCCAGGACCGGCTCCAGCGAACGATTGATGTATTCTGGCATCCGGTTCATCGGCCGGGCGGATCATCGAAAAGTCGATATTATGCATTCTAAATGCAATATGTCAACACACTATCGATTGGCGGGAGTCGAAGCCAAGACTTGAATGGCGGATGAGGGCTGCCACGGGGGGGCAACTGATTGCCAGGCGGCGCCAGAGCCCTTGGTGGCCCTTCGTAGTCCTTGGTGGCCCTTCGTGGATATCTGTTTTCCGGCGTGTCGGTCCGAGGCACGGACTCGCCGCCGGGCCGACCTACTTCAGCTCGCCTTCCCGGGCCAGCATCTTCAGTAAACCCTCGAAGGCTTCCACTGTCCGTTGCAGATCCTCATCGGTGTGCACTGCCGAGACCAGGCCCCCGGGCCAGGGCAGGACGTCCACGCCGTTGCAGAGGAACCCGGCCCGCGCCTTGTGCTGGAGCCGGGGAGAAGCGGCTCCCCGGAGCTTCCACGAATCCACTCGACCGGCCATGATATCGGCAGGGGTAACCGGTTCGTGATCGGGATTGGGAAAGACGTGGAAACCGGAGAAATCTCCGTAGACGCACCAGTCGCAACCCAGTCGTTGGGTGACCGCGTTCATTTCCCGGCGCAGCTTGGCTCCGCTGGCATTGGCCCGGGCAATCATGTCGGTGGATTGCAGGTACCTCAAGGTGGCGATCCCGGCGCTGGCGGTGACCGGGGCCGCGTTGTAGGTTCCGTAGTGCACCACCAGGGGTGGAAGCGGGCCGTTGTCCCCTTCCCGGGCATCCATGACCTGCATCACCTCGGCCCGTCCGACCAGGGCGGCGCCCGGATAGCCGCCCCCCACGATCTTGGCCAGGGTGGTCAGGTCGGGTGTGACTCCGTAGAAGCCCTGGGCCCCGCCCAGGGAACAACGGAATCCCGAAACGACCTCGTCGAAAATCAGCAGGATGCCCCGCCGGGCGGTCCACTCTCGCAACTCCGGCAGGAAAGCCGGATCGAGGGGCACCTTGCCGAAAGTGGCCCCGGTCGGCTCCAGAATCACGGCGGCCACGTCCTCACGGTCCCGGCAAAGCTCGTCCAGCCAGGACAGGTTTCCCGGCGGGCACACCAGCACGTTGTCGACGATTTCCTGCAGGATGCCCGGCGGCGGCTTGGGCCCGACCGACTCCTTGCCAAAGGCCACATGGTCGTGCCATCCGTGGAAGTGGGTGGCGAAGCGCACCAGCTTGGGCTTGCCGGTATAGGCCCTGGCCACCCTGAGAGCCAGGTGGGTCGCTTCGGTGCCGCTCACCGTAAAGCGAACCCGCTCGGCGCTGGGAACCAGGGACCGGATCAGTTCGGCCCACTCCAGCTCCAGTTGATGGGATGCCCCGTAGTGCGTCCCGCGGGAGACCTGTTCCCGCACCGCCTCCTGGACCACGGGGTGGTTGTGCCCCAGAATCAGGGCCCCGTGGCCACCGAAATAGTCCACGTACTCCCGTCCGTCCACGTCCCACTTGCGCCCCCCCTGAGCCCGGGCCACGAACAGGGGATGAGGCTCCAGCACCCGGGCCTGATGGGTGACGCCACAGGGAAAGACCCGCTGCGCCCTCCTGTAGAGCTCCGCCGAGGTGGGTGTGGCTTCGATGTAGGACTGAAAGATCTGCGATTCCGCCTGTAGGGTTCTGGTATTCATGGGATTTCCACCTGATGGAATGGTTCAGTTGGGGAAAGAAACGGTTGAGGCGTCCGTTGACAGGGATCAGGACTCGCGGGCGGACGGGTCCGACCCCTTCAAGCGATCCATTTCCCGGTCCAGGCCGTTCAGCCAGAACTCCAGGTCCGAGCCCACCGTCATGAGCAGCGCGCCCCGATCGATCCAGGAACGGCAGGCCGCGGCGCTGCCGACGAAGGTTCCGAAGGGCATGCCGGCGCCGCGGGCGGCGCGAAAGATCTCCTCGACCTTCTCGTCCAGTTCGGGGTGATCGCGAACTCCCAGCAATCCCATCGACTGCCGCAGGTCGTCCAGTCCCATGAAGACGGCGTCCAGCCCGGCAACACGCACGATCTGCTCGATGTTTCTCACCGACTCCAGGCTCTCCATCTGGGCCACCACCGTGACCTGGTCGTTGGCCTGGGCGAAGTACTCGTTGGTCCGATGGGTATATTCGGCCCGCAGCGGCCCGCAACCCCGTCTTCCCAGCGGGGCGTACTTGGACCATTTCACGGCCAGGGCCGCCTGCTCGGCATTTTCCACCATGGGAACCACGATGCCGTTGGCCCCCCAGTCGAGGGCCCGCTTGATTTCAGCCTCTATCAGACCCGGGACCCGAACGATCACGTCGATCGGGGTCCCCTTGGCGGCCATAAGCAAAGGCAGCAGATCGCCGGAGGTCAGGTGGCCGTGCTCGGTATCCAGGAACAGCCAGTCGTAGCCGGCCGAGGCGGCCATCTCCACGAAGGCCGGAGACCCGAAGTAGGCGATGGTGCCCACGGCAGCCTGACCTTGCTTGAACTTTCGCTGCAGGTTTCCCCCGTTGAACATGCCATTATCTCCTGCCAACCCGGTCAACTGCGTTTCCGCCGTCTCCGCCAAACCGCACCGGGTCCATTCGGGACCACGGGTCGGAACGACAAGAATACGGCAAGGAGCCGGGGAAGCTCAACCCCGGACACGCGGCCACCGAGGTCGCCTCAAGGGGTCCCTCGACGCTCGCCCCCGTCCATGTAGAGGGAGCTGCCGAACAAATAGGAACAGGGCTCGGAAGCCAGGAAAACCACCATGTCGGCAATCTCTTCCGGTTCGGCCAAGCGCCCCGCCGGCAACCCACGTCCGATTCGGGCCAGAATCTCGTCCACGTTGCGACCCTCCTCCTCTGCCCTGGCGCGCTGCAGGTCCCTGGCTCGCTGGGTCTTGGTCAGTCCCGGACAGATGGTGTTCACCAGGATCCCGTCCCCGGAGACGGCGTCGGAGAGAGCCCGGGTCATGTTCAGGACGGCGATATTGGCCACGCTCAGCGGCATGTTGGCCCGGGTCGGACTGGTGCCGGCTCCTCCGGCGATGTTGACGATCCGCCCCCACCGGTTCCGCTTCATGTGCGGAATCACCAGTTGGGCCATGCGCAGATAGCCGTAGCTCTTCAGCCCCAGCCCCTCGTCGATGACTTCGGTCGGAAGCTCCAGGATATCGGCCATTCTGGCCGCACCGGCGCAGTTCACCAGGATGTCCACCCCATCCCAGCGCCTTGCCGTCCCATCCACCACCCGCCGGCAGCCCTCCAGCGTGGTCAGGTCGCTGGCGACCAACCACCCCTCGCCGCCGGCCCGGTCGATCTCCAGCCTGGCTTCCTCCAGCAACGGTCGGGTGCGGGCGGTCACGCAGACCCGGGCGCCTTCCCGGGCCAGCCCCAACGCACAGCAGCGGCCGATGCCGCGGCTGCCCCCGGTAACAATGGCTCGCTTGCCTTTCAACCCCAGTTCCATGGATCCTCCTCGGTTCAACCGACCAACGGCAGGAAGCGATAGTACAATCCGTTGAGCCTTTTGCAAAATTCTGAAGAATCCTGCAAAAGGCTCTCCAACCATACCGGTGCGTCCTGGCAAGAAATGCGGGCCGGGCAAACCCCCTCAGGCCGGAGGCCAGGGCTGTCCCGATTCGGTGGCGGCAATCATCTTCTGCAGCTTCTCCACGTAGTACTCGACCACCCGGGCGATGATCTTTTCCCCCTTGGCCGCCGTAGCCAGCGCCGATTGCTCCTGGCGGGCCCGATCGGTGGCATTCTCGCCTTCCTCGTTGATGCGGCCATCGATGAAGGTGCGCCCGTCGATTCGCAGGAAATGCTCCACATCCGGCGAGAATCCCGACTCGTAGTTCAGATTGGCGTCGTCGTACTCCTTCATGCTGACCCGGCGCACGCGGTGGGGATGGGCGGCCAGCGCAAGGGAGGTCTCGTATTCCTCGCCGTGGGACAGACGCTTTTTGCCTTCCAGGATGGTGTTGACGAAGTCCGGGGGAGTCGGCGCCCAAACCGAGTCCACCTCCATGGTCACCCCGAGCTTGCTGCGCCAGGTCTCTTCCATTTCCTTGAGCGGCTGCTGGTTCCCTCCGTGGCCATTGAGCACCAGCAGGGTGTGGATGCCGTGGGTCTTCAGGGAGTGGAGCACATCGAAGATATAGGCCTGAAAGGTCTTGCGGCGCAGGGTAATGCTCCCTTTCCGCGCCATCCAGTAGGGCGCATAGCCGCAAAAGCTGGGCGGGGCCACAATCACGCGCGGGTAGAGCTCCAGGGCAATCTGCTTGGCGTAAAAGGTGGCGTGGGCCGTATCCTCCACCAGGGCGATGTGCTCGTTGTGCTGCTCGATGGAACCCGCCGGCAGGATGGCCGCCTTGAGAAGACCGCTATCCAGCAGTTCCCGGATCTCCTTGCGAGTGTTTTCCCACAGCAGGACCCGGTCGGGATCGATCTGACGCCTCAGCCGTTCCATGGGCGCAGTTCGGGAAGCCGATCCGGTTGCCGCCGGCAACGCGCCGGCCAGGCTCTCGGCCGCCAGTCCGGCGGTGAGTGTCCCGGTGGCCAGGCCGCCGGCCAGGGACTGCAGCAAACTCCGTCTCGTAATGCCCTGTTTCATGGGTTCCCTCCTGTTAATGTGTCAGATATTTCCGACGCCGGGTGGCCGGAGTCCGGTTCAAAGTCAAGCTTGCCTGGAACAACAGAAAAAAAGAGTTATCCACGAAGACCCACGAAGAACGACGAAGGGCCACTAAGAAAGACAATGTTCTTGACCCACTCCAAGGGAACGCTCCGTGGGTTCGGGTGAGGGAAAACGCAGCCAGTCAGCTTCCCGGGCCACAGCCTCTCGTCCTGTTGATCCTGTGCATCCTGTGCATCCATGTTCAACAGGTAGATAACCTGATCAACGGGACAGGGTCCCTGTTGCCGATAGGCCACGAAGAAAAACCGAAGGAGATCCATTCGTATTCGTGTCTATTC
>JAJDUG010000057.1 GCA_022826755.1 Acidobacteriota bacterium
ACAAGGTCTACCTCCGTTCATCATGTGGTTTAGGCACCTTCATGATACAACAGAGTGTGGTCTTGTCCCTCGACTCACCTATCCTTACCTGCCTCTCACGACATCAAAATCCCCCTTCTTGCCGAATTTTGCAAAAGGCTCCATTGAGAATGGGAATCGGCTACAGTACACAGTACAATGAGGCTCGCGTGAAGCCGACGACGGCTTCAAGGCCTGTACCACGGCTATCCGTGCTTGGAGAATACGTGGAAGTTGACCACAACCCTCAGATTGCCTATCACATCGGCGATTCGCCCTTGGGGCGGTTGTTGATTGCGGCCACCGAAAAGGGGCTGTGCGGCCTGATGTGGGGAGACCGCGACCAGGCGCTTGTGGAAGCGCTGTCGAGGCGGTTTCGGGGACGCACACTCCATCCCGGCCTGGAGAAACCCCAGCGTTGGTTCGAGCCCGTCAACCGATTTCTCGGAGGAGAGCCGGTCGCTCTGTCCTTCCCGCTTTCCCCGGGAGGAACGCTTTTTCAACGGACCGTCTGGGGGCGAATCCAGGAGATTCCGACCGGCCGCACCCTCACCTACGCAGGTCTGGCAACGGCTTTGGGCAATCCGGACGGAGTCCGGGCGGTGGCCGGCGCCTGCGCCGCCAATCCGGTGGCCCTGGTCATCCCCTGTCACCGGGTCATTCGCAGCGACGGCGGGTTGGGAGGCTATCGCTGGGGG
Organism: Acidobacteriota bacterium; assembly: GCA_022826755.1. GTDB lineage: Bacteria > Acidobacteriota > Terriglobia > Versatilivoradales > Versatilivoraceae > Versatilivorator. Next base: position 717 of record JAJDUG010000057.1, read on the forward strand.
CTGCATCGGAAGCAAAGACTGCTGAGCCTGGAAGCCACCATGGCGGGAGAGGGCTCCTGGAAGCTGACCGCACCCGCCGGACCGGAGCGGGCACAGACCGTACCCCGCCATCCACTTCCGGAGCAAGACTCCGGGTGGGAGAGCGACAACCCTTGAATTGCAGAACTATCCCTTTCATGACAACCGGAACAATTCCTGAAATTGGAACAGGAGGTTAGATCCATGGCATCTGCCATTCGCATCGGCATCGTGGGCGCGGGAGACAACACCCGCGTGCGTCACATTCCAGGACTGCAGGCCCAGGAGGGCGTCGAGATCGTCTCCGTCTGCAACCGCAGCCGGGAGTCCAGTCAAAGGGTAGCCAAGGCGTTCGGCATCCCCACCATTCACGACGACTGGCGGGAACTGGTCGCCTCGGACGGGATCGACGCCGTGGTGATCGGGACCTGGCCCTATCTCCACTGCCCCATCACCCTGGCGGCCCTGGAGGCGGGCAAGCACGTGATGACCGAGGCGCGCATGGCCATGGACGCCGGCCAGGCCCGGGTGATGCTGGAGGAGTCCCAGGCCAACCCTCACCTGGTCACCCAGATCGTTCCCTCCCCCATCACCTTGAGGGTGGACGGCATGATCCGGAAGCTGGTGGCCGAGGGTTACCTGGGAGAGATTCTGGCGGTGGACGTCACCAACAACGCCAACAGCTTCGTGGACCGATCCGGCCCGCTGCACTGGCGTCATGATCGCAACCTGAGCGGCTTCAACATTCTGGCCATGGGGATCTGGTATGAAGCCCTGATGCGCTGGGTGGGGGAAGCCGTCGAGGTGGTGGCCATGTCCCAGGTCAACGTCACCCACCGCGGCACCCCTGAGGGCGTGCGGCAGAGCATCACCATCCCCGACCACGTGGACATCCTGGCGAAGATGGCCTGCGGGGCCCAGGCACGAATGCAATTCAGCGCGGTCACCGGCCTGGCTGCCTCCATCTCCAGGACCTGGCTGTTCGGCAGCGAGGGCACTCTTTGCTACGACCTGGACGCCGACGAGTTGTCAGGTGGAAAGCGGGGGGACAGCGATCTCGCGCAGATCGCCATCCCGGCTGAACTGGAAGGAAGCTGGCGGGTGGAGGAGGAGTTCATCAATGCCATCCGCGGCGAGGAAAAAATCTCTCACACCACCTTCGAGGATGGCCTCAAGTACATGCAGTTCACGGAGGCAGTGACCCGTAGCGCCCGGTCCGGCGTGTCGATTTCGGTACAGGACGTGGGGTGATCCCGAAGGGCGCCTCTGGGACGGATCGCTGTCGGCGGGGCTGTGCCTCAGACCAACAAGGAATGATATTGTCGATTGCTGATTTCTGATTGTTGATTGGAGAGTTACGGAACCTGTCCTTTCCCCAAATCTACAATCCACAATCTACAATCCGAATAAGAGATCTACCCTTGGCCACGTCCCGACTCGGCCGCCAGCCGCGCCGTCTCGCGGGCGATCACCAGCTCTTCATTGGCCAGAATGACCAGGACCGAAACCTCGGACCCGTCGGCGGAAATCACCGTGTCCCTGCCCCGCACCTGGTTTCGGTCGGGATCGATCCGAATCCCCAGGTACTCCAGGCCCCGGCAGACCGACTGTCGAATCCGGATGCCGTTTTCCCCGATTCCTCCGGTAAAGGCCAGAATATCCAGGCCTTCCAGCACCGCGGAATAGGCGCCGATGTACTTCCTGGTTTCGTGCACCAGCACCTCCAGGGCCAGCTTGGCCCGGGGGTTTCCCGCCGCTGCCGCTTCCTCCAGGTCCCTGACGTCTCCGCTCAAACCCGAGATTCCCTTCAGACCTCCCCGCTGGGAAAGGCCCTCCCGCACCTGGTCCACGCTCAGGCCTTCTTCCTGCATGAGATAGAGCGGAACAAAGGGATCCAGGTCGCCATTGCGCGTGGCGTGTGACAGGCCCGCCTGGGGCGAAAAACCCATGCTGGTCTCAATGGAGCGGCCGTTCCTGATGGCGCAGATGCTGGCGCTGCCGCCCATGTGGCAGGAGATGACTTTCAGGTCCTGGCCGGTGCGCCCGGCCAGTTCAGGGGCACGCCAGGAGATGTAGCGATGGGAAGCGCCGTGAAACCCGTATCGCTGGATGGCGTGTTTCTCGGCCCACTCATAGGGGATTCCGTAGGTTCTGGCGTAGTCGGGAATGGTCTTGTGAAAGGCGGCTTCGAACACCCCCACCAGGGTCTTGTCCGGCAGAAGCTGCCGGAAGATGCGAAAGGCCTCGATGTAGGGAGGATTGTGGGCCGGAGCCAGGAAGATGTAGTCCTCCATGGCCTGGATGACCTCGTCGGTCACCACCACCGAATCGGCAATGCCCTTGGCGTGAACCGGCTTGAAGCCAATGGCGTCGAGTTCCTCCAGGCTGGCCAGGACCTTGGACGCCGGGTCGGTCAGGATGTCGAGCACCTGCTCGATGGCCGCGCGGTGGTCGGGGGCCCGGATATCCCTCTCCTGCCTGGGCTCCTCTCCCAACTGGTAGCTCAGCGGCGAACTGGGGCTGCCCACCCGCTCGACCCTGCCCACCGCAACCACCGATTCATCTTCCATCTGGAACAGCCGGAACTTCAACGAAGTGGATCCGACGTTGACCACCAGAATTTTCATGACGGTTTCAAACGCCCTTCCGGTCCGGCTCAGCCCGCGGCCTTGCCAACCAGAACGGCCAGCGCGATGGATCGGATCTTGGTTTCGGGAGTCTCCGCCCGGGACAACAGGATGAGCGGAACCCGGGCTCCCAGAACGATGCCCCCCGATTCCCCTTGGGCAAAGTAGAGAATGGCACGGTAGAGGATGTTGGCCGCCTCGATATCGGGGGCCAGGAAAATATCGGTGGCCTCCACCAGCGGGCTGTCGATGCCTTTTCGCTCGGCGGCAAACCGGCTCAAGGGAGAATCCAGGGCGATGGGCCCTTCGATGTAGGCTCCCGAGATCTGCCCGCGGCGATTCATCAGGGTCAGTCCGGCCGCGTCCAGCGTGGCCGGCATCTCGGGGTTGACGAACTCCAGGGCGCAAAGCGCGGCCAGGTTGGGTTTGGAGACACCGATCGCATGAGCCACTTCTATGGCGTTGCGGCAGATCTCGGCTTTCTGGGCCAGATTGGGAGCGATATTGATGGCGGCGTCGGTCATGACCATCAGCCGCCGGATTCCCGGCACCTGGAAGACGATCACCTGGCTCAGCAGCCGCCCGGTGCGAAGGCCGTTCTCCCTGTCAAGCACCGCCCGGACCAGGGTCGAGGTGTTGATCTTGCCTTTCATCAGCAGGCTGGCCCGGCCTTCCCGAATCAGGCCGATGGCCTTTCTTGCCGCCTGGGCCTGGTCGGACTCGTGGATCATCTGGTCGGGAGCCAGCTCCAGTCCGACCTTCTCGACCATGGGTTCCATCCTGGACCGGTCGCCCACCAAGATGCCTCGGGCCAGACCCATGGACTGGGCCTGCTTGAGCGCTTGCAGCACGTCCGGATCCTGACCGCAGGCTACCGCGATGCTGGTAGGCCCGCCGCTAATGGCCGCGGCTACCAGCTCATCCAGGCTCTTGTACATGGAAAGAAGCCTCCTTTAATGAGTCCCCGGGAGCGGACCGACCCCGGTCCTCAGGCTCCCGCGGCTCGCACCCCGCATGGCATCGCCCTGCCCGCTGCATGCCGTCCGGAGGCAGTGCTAAACCGAGGCCGGCGTCCCTTGCAGGACCGACTTCACTATCCCGTCGAACTCGCTGTCGGACAGGAGACGCTTGCTGCTGATGGAAGCCTGCTTGACCTGAGCCAGGATCTCGTTGGCCTGCTCCGGCGTGGCCTGCAGTCCCCTGCGCTCCAGGTGCTCCTCGATATTGGCCAGGCCGCTCCCCTTGCCCAGGGCAATGTCCACCGCCGGCCGGCCGACCACTTCCGGAAGGAAGGGGATGTATTCCAGAGGCTCCGCCTGCTTGCAGCGGCTATGGAACATGGCCACGATGCCCGACTCGATATGGTAGAGAGAGTCGCCCACGATGGGCCGGTTGGGAGGCACGCTGAACCCGCTCAGCTCCTGGACCAGCTTGGACAGCTCGTAGAGGCCCTCGGTCTTGACGCCGGTATCCACGCCGTAGAGGACCTTCAGGGCCATGATGGTGTCTTCCAGGGGAACGTTGCCGGCGCGCTCTCCGGTAGCCGTTACGGTGACGTGAGCCACCGAGGCCCCGTTGGCCAGGGCCGAGATGGTGTTGGCCACCCCCAGACCGAAGTCTTCGTGGCAGTGGATCTCGATGGGCTGGGTGAAGCGGTCCCGCAGCTTGCTCACCACCATGGCGATGCCTTGGGGTGTGCAGACGCCGAAGGAGTCCGCCAGGGTCATCGAGTCCATGTGTCCCTCGGTGGAGACCCGCTCCATGAGGTCGAGATACCTGTTCAGGTCGGACCGGGTGCTGTCAATGGTGAAGAAGACCGTGTACAGGCCCGCCTCCTTGGCCGCCAGGGTGGTGTCGATGGAAGCCTTGATGGCCCAGTCCATGCTCTTGCCGTAGGCGTGCTTGATGATGTGGTCGCTGGAGGGAATCTCGGTGATGATGCCATTGACCCCGCAATCCTTGGCCATCTTGACATCGGCCGGCATGCAGCGGGCAAAGGAGAAGATCTCCGGACCCAGGTCCAGGTTCACAATGTCCTTGATGGCCGCCTCGTCTTCGGCCGAGACCGCCGGCATGCCCGCCTCGATGCGGTGGACGCCGGCTGCGGCCAGCTTCTTGGCGATCGCCACCTTCTCCTGGCGGCGAAACACGATTCCCGTCTGTTGCTCTCCGTCGCGCAGGGTGACGTCGTGAATGCGAATCTGCGCCGGGAAATTCATGCCCTGAGTGGCTTCGGGCGCGTAGTTCCAGGGGCTGGCAAACCAACTGTCGGTCTTCCAAGGTTGACTCATCTGAATTCTCCTTAAGCGTTGGAAACTGGGCGAGATCTGTTTAAATCAGGGCGGTTGGGCACAGGGATGAATGCGACGGCGCCACCGGATTCTCACGGCACAATCTATTGCATCGAACCGAAACCTGTCAAGCTTGGCGGGGGGACCGCAGACAGCGCTGCGGTGCGGATCCTTGGAGGGCGAAACGGCCGATCACTCAACAAAGACGAACCACGAATGAACACGAATAGACACGAATACTGAAGGACTTCCTTCAACAACAAGCGGTACCAAAATGCTTCTGCAATTTTGTGAGCCCTTTGCAAAGGGCTCGAGAGTCAGTGCTTTTCGGAAGGGTGCTTCCTATTCGCCGCATTCGCGGCTGGGTTGGTGCAGAACCCATACGACCCCAGGCTTCCGCCTGGGGCTACACGCGGGCGCTGCTTCGCAGCTCTATAAGGATGGCCTATAGGGGCGTCCTGCCGGGTAACCGACGCCTACCGCAGCTTCGCAGCTCTCCCCTAACCCACGATACTGCAAAGGAGGCCGTGCTTGTTTACCTGGAATGAAGCGTTTGCAAAAATCGGCAGAGGGATCTTTTCCGGGAATGGCCACAAAAGGCACAAAAACACAAAAGTTATTGGTGTTCATTCGTGTCCATTTGTGGTTCGCCGTTTTCCTTGGTGGAGATCTCTCTGGAGGCTATCGGGAAACCGGTTTGCCGGCAGGATCCACGATTTCCACCGGCCCCAGGTCGAGTCGTCGCACCGGATCCTCCAGATGATTCAGGTCTCCAACCACAACCACCAGCAACCGGGTCGCGTCCAGATAGCCTCGAGCCGCGGCCCGAACCTGTTCGAGCGTCGCCGAATCGACCGACGCCGGGTAGGCGGCCAGCGTCTCCAGGGGAAGGTCATAGGCAAAAAGGTCGGTCATTTGATCCGCTACTCGACCCAGCGTCTCGAACCGCTGAGCAAAGCCACGCACCAGGTTCTGCTTGGCCGTCGACAACTCGGCCGGGGCGATGGGCCGGGCACCCCCGATGGATTCAATTTCCCGGTGCATCTCCTGCAGCGTCTCGGTGGTCACGGAAGTCTGCACGGCCGTGCCTCCGACCCAGAATCCCCCCTGGCGGGCGTAGGCGAACCGGGTGGAGGCTCCGTAGGTGTACCCCTTGTCCTCCCGCAGGTTGAGATTCAGGCGGCTGCTGAAGCTGCCTCCCAAAACGGCATTCATCAGCTCGATGGCATGGTAGTCGGCAACCTTGCGCGCGGGACCGATCGACCCCAGGCGGATCTGTGACTGGGGGGCATCCTGGCGGTCCACCAGGACCACTCGAATCCGGTCGGGAGGAGTGGCTTCAGGCAGGGTGACCCCGGGCGCTTCACCCGCTTCCCAGCCGGCCAGGCAGTCCCCGGCCAACCGGACAGCCTCGGCCAATGTAACGTCTCCCGCAAAAAGCAGGACGGCGTTGCCCGGCCGCCAGTGCGTTCGGTGAAAATCGACCAGTTCCTGCCGGGCCAGGGCCCGCATCGAAGCCTCGTCGCCAGCGGTTGGAAGCCCGAAGGGATGACTCTCCCCGAACAACAGGGATCGGAAAACTCTCGCGGCCGTGGCCGAGGGACTGTTCCGCTCCTGAAGAATGCGGTCCAGCCGCAACTTCCGCTGCCGCTCCAGCTCCTCCGCCGGGAAGTTCGAGTTCAGAACCAGATCGGCCAAGAGCCGGACTGCCGGCTCCAGGTGCTCCCTGAGCACTTCCAGGGCCAGATGACAGTTCTCGGACTCGGCGCCGGAGCCGAAGGAAGCGCCCAGCCGGTCCAACTCCGCCTGGATCTCCAGAGTTGTCCTCGAGCGGGTGCCCTCGTCCAGCATGGCGGTGGTCATCCAGGCCACCCCGGGCCTGGAGAGGGGATCCGAACAAGACCCCGACTTCAACAACAGGCTGACGGCCACCTTGGGAAGATCATGCCGTTCGGCCACCGCCACCGTCAGGCCCGAGGCGAGGGTCTCAACAGCCAGAGCAGGCGGTCGAAAGGACCTGGGACTTCCAATCCCGGGCTGCTGCTCCCGGTTCGGCTCGGACCTCCGGGGACGAGCCGACGGCTCGGGCACGAAGCTGAGGGCCACTCTGCGGGAGGTGTTCAGCCGGCTTTCCGCAACCCTCCGCAGTTCTTCCGCTCCCAACTGCTGGTAGCGCCTATAGTCTTCCTGGAAGTGACCGGGGTCACCCAGGAAGGTGTTGTACTGGTTCAGGAGATCGGCCTTCCCCCCAAAACCCCCGATACGCTCCAGGCCGCTCACGAACTCGAACTCCTGCCTGGTTTTTTCCCGTTCCAACTCCTCAGGGTTGGGTCCTTCCTTGGCAAAGGCAGCGATCTCCTCCCGGATGAGCTCGTCCAGGCGGCCCAGGGTCTGACCCGGGCGGGCGGTCGCCACCACGCCGAACAACCCGCTGATTTCCAGGGAATAGTTGAAGGCGGATACGTCCGAGGCCACCTGCTCCTGATAGACCAGCCGCCGGTACAGCCGCGAGTTCTTTCCCCGTGAGAGGATGCGTGAGGCCAGGTCCAGCTCCGCGTCTCCGGCGTGGAAATAGGCCGGCGCCGGCCAGACCAGGTAGAGGCGCTCCAGAGGCACCCGGTCGGACACAGTGACACGGCGCTCGCCTTCCATCCGAGGCACCCACAGTCGGGGGCGCTCCAACGGGGGCCCGGGGGGTAGCGGCCCGAAATACTCTTCCACCCAATCCCTGGTCTGAGCCCGGTCGAAATCGCCGGCAATCACCAGGCTGCAGTTGTTGGGCGCGTAGTGCTTGTGGAAGAAATCCTTGGTTTCCTGCAGGGAAGTCGCGTCCAGGTCCTCCTGCGATCCGATCACCATCCAGGAATAGGGATGCCCCTGGGGAAACAGGTTTTCGAAGATCAACTGCAGCGCGCGTCCGTAGGGAACGTTTTCGTAGCTCTGGCGGCGCTCGTTCTTGACCACGCCGCGCTGATTGTCCAGCTTCTCCTGAGTAAGGGCATCGGCCAGATAGCCCATCCGGTCCGACTCCAGCCACAACACGTATTCCAGCGCCTCGCTGGGCACCGTCTCGAAGTAGTTGGTGCGGTCGAAGCTGGTGGTGCCGTTGACCCCGCCCTCCCGCATGTTGGCTCCGGCCCGTTCCAGAAAGGTGAGATACTCCCCGTCGGCGTTCCGGGACCCCTGGAACATCATGTGCTCGAACAGGTGGGCCAGGCCGGTGCGGCCCGGCTGCTCGTTCTTGGATCCAACGTGGTACCACAGGTTGACGTGGGCCACGGGAAGCTTGGCGTCGGAATGCAGAATGACCTGAAGGCCGTTGGCCAGGCGGTACTTCTCAAAATCGATGACCGGGGCTTGCCTCATGGCTTTCAAGAGATTTCCTTTCCTCTTTTGGGCGCCTGAATTCCGCTCGGGGGGCGGTCGTCGTAAAGCCCCTCAGCTTCTCCCAGGCCTCATTCTTCGCGTTCGCATCCCTATCCGTGATTAGCTCTTTCCAACCCCGAGGAAATCGGTTAAGTAAAGACCCATGTACCTGGAAGTGAGCCTGCCGCTCCCGATCACCCGACACTTCTACTATCGTCTCCCGGAGGAGCCCTCCAGGCCCATCCAACCGGGTCAGCGGGTGCTGGTGCCCCTCGGGAACCGGAAGGTAACGGGCTATGTGCTGAAGGCCCATCGCCGCCTCCCGTCCGATTTCCCCCAATCGGCCGAGTTGAAACCCGTCCTGGAAGTGCTGGACGAGTCCAGCCTGATCTCCCCCAGTCTCTTCCGACTCAGCCGCTGGGTGGCCGACTACTACTTCGCTTCGCCGGGGGAGGTCCTGAAGGCCTGCCTGCCGCCCGGAATCAACCCCAGGATGGAGCAGCGCTTCAGCCTGACCGCATCGGGGGAGCGTCTCCTGAAGCAGGGGAAGAATAGCGCAGAGATCAGCCAAAGGAAACGGCAAATCCTGGAGTTGCTGGCCCGCCACTCCGAGCTGGATCGCCGGTCTCTCGAAAGGCTGGCGAAGCGCAGAGTCTCCGGCGCCGGACTCGAAGCGCTGGCGGCTGCAGGCTGGATTCGGATCGAGCAGGCACCGCGCGGAACGGTTGTCGCGGCCAGGAAACAGTGGTTTCTTTCTCTCCACCCCGACTGGAAGGAAGCCTTTCCCGCGGCCAGGCTGACCGACAACCAAAGGGCCTTGATCTCCCACCTGCGGAGCGCCGGAGGCGCCCTGAGCCTGGCCGGTCTTCGCAAGCTCTTTTCCGTCTCCCGGCCCGCCCTGGAGCGGCTGGAGCAACGGCAACTGGTCCGACTGAGCCGGGACGAGGTGGCGCGCGATCCCCTGGGGGGGACGGATCCTGCCGGCCGGTATCAACCCCGGGTGCCGTCCCAACAGCAGCAGAAAGCCCTGGAGTCGCTGATTCCGGCGCTGAACGCCGGGCGGTTCTCGGCCGTGCTCCTGCACGGCGTCACCGGCAGCGGCAAGACGGAAGTCTATCTCGGCCTGATCGAGCACACCTTGAGGTCAGGAAAGACCGCCCTGGCGCTGATGCCCGAGATCGCGCTCACGCCCGCGGTGGCTCAGGAATTTCGCGCCCGCCTGGGCAACACGGTGGCCATCCTGCACAGTGGGTTGTCCGGCGGAGAACGCTACGACGAGTGGTGGCGAATCAAGCGCGGAGATGCCCGGGTGGTGATCGGCACCCGCTCGGCGGTGTTCGCTCCCCTTGAGAATCCCGGACTGGTGGTGGTGGACGAGGAACACGATCCCTCCTACAAGCAACAGGAGAGTCCCCGCTACCACGGGCGCGACACGGCCATCGTTCGAGGCAAGCAGGCGGGGGCGGTGGTGGTGCTCGGCTCGGCCACGCCGTCGGTCGAGACCTTCCACCACTCCCGGGAAGGGAAATATGGATACCTTCGAATGGCCGCTCGCATTCACTCGCGGCCTCTCCCCGAGACCCGCCTGGTCGACATGCGGGCGGACTTCAAGACCACGGACCGCAAGTCTCCGCTCTCGGCTGAGCTCAGCGCGGCCATCGGGGACCGTCTGGAGAGGCAGGAACAGGTCCTCATTCTGCTCAACCGCCGGGGATATGCCGCACACGTGCTTTGCCGCAGTTGCGGAGAGAACATTCAGTGCCGCTTCTGCAGTATCGCCATGGCCTACCACAAGATTCGCAAGGCCCTGGTCTGTCACTACTGCGGCTACTGGCAACGGGTCCCCCAAAAGTGCCCTGGCTGTCACAGCAAGTTCCTCTATTTCATGGGAGAGGGAACGGAAAAGGTGGAGGGGTTGCTAAAGGAGGCCTTCCCGGAGGCCCGTGTGGACCGGCTCGATCGGGACGCGGCCCGCAGGAAGGATGCTCACCGTCAAATCCTGAGCCGGTTCCGGCAGCGCAAGACCGATATCCTTACCGGTACGCAGATGATCTCCAAGGGCCATGACTTTCCCTTCGTCACCCTGGTGGGGGTGGTCTCGGCGGACCATTCCCTGTCTTTTCCCGATTTTCGGGCCGCCGAACGGACCTTCCAGCTCTTGAGCCAGGTCTCCGGCCGCGCCGGAAGGGGAGAGTTGCCGGGAGAGGTCCTGATTCAGAGCTACTGCCCGGAGCACTACTGCTTCCGTTTCGTGACTTCCCACGACTACCAGGGGTTCTACGAGAAGGAGATTCAGTTCCGCAGGTTCATGCACTACCCGCCCTTCACCGCCTTGGCGCTGGTCCTGGTCCGCGACAAGAACCTGGCGTCGGCGACCGAGACCATCGGCCGATTCGCCGAGTTGCTTCAAGAGGCCCGCGGTCCGCAGACTCGCATTCTGGGGCCCACCCAGTCTCCTTTGCCCAGAATCCGATCGGAACACCGATTTCAGCTCCTGGTCAAGTCCAGGAGTCGATCCCAGTTGCAAGCTCTTCTCCGCAAAACCCTCCACCAGGCCCAGACCCAGGGCCTGGATCTGCGCAGGATTCACATCGACATCGACCCGGTAGACCTGATGTAGGGAGCCACTGCGAAATTTGCGAGTCGGCGATTGCCCCCCACCGCATCAGCCTTCGCCTGGCGGGTCACCTTGTGCGCCCCCCACCGGATCGACTGCGGGCGGAGCCCCACCCGGGAACGCGGGCGTCCCGCCCGCAACCTTATTTCTGGCTGGAGGTGGTGGAGCGTCAGCGCTACGTTGCCGGCAGCCAGCCACCCTGCCGGCGTGAACGGCATTGGCCAGTCAGAATGAAAGGCAAGGCCCCGTTACCGTTCCATCCCTGCGGCGCAGTCGGCCTACGCTGTGCCGGGCAAATGTGCGGGCGGGACGCCCGCGTTCCCGGGTGGGCCATCATCCACATAACAAAACGGGAACATGATTTACATCACGCCCAGGAATGGGGCAAGGCGCCGTTTGCACCGTCTCTCCGACTCCCCCTCGGGGGGAGGATGGGAGACAGCCGCGGGAGGGGCGGTTCAACGACTTGTTGAGGGCAGGCCTGTTAACGGGGATCGAAGGTGTAGCCATCCGGCGGGTTCCGTCCGAATGGCAAGGGGGGCGGCTAGATGGATTGCAGGTCCTTGCCGGGCTTGAACCGAACGGCCTTGCCGGGTGGGATGGAAACCTCTTCCCCCGTCCTGGGGTTGCGGCCGATTCCGGTCTTGCGAGGTTTGATATTGAAGACGCCGAATCCCCGAAGCTCAATCCGATCGTTGCGTTGAAGCGCGCTCTTCATCGCATTGAACACGGCGTCAACGGCAGCCTCGGCCTTGCTTCTGGGAATTCCGGTCCGCTCCACGACATGGTTGATGATGTCTAGTTTGATCACCGCTAAAACCTTTCCTCGAAGAGATGCCGACAGAGTTTAACGGCTAAGTCCAATGCTGTCAAGGCTAACCCTCAGGCAAAGGCTTGAAGGCAAGGACCGTCCGCGACCCTGAATCGCCCTCCTCCCGCAGGAAATCGACCTGGAGCGGCATCCCGACGGAAATCGCGCCGGGATTGCGCGTATCCACACCCTGAATTCGGGCCACTACCCGGGCGTTCTCCTCGAGTTCGACCACGCCGGTGCAGTAGGGATTCTCTCGACCGTAGCCCAGCTTCAGCATGGCGGGGGTACCGATGGCAATGCAGGTGAAAGCCACCAGCTTCCCCCGTCCTTCCATGCGCTCCCACTCCATGGTCGAGCTGTCGCACCTGGGACAGAGCGATCGAGGGGGGACAAAGACCGCCTGGCAGGCCAGGCATCTCGATCCCATCAGCTTTCCTTCCTGGAGGAATGTCTGAAAGGAGTGATCGGTGAAGGGCCTCGGTTCCAGGGGGCTATCTCCTTTCGAGAACGGTGACGGTCGACGTGCCTCCGGTCCCTCCCAGATTCTGAGCCGCACCCAGGCGCGGATGGCCGGGCACCTGTCTTTCACCGGCGTCTCCGCGGAGCTGGGTCCATACCTCGAATATCTGGGCAGCCCCGGTGGCCCCGACGGGATGGCCTTTGCATTTGAGTCCGCCCGAGGTATTGATGGGCTTGGAACCGTCCAAACGGGTCTGACCCTCCTCTACGGCCTTGTATCCCTGACCGGCCGGAAAGAACCCCAGATCCTCGATGTGCAGCAGTTCCGCGATGGAGAAACAGTCGTGTACCTCGGCAAACTGAACGTCGTCCGCGGCGATGCCGGCCATGTCAAAGGCTTCCCGGGCCGCATACCGTGTGGCTTCAAAGGTGGTCAGATCCTCGGAGGCGTGCAGACCCCGCCCGCTGGCCTGCCCGATACCGGCAACGTAAAGCGGATCGTCCGTAAAGTTCCGAGCCAGTTCTTCACCCACCAGCAGGAGACAGCAGGCCCCGTCGCTGATGGGACAGCAGTCAAACAGGTGAATCGGCCAGGCCACCACCGGATTGGCCCTGGTGTCTCGCAGAAAGGCCTTGGGGTCCGACCAATCCGGAAGCCGGCGCCCTTTGCTCTCGGCCCTCTTTTTCTTGGCGGCCATGACCTCTTCCAGGGTGGCGCTGAGCTGGGCCTTGGGGTTGCGGGCGGCATTGTCATGACTCTTTATGGTGACGTTCATGAGATGCTCTCGGGACGCCCCGAACTTGTCGAAATAGGCGGTTGCAATGGTGCCGAAGACCCCGGGAAAGGTGAACCCGACCTCCCGTTCGTAAGGAATGGCCGCCATCCCCAATCCTTCGGCAACCACTTCGGTGGCGCCCTTGGACATGTCCTCCACCCCCCCGACCAGAACCGCATCGTAGAAGCCCGAGGCGATGGCGAATACGCCTTCCCGAAAGGCCAGGGCACTGGACGCGCAGGCTCCCTCGGTCCGGGTCGCCGGCCGCGGGACCAGGCCCAGCGTGTCGGAGAGAATGGCGCCCCAGTGGGATTGGCGCACGAAAAAGTCGTTGCTGTAGTTGCCCAGGTAGAAAGCGTCGATATCGGCGGGGTCCAGCCCCTTGTCCACCGAGGCCGTCATTGCCCGGAAGGCCTCCAGAAAGAGGTCCTTGGAGTCCCGGTCCCTGAACATGCCGAACTGGGACATCCCCGCCCCAACCAGGGCCACCCCGCGGCTCAGTTTTCTCTTCTTTCTCATTGTTCCCCGCCCCGAATTTGAAGAAAGGCCGCCGTAGCGGCCGGTTCCCGGCATGTTACCACAAACTCCGCGTCCCGAACCGCCGGGCAGCCGGGCTTGCGGGAGAAATCCCCTGGGAGCGCGGGCGGGACGCCCGGATGAACCGATTCCGGGACTATCCAGGAAGGGGTTGGAGAAGACTCAAGAGGGGTGCGCCGACGGTTGGGAGGGGGGGAGAATTCCGGTGCAGACCGCAAACATGGTTTACACTCTGCCAGCATAACGGGCAAGGAGGATTGACCGCCATTCCCGGTTTCATGGTGTAAGTGAGGATCCCGGATCGGAAGGCGATGGCGGGGGGGCGGAAGGGTCGGACGGGACCGCATGAAGGCGGAACGGCCACGCTCCCAGGATGAACACGTTCCGGGGACTCTACTCTTCCGTGGTTCTCACACCTGCTTCCCTACCCACCTGACTTCGCCGAAAACCTTGGCGCCGTCAGGCCAAGCGACCGCGTCCCAATCGGGGTTGTCACTGACCAGCTGCCAGCCGCCGTTGGAATCCCTGTCCACACGCTTGACCATCATGCCGTCATCGGTCTCGAACACAAAGATTCGGCCCTCCTTGAGTTGGGCGCGGTTGCGGTCGACCAGAATGGCGGAGCCGTCGGGAAGGGTGGGCGCCATCGACTCCCCCTTGACGCCAACGATCGTGCACTGTTGGGGGTAGAGGCCGTGGCGGTCCAGCCAAGCCCGAGTGAAGGTGATATAGCCTGCGACGGACTCCTTCGGCTCTTCCTTGTTACCAGCGGCGGCGGACAGTTGCTTGATCGCAACGTGGCGGCTTTCGACCGGGACTTTCGCATCCTTGGACTGGGTGAGGAGCACGGAAAGGTCGCGGCGAATGTCTTCCCGAAGCCGTCGAGCCCAGTCGGGCCGCTTCTCGACTACGGGCACCCCCTCCGGCGACTCAACGGGGTCATCCAGAGGGGCTGTTTGAAGCCGAAGGCCGAGAACGCGACAGATGGCTTCAAGGGAATCCAGGCGCGGAGAGGAGCCGCGGCGGATGTTGCGGACGGTATCGGAACTGCCGGTAGCGAGGATGGAGAGGTGGCGGTCGGAGACGCCGCAACGGTCGATGAAATTGAGGAGATGTTGCCTGAAACTCATGAGGTAATAATACCACAAATGCAAACGGGAAGAGCCTTTTGCAAAACTCGGAGCGGGGCAGGGCTTTGGACTGGTGGGGGCAGGGCTTTGGACTGGTGAAGGTGATGTTCTGCTGATGAATCGCCGACAGCAAAGACCGTTTTGAATGGGAACACCCGGATCCAAAGGCTGG
>JAJDUG010000076.1 GCA_022826755.1 Acidobacteriota bacterium
CCCGATGGTGCTGTAGGTGGGCTCATCGGTGATCCCGTAGAGGTTGCGGGTGGCTTGAGTCTCCCGGCTGATGTCGAAGGCCTCGGGGGCGGCCGTCTGCATTCGATAGGCCAGCTCGAAGGACTGAATCCTGGCCTCCAGGGCCTGGTCCCGTTCCACCTGCTGCAGGTTCAACCGATTCATGCGGGCCAGCAGGTCGACCTGCCGCTGCTGCTCGGCGCGGGACAGGTAGGGATTGCGCAGGTCGGGGACGACTTTCCTGGGGTCCAGATTTCCGGTGTCGACGAAGGTTCCCGAGTAGATGCCCGGCAGGAAGCTGCTGTTCCACCCCGGCTCTCCGGGACGGTGGCGACCCTTGTGGCACATGGAGATGAAGGAGGGCAGGTTCTGGTTTTCCGTGCCCAGGCCGTATCCCAGCCAAGCGCCCAGGCTGGGCCGGTTGGGTTGAATCGCTCCCGTGTTCATCATCAACAGCCCGGCCACGTGCTCGGGCAGGTCGGTGTGCATGGAGTGGATGATGCAGAGGTCGTCGATGGATTGGGCCACGTGGGGAAAGAGCTCGCTGACCCAGCGGCCGGACTGGCCGTGGCGCTGAAACTCGAAGGGAGACTTCATCAGGCCCTCGGTCTTGCGCAGGGTCTTGATGTCCACTGCCGCCGGGCGCTGGCCGTGGTATTTCTCCAACAGAGGCTTGTGGTCGAAGGTGTCCACGTGGGAGACGCCGCCGTTCATCAGCAGGTGGATCACCCGCTTGGCTCGGGGGGCAAAGTGCGGGGCCTTGGGAACCAGGGAGTTGCCGAGCCGCGTTTCCGAGGCCTGCAGACTGCCGGAACCGAGCCAGCCGGCCTGGTCCATCACGGCCGCCAGTCCCAGGGAACCGATTCCCGTGGCGACCCGGCTCAGCAGTTCCCGTCGCGACAACGGTGCATGAACATCCATAGTGCTTCTCCAAACTCCTGACGCTGCCATCGTCGAACGTCCTCGCTCTCCATCTCGCCGTCGAGCCCATCCGTCCACGTCGTGGAGAGACGCGCCAGGCTCGCGGTCGGCCAGAGCAGAAACGCAGAGAGCTTGAGGCGATTCGCTTCTCCGGCCCGCCAATCTTTCAGGAGACGCAGCTTCGTTCGGTTTTCCCTGAACCCCGCCGAGCGTCTCCGCGGGCGCTGGACGGGGCCCGCCCTGATCCCCACCTGGACGGCATGGCGCACTCCCAGGGATAACCGGCCGTCTCCGTATCTTCCAAGGCCCGTGACGCGGGCAGGATCGGAGTACGGATTGGCTGCCAGCTCCACCATGGCCGCGTCGGAAAAGATCCTGAACGGCGGCCGGTCGCACCGTAGCGCTTCTGTCTCGCGATAAGCGTGGAGCGACCGGAGGACCGCCAATCCCCGTCCGTCGAGGTCTCGACTGCCCTTGACCGAGAGGAATCTCCATTCGGCGTCCGGCGCCACGTAGCGAATGCCTTCAAGCCGTCGGCATTCCTCCTTCACCCACTCCGTTCTGCCAAGCTTGTCCAGCCTTTCGTACAGGAGTGTGGCGAGCCGGTCGAGGTGAAGCACATCCAGGGCCGCGTACCGCAACAGGGCTCCCGTAAGCGGCCGGCGGGACCAGTCGGCACGCTGCAACTTCTTGTTCTTGTCTATCTCGATGCCCAGGTGTTCCGTCAGGACCGCCGCCAGTCCGAGCTTCTCGGACCCCACGAACGCGGCGGCCATGCTGGTGTCGAACAGGCCCCGCACGGGAAACCGCCAATCACGATCCAGGAGCCGCAGGTCGGAGTTGGCAGAATGGAAAACCTTTTCTACGGCGCCGTTGGCCAGGAGTTCCCCGAGAGGCGTGATGTCCTCGATCGAGAGCGGATCGATGATGTAAACGGCGTCGGAGGTTGCAAGCTGTACCAGGCACACCCGATCGGGGTAGCGGTGGAAGTTGTTGGACTCCAGGTCCACCCCGACGCGCGGGTGCCGTTGTGCCGACTCGACGACCTCCTCCAGCCGCGCCCCGGTCGTAATTCTTTCGCCCAGGTCCCCGCCGGCTTGCGCCAGCCGCGTCCCGGTCGTGGGGTTGGCTATCAAATCCATATGAGATCGTATCGAGCCTGCTGCTGAGTTCGGTGCCTGAGGGGCCGTGGAAGAACCCATCCGCGGCGTGCCAACCACCGTCTGTCGTGACGGTGTTTGAAGAAGAGCATGCGTCTTGATCGTGTGCCCGGGCTTGTCGGTCCTCTCAACGCACGTGCATCAACTCGTTCGAGCTCAGCAGAACCTGGGCGTACTGTTCCCAGCGGGTCAGCCGCTTGGATGGGTCCTCTCCCGGGTCTTCCTCAAGGAATTCCAGCGCCAGTCTCCGTTCCGTTTCCGATGGTGACCGCGAGAACACCAGGCGGAAGGCTTCGTCGACGCGCTTGCCGTTTTCCTCCACCACCGAGAGGCGCCGGGCCAGGGCTTGAGATCGAGCCACCATGAAGGGGCTGTTCATCAGAAAGAGCTGCTGCTGAGGCACGGTGGAGACGGTTCTCTGGCTGCGGGAGAGCCAGGCGCTGGGAAAGTCGAACAGGCGCAGGAACTGGTCGGAGGCCGAGCGCATGTCCCGGTGGACGGAGGCATAGAGAGTTCGCCGCCGGCTGCCGAGAATGTCCTCGACCGAAGGGCCTCCGATCTGCAGGTCCTGCTCCCCGGCGGCGGCCAGCAGTCCGTCCCGCCAGGCCTCCACGTCCAGCCGCCTGGGGTTCATGCGCCAGAGCCAGCGGTTTTCGCCATCCACCTCGAAATTGCCGCCGTCGAAAGCGCTGCTCTGGCGGTAGGTGGCAGACAGCAGGATTTCCCGGTGCATGCGTTTCATGGACCAGCCCGAGTCGATGAAACGACGGGCCAGCCAGTCCAGCAGCAGCGGGTGGGTGGGAGGCTCCCCCATGAATCCGAAGTTGCTGGGCGTACGGACCAGGCCCTGACCGAAGTGGTGCTGCCAGATGCGGTTGACCATGACCCGGGCCGTCAGCGGATTGTTCTCGCTGACGATGGTCCGGGCCAGCTCCAGCCGGCCGCTGCCTTGAGTGAAGGGAGCCGGTCGGTCCCCGGCAATGACGCGAAGGAATCGCCGGGGCACCATCTTGCCCGGATGCACCGGATCTCCTCGGATGGCCACCGGGATGTCCTCCGAGCCTCCCTCGGTGACGCTGTGGACGTGTGTCGGCTCGGGGGGCAGCGTCTTCTTGAAGGCTTCCAGCTTGGCCGTAAGAGCGTCGACGACCTTCTGCTGCTCCTTCATGGCGTCGACCTCGTCGTCCTGGAAGAAGATCTTTTTGGTCTTGGCTTCTTCGACGCACTTCTTCTTGTCCTTGAGCGCCGCTTCCAGGAACTCGTAGCGATCGGATACCTTGGAGGGCACCGTCCACTTGCGGGATACATACTCGGTGTTGAAGAAAACGCCCGCCAGGGAGTAGTAGTCCTCGGTGGGGATGGGATCGAACTTGTGGTCGTGGCAACGGGCGCAGGAGACCGTCAAGCCCAGAACGGCCCGCGACAGGGTGTCGATCTTGTCATCCATGGTGTCGTAGCGGTGGCGCAGCTTGCTTTCCTTCCCACCGCCGTCGGATTCGTAGATGGGCCCCAGGGACAGAAAACCCAGTGCGCTCCACCCCTCCATACCCACTCCGCTCATCAGGTCCCCGGCGATCTGCTGCATGATGAACCGGTCGTAGCTCAAGTCCCGATTGAGGGCCGCCACCACCCAATCCCGATACTTGTAGGCGTAACGCAAGGCCTTTCGACTATGGTTGTTGGCGCGCTGTTCTTCCGCGTAGCGGGCCAGGTCCAGCCAGTAGCGGGCCCAGCGCTCGCCGTAGTGGGGAGAGGCCAGCAGGCGGTCGACCACGGTTTCATGGGCCTGGGGTGAGGTGTCCTCCAGGAAAGCCTCCACCTCCTCCGGGGAGGGCGGCAGGCCGGTCAGATCCAGGGTGACCCGGCGCAGCCAGGTGAGCCGGTCGGCCGGTCCCACCGTGTTGAGTCCCTTCTCTTCCAGGCGAGCCAGCACGAAGCGGTCGAGGGGGGAACGGACCCAGTCGCCGTTCCGCACGGCGGGCAGCGCCGGTTGCGCCAGGGATTGAAAGGACCAGAACTTGCGCCCTTCCTCCAGGTCGATGGAGTCCTGCACCGGCGCCGCCCCGGAAGCGTCGCTTCTGGGGTCGGGAGCGCCGACCCCCACCCACTGCTCCAGCAGCTCGATCTCCTCCGGTGGCAGCGTTCCCTCGGGCGGCATGGACAGCTCGGGATCCTTGTAGTTGACGGCTTGAATCAGCAGACTTCCGGCGGGGTTGCCGGGAACAATGGCAGGGCCGCGGCTCCCCCCGGTTACCCATCCCTCTCGGGTATCCAGACGTAATCCCCCCATGGGAGCGGGCTCGGCCGAATGGCAGGCGTAGCAGCGTTCAACCAGCAGCGGGCGGATCTTGGATTCGAAAAATTCGACCTCGCCAGGCTTGAGAACCTGGGGTTGCAGAGCGTCGGCATCGGCGGCCGGAGACCAGGGGGCTGCAAGGAGGATTCCCCCCAGCAGCAAGAGGACCAGGCCCAGAGATTTTCGGGTAGGAATGCTTGCCGACACGGTCACGTCGTGGGGTCCACGCGGATAACGGATGTTTGAGCCAATCACGGAAATAGGGCAGAGCAGGAAGAACAATTTTATCCCAATCCCCATGGTAAAGACAAGCCGAGCCGAGCCCCGCCGGGCGGATCACATGAGGGGAAATGGCCGATCGCTCAATGAATACGAACCACGAATGGACACGGATGAGCGCGAAGAGGGGTGGACCTCATTGGCTGGCAGGCGACACCTCGATTCCACCGCAGTTTCCTGACCTTGGTGTGACCTGGTGTCCTTAGCCGGTATCCTTACGTGATTGGTTCTTATCAATAAACATGGATGAACAGGATGGACAAGATATAGAGGACGAAACGCTGCTGCAGAGGAAGCCGACTCGCGCGAAACGAGAGGCAGGATGCCTGCAATCGGGGCAAGTCGGTTGAGGACGACAATCCTGTAAATCCTGTCCATCCATGTAAAAAAATCTCTTTGCGCTCGGGGCCGAGACCAAACGCCGGAACTTGAAGGGCGTCACTTCGTGTCATTGGTGGATTTCTTTTTCCCCTTCCTGTTTTCTTCGTGGCCCTTCGTGGTCCTTCGTGTGCCTTCGTGGATAACTCTTTTTTCTGTTGTTTCAGACGCTCAACGCATCGACCCAATAACTCTCCACTCTTCACTCTTCACTCTTCACTCTTCACTCTTCACTCTTCACTCTTCACTCTTCACTCAACAAGTCACCAGATCGAATTCATTGTCCACACGTCAAGCGATTTCAGCACGGCGCCGCCGTTTTCGGCGAAAACGGCGATCCCCAGGTCTTCTGCAGGAGCATAGTTGACCCGGGTGACCGCCGAGCGGCCTTCGTCGATAAACACCTCCAGGACGGACTTGTCGAGAAACAGATGCACCTTGAGTGTCCGGGAACCGGCCTCCAGGGGCACCTCGGTTCCCGCCACGTTCAAGGCCCCATCGCTGTAGCGCAGTGAAATGCCGTTCTGCCCATCCCGGCTGCAACGCACCTTCAGCCCGAAGGCATCGGCATCTCCCGGGACGAACTCGGCCTTGATCTCCAGCGCGTCTCCCCCGGCGCCTTCAATGAGTTTCAACTCATCGGCTAGGCTCAGCCTTTCCACTTTGAGGTGTTGTCCCCGCAGTTGTGCCAGTTCCGGCGCCGGGGTCTGAATGAGACGATCCTCCTGATCCAGGCTCAGCAGGCGGGGCAGGGACATGCAGCCGTTCCAGCCGCGATCGGGCTTGAAGCCGCTCACCCATCCCAGCAGGATGGTGCGACCGGACCGGTCGCTAAACACCGTGGTGCCGTAGATGCCCCGGTGCAGGGGTGTGGGCATTTCCTCACCGCCATAGCCGTAGTCCAGAACCCGCGATTGGGTCTTGAGGTCAAGGGCGATGGCTTCCGGATCGAATTCGCCGATCAGGTAGCTGATGGGATAGGTGGACCGGATCAACACCTGGCGGCCGTCCAGCGAGAAGATGTTGGGGCACTCGCCGTCGACGCCTTCCACCTGGCCCACCGCCTGCCAGGCGGTGAGCCGATCGTTCTGTGCTTTGCAGATCAGCCCATCGGTCTCCTTGAAGGTGGCGAAGACGCCGTTTCCCACCTGAAACACGAACATGTCGGCCCAGTTCGCCCGGACGTCCTCGGGGATGCCGCTCTTGCCGGCCTCCAAACCGATGTCGAAACGGCGCCAGACCATGAGGTCCTCGTCGACCGGCTCGGCCGCCCACTGCTCGCGCTTGTTCTTGGAGAGATCCATGGGCGTATGGGCGAAGAAGAGAATCGGACTGCCGTCCTTTCGGATGAACGCGCTCCCGGACGCTTCCAGGCGGGCGCCTTCCGGCGGCATCAGAATGGGACGCAAATACTCCCAATGCACCAGGTCGCGGCTTCTGGCATGTCCCCAGCCGATGCCACGCCCTCGATTGTGTCCGTCGGACAACGGACCCTGTTGGTAGAAGACGTGGTAGGTGTCCCGGTAGTGGAAGCCTCCGCAGACGTCGTTCATCCACAGGGCGGGTGGGCGAAAGTGGTAGACCGGACGGGTAGGATCCTGGGCCGCTTTGGGGACGGCGGCTTCAATGGCAGCCACGGCCCGGTCGATCCGTTCCTGCTCCGGGTCCTTGACCTGACCGCATCCGAGGAAGGTGATGGCGATCGTCAATAAGCCCAAGTTCGCTCGCATGCCGTTCTGGAACATATCGTCCTCCTTCTTCCGGTAACGCGCGGAGAGAGCAGGAATTATCGCACAGGCTCGGCTGCAGGAAAAGCCGACCCTCCCCCCCTGCAGGGCAATCCCCGGCTGCCCGGTTGTTCTATCGGGTTTACGACGGGAAGCCGGAATCAGTATAGTGAGCCAGCCGTTAGATCTGTGAGGGGAATTCATTTGCGTCCTCCCAAGGAGCTGCCATGGACAAGCTCGTCATTACGGTCACCACCGACTCCACCGGGTCCTATCCCCGCAATCCCTACCTGACACCCTGCACCGACGCCAGGGGCGTTGCCGAGGAGTACCTGCGCGCCCTGGATGCCGGTGCCGCCATCGTGCACACCCATGGCGCCTACACCCACGATCCGGTCATTCAACCCGACGGGCGCAAGCTGTCAATCCCGGACATGGAGGGATGGCGGGACATCTCCGAGCGGATTCGCGCCAGGTTCGATCCCATCATGCAGTTTGGAATGGCCAGCATGCGCCTGGAGCAGAAGCTGGAGCTCTGGGAGACCCTTCGCCCCGACATGAGCTCCATCAACTTCAACTCCCATGACGAATATTTCCAGCCCGACCCGGAATACCCTCCCTTCAGCGTCTACTCCGTCCATCCCATCAACGAGCTGCGGGAGTATGCGCGCTTGGCCAAGGAACGTGGGGTGAAGCTGGAGATCGAGTGCTTCAGCACGGGCGCCTACTGGGCCATCGGCAAGATTCGATCGGGCGACTTCTGGACCGACGAAGGAGTGCGGGAACAGGAGCCCGGCCTGCTGGCGGATCCCTTGTGGCTCACCCTTTTCTTCGGCTGGGACGGGCAGAGCTGGACCCCGCCCACGGTGCGGTCGCTGCAGTACATGGTGGACAATCTTCCGCCCAACGCCAACTGGAGCATGAGCTGCATGGAACCGCCGGTGTACTGGTCGATGGTGGCTCACACCATTGCCGTTGGGGGACACGTGCGAATCGGCATGGAAGACTGCCCCTACCTGGAGGACGGGGTCTATGCCAGGACCAACGCCGAGCTGGTGGAAAAGGCCGTGCGCATCGCCAGGGAAATCGGCAGGGACATCGCCTCTACCCAGGAGGCCCGAAGCATCGTAGGCCTGTGAGCGCTCCGGCTCCGGCCCCGCGGTCCAGCAAACGACCGCCCAGTCGCCTATGAAAGGAATCAGCTGCAACTCCAACCTGCTGAGCGACCTGCCGGTGGAGCAGGCCATGGACGTGCTGGGCGGGCAGGGCTACGCGGCCATTGACATCTGCCTGGAGATCGCACCCCCCTTCGTTCCGATACCGACCCCGCACCTCAGCCCCGAAGACGGGGCCGTCAAGCGCGAGCAAGTGCGCAGGCGGGCGGAAGAGGCCGGCATCGCCATCGCCGCCCTCAATGCCCACACCAACCTCTGCGCTCGCGATCCGGCGGAGCGCGCCGCCAATGCCCGTTTTCTGGACGGCTCCATCCGGATGGCCGCCGACCTGGGGGCTCCCATCGTGGTCACCGCCGGGGGAGGGAAGAATGCCTACGGATATGAGCAGTGGTTCTTCGATTGGGCCGTCGAGGTCCTCCGACGGGTCCTGCCGACCGCCGAACGCCTGGGGGTTGCCTTGGCCATTGAAGCCGGCAGCCCGGCCGGATCCCTGATCTACAACCTCGAGACCATGCAAAAGCTGCTGAACACCAGCGGCCTGGAAGGACTGCAGGCCCTGTTCGATTGCGCCCACTATCACATTCGGGGGGATTCCCCGGTCACGGTGTTCAACACGCTGAAGGACCGCGTGGTCCACATGCATGCCAAGGATGCCGCCGGCGATCCCGAGAACATCGTCTTTCCGCCGCTGGGCGAGGGGGAGGTGGACTTCGACGGCTTGCTGGGCGCCATGGCCAGGGCCGGCTACGACGGTTACATCGCCATGGAGTACGAGGCCTTTGCCTGGGGTTTCTCCAAGGACTACCCGAAGGTCCTGGCCGAAAGCAAGGACTTCCTGGATCCCCTGATCGCCAAGCACTGGGGCTGACAGCCCGGGAGGGGCGGGGGCGCGGCTTGCCTGACACAACAGTGAAGAGTGGCTAGTGGAGAGTGAAGAGTCTTGTGATCGACACGTTCAGCATCTTGTTGATCTTGGCACAAATTTTATAAGAATGCGGGCACGTCACAAGGCGCTTGACTGAAACAACGACAAAAGAGAGGAATCCACGAAGGGACACCAAAGACGACGAAGGGCCACCAAGCGGGACGGATCTGCGTCAACGGCCCGCACCGCCACGAAACGGAATATCAACATCAATGCACAGGATGCACAGGATTTTTTTGGGAAAGGGCTGGCTTGCAATCCTGAGCATCCGCAAGCCCGCAACGGATCATCGCGCCAGCCGGCTTCGGGTGCAGGAACCTCTGGTGCTGTTAATCCTGTTTATCCTGTGCATCGATGTTCATAAAAATATCGATTCCCTGGCGCCGTTGCCGTTCGATCCAAGAGGAGGAGAGGGCCAGGCTGTGCCGGGCTATGGTGCGGGCGAGACGCCCGCGCTCCCGGGTGGGCTTCATCCCATGACCGGGTCACGCCAAGGGGACAAAATTGCAGGAGCATTCCGGGGCCGCTTGCTGTTCTAAGGAAGTCCCTCCGTATTTGTGTCTATTCGTGTTCATTCGTGGTTCGTCTTTATTGACGCCCCCCAGTTTCACCCTCGAATGATCTGCGGGCCGGGCACGGGCATGGCGAAACACGTGCCATGTCTGCGGGAAGCCCATGGTAGAATCCGGCCAGCCATGTCCGAACCAACCTCTACCCCCCGCTCCCATTCTCCGGCCGGCGTGCCTCTGAGCACGCGCCTGCGAGTCGCCCTGGAGCTGCTGTTCGGCCTGCGCTTCTCCGACCTCCGGACAGCCAGGATTTACGCCGACGCCCAATTTGCAGGCCGCTCCATCGTTGTGAGATGGGCGAAGCTGGTGCGGTGGGCCTGGGAGCAGATGTGGGTCTCCATCCCGGACGCCAGCCGGGACCTTGTCATCGAAGGCAAGATTTCCAGGACGCCCATGTGGCTGATCGACGCCAATCCCCTGGCCAACCACCCCTGGGCCAGCGATCCCTCGGCCCGTCTGCCGCAGGAGGTCGACACGGTAGTGATCGGGGCGGGCTTTACCGGTTCGGCCGTAGCCTACCACTGGGCGCGCAGGGCCCCCGACGACCGCCGCCTGCTGGTGCTGGAAATGGACGACCCCGCCAGCGGCAGCTCCGGCCGCAACGAGGGCCTGGTGGTGATGGGCCGCTACTTCAAGTACGTCTACGACACCGTGCTGGAAGCATTGCCTCGTATGCGTCCCGATCTGAAACGGGAGCAGCAAGCGCGACTGGCCCGTCAATTCGCCCGGGTCTATTGCGCGGCGGCCTACCGCAACGCCGAGATGATCGAGAAGACCGTCCGGACCGAGGGCTTCGACTGCGACTATGCCCGCGCGGGCTGGGTTCAGGGCCAGGACGCCCTGGGGCAGGAGGGGCTGGAGGCGTCGGTGAAGATGGCGGTGGAAACCGGTTTCACCGACTGGACTTCCATCGGTCCAGAGGAGGTCCTGGAGCGCAGCGGGATGCAGGTGGAATATCCGGCCGGGTTTTCGCGGGCGGCAGCTTCCTGGCACCCGGCCAAGTGGGTCTGGTGCCTGCTGGGAGCGGCGCTCAGAAAGCCGAGCGTGGAACTGGCGACCCGAACGCGGGTGACAGGCGTCGAGGACGAGGGAGAGCGCTACCGGGTCTCCACCACCCGAGGCTCCCTGCTGACCCGCCACGTGGTTTACGCCACCGAGTCCTACACTCCCAAGATCTATCCGCTGCTGCATGACTGCATCCTGCCCATGCAGCAGCAGGGCGCCAGCGGCGACGGCGGTCCCGAAAACATGAGGCCCCACGTGGGGATCAGCGGCTCCTGGTATTTCGCCGGACGCTACGCCCGCCGGGTCCTCTTCGGTTCGGGCGGCCCCCGTGTCCCCGATCAGGAGGCGGGCCGCAACCAGCCCTCGCGTTTTCTCAGTCGATTCGTGGCGGCCGAGATGAAAAAGCAATTCGGCCCCTATCGGCTCCGCATGGCCAACGAGTGGAGCGGCACCGTCAGCTATACCCCGGATGAGTATCCGATCGTCGGTCTGCTGGACGGAAAGCGCCGGCACATCATCGGCGGAATGGCCGGGTCCGGCAGCGGCGTCTCCTTCAACGGGGGGCGCTGTATCGTCAACCGCATCCTGGGCCTGGACGACGAGCCCGACGACTATCCCCCTGCCTACTTCGCTCCCGGCCGCCTCATTGATCCCGCCCAACACACCTGGCCGGAGATCGAGGAGTAGGGGCAGCCCTTGTGGTTGCCCGATTGTTTTCCCGCCCTGACACTCGGCGCCATTCCCTCGCCGGTTTACTGATCGATGCGGTAGATCGGATCGAGTCCCCGCGCCACCCGGTCCAGGTTTTCGGCCGCCATGGCGGCCCGCCGCTCGGCCGTCTCCTGGGTCTGGCCGGCGATGTGGGGCGCCGCCACCAGGTTGGGCAACTGGAGCAGCGGGGAATCGGGATCGACCGGCTCCTCGGCGAAGACATCCAGGCCGGCCCCGGCCAACTGCTTTTCGATAAGGGCCTCATAGAGGGCTTCCTGGTCCACCAGGGCTCCCCGGGCCACGTTGATGAGGTAGGCGGTGGGCTTCATCAGCCGCAGTCTACGCGCATCGATGGTATGTCGGGTTTCCCGATTGAGGTGGAGGTGCAGGGAGAGATAGTCGCTGTGACCGATGACCTGGTCCAGTTCGTCGGGTCCGCCCACGAAATCGACTCCCAGCTCCTCCTGCTCCTCCCGGGAGATGGATCGGATGTCAATGGCCGAGATCTTCATGGAAAAGCTCTTGGCCCGCCGCGCCAGCTCGATGGCGCTGGCGCCGAAGCCCACCAGGCCCAACCGCCGGTTTTCCAGGTCCAGCCCCTTGGGCCTGCCCACTACCCGGTCCCGGAGAAGAGCCTGGGCTTCCGGCCAGCGGCGGGACACCATGATCATGAGCATCAGGGCGCATTCGGCCAGGGACACGGCGCTGGAGCCGCCGGGGGTGTTGGCGACCGGGATCCGCCTCTCACGCCAGTAGTCCACGTCGAAGTTGTCGAACCCGGTGCTGACCAGTTGCCAGAGCTTGACCGAACCCGCCAAGAGGTCGGCCAGAGGCCGCTTGTCCTTGGGACCGCCCATGTCCAAAACCGCATCCACTCCCTGCAATTGCGGCGCCGCCTCCTGCCGGGGGTCGAAACGCACAACCTGGTGGCGGGGGTCAATCAACTTCATTGCCTCCACCTCCCAGAAGTCGGGAGGGGGCGAGGCAAGCAAGAGAACCTTGATGGGTGGAGCCATGGGATGAACCTCCTGGTTGGCAATGTTATCGGGGCGACGCCTCAGACGGACAGGCAGTGAAGCGAAAAAAGATTTCCACGAAGGGGTACGAAGGGAGTTGTAGATTGGGGAGTACGGGCAGTTGATTTTGCCTCAAATCGAGAGTCAACAGAGCCTTTTGCAAAAGACTCATAATAAAGACCTGTTCCAAGCCTCCATAAAACCGTCGCCTGCGGAACTTTGCACAAGGCTCAACAACTAGTCCTCCAGTAGCGTTACTCTCTCAAGCTGCGCTGCCTTGCGGTCGAAGGAGTAAAGCCTGCGGGCTCCCCACCGGCTTGCGGCTGCCGCAATCATAAGGTCGGAAAACCCGGCACCGCCCCGACGATAGATTACGGCGGCACGGGCTACGTCTTCAGCGGTCTCGACCTCAAGGGCTTCGGTGGCAACCAGATTCTCAAGAACCGCGGCGATTCGGGTGCGGGAAAATCCGTAGGCCCGTCGCAACACCCATACCAGTTCGACAATCACCTCTCGGCAGATGAAACCTGGATGCTCCGTCGTCAGCCCTTCCAACAACAAACGGGCGGCCTTGGCCTGCCTGGCATCATCGGCCACCAGGTAGCGGACCAGGACATTGGTGTCGAGCGCGATCACTCCTCGCACGCCTCCTCGGCAATAGCCCGTTCCATGTCCTCCAGCTTCACGGGCGGGGCGTCATGTTTCAATACACCAAACAGGCGGCCTATGGGCCGCACAGGCAAGATCCGCACCTCATTATCCAGGATCACATAACGTACACGGTCTCCTGTCTTGACTCCGAGTGCCTGCCGCACGGACTTGGGCAATGTCGTCTGTCCTTTTGAAGTGATTACAGATTTAACCATGGAATTTTTGAATATTCTTTTCTTTAGGGATTATGACTTACTTTATAAGAAATAGCAACGAAGTCGAGCTGA
The DNA here is from genome assembly GCA_022826755.1 of Acidobacteriota bacterium. Classification (GTDB taxonomy): domain Bacteria; phylum Acidobacteriota; class Terriglobia; order Versatilivoradales; family Versatilivoraceae; genus Versatilivorator. Next base: position 13,119 of record JAJDUG010000076.1, read on the forward strand.
AAGACAAACCTGATAGGGCCTGAATTGGGGGAATCGCCCCCAAAGGGGGCAGGCCAGCGCTGTAGATCTGGCGACTGGCTTCGCGGCTGCCGTCGCCGGCCGGCGGTTCAGCCTGCCGGGCTCTCCTCGGATGGGAAAAGTTTGGCCAGCTCGCGCTTGTTGACCTTGCCCAGCAGGTTGCGGGGCAGGCTGTCCATCTGCAGGAATTGTCGGGGCACCTTGTAGACAGCCAGCCTGGCCTTGGCCCACAGGCGCAGGCGGTCCGGAGCGGGGGACCGGCCGGAGCGGGAAACCAGCGCCGCCGCCACGCACTCTCCCCATTCCCTGTCGGGAAGTCCGACCACGGCGCACTCGGCAATGTCCGGATGAGTTCGCAAGACCTCCTCGATTTCCAGGGCCGAGACCTTGTAGCCGCCGGTCTTGATGATGTCCACGCTCTGGCGCCCCAGGATTCGGTAGCAGCCCTCTTCCACCACGGCCACGTCTCCGGTCCGGAACCAGCCATTGGTGAACGCCGCCCGGGTTTCTTCGGGCCTTCGCCAGTACTCTCCGAAGACACCGGGCCCCTTGACCTGAATCTCGCCGGGAGTGCCGGTCTCGACCGGTTCTTCCTGGTCGTCCACCAGCCGCACCTCGACACCCGGCAGCGGGCTGCCCACGTATCCGGCCCGGCGTTCGCCCTTCAGGGGGTTGGAGAGGGCCATCCCGATCTCGGTCATGCCGTAGCGTTCCAGCAGGCGATGGCCGCTGATCCGCTGCCACTTCTCCAGCACGGCCACCGGCAGCGCCGCCGAGCCCGACACCATCAGGCGCATCCCGGCGCAGGCCCGAGACCAGACCTTGCGTTGCGAGGGAGGAGCAGCCTCCCAGGCAGCAATCAGCCTGGAATAAACGGTGGGCACCGCCATGAACAGCGTGAGCGGGCTCCGGACGAATCGCCCCCAGACCTCGCCGGCCTCGAATCGGGGAAGCATCTCGCAGGTCGCGCCCGACCAGAGCGCGCAACACAGGACATTGACGATGCCGTGCACGTGATGCAGGGGAAGGACGTGCAGGATATGGTCCTGCGGCTGCCACCCCCAGGCCCGGACCAGTGTCTCGATCTGGGCCTCGAGGTTTCCATGGGTGGAGACCACCCCCTTGGGCCGGCTGGTGGTTCCGCTGGTGTAGAGGATCATGGCCCGCCGCGAGGGAGGGATGGAGGGCAGTCGGACTGAGGAGGAGTCCGATTCCGCAGTGGCGTCGTCGATCAGGGTCAGGCCGCATCTGTTGGCCACCGGACGGATCTGTTCCGCGAAGGAGTCGTGGGCGACGACCAGGTGGGCCCCGGAGTCCCTGAGGACGTATTCCCACTCCGGCGGCGGATGGGCGGTGCAGAGGGGAACGGCAATGCCCCCCGCGCGCCAGATTCCCCACTGGATGGCCACGTGGGAAACCCCCGGGGGCAGCAGGTAGGCGATTCTCTTTTCTCCGAGGTCGTCGGTTCCCTGGAGCAGTCTTCCGGCGACACCGGCGGAAGATTGCAGAAGCTCCCGGTATGAGAAACGGGCGTCCTCCGCCAGGACCGCAGTTCGGTCGGGATGCTGCCGGGCCCGTTGGACCAGTCCTGGTTCCATAAAGCAATCCAGCCTGACACGAAGGGGCGGGTCAAAACCGGTGGGTGACGGTCAGCTTCACCCGCCGGCCTCTGGGGTTGTGCGTCAGCGAATCGAAGGCCAGCTCGGTGTTCACCAGGGGAGGCCGCAGGTCGGCCAGGTTCAGTCCGGAAACGGTCAGCGTGGTTCCGGAATTGGGAACCTGCCACCTGAAGTTCATGTCGAAGGTCAGGAATTTGTCGATCCGGCTGTAGGCGGCCACGGTGTCCCGATCCTCGTATGCCGAGATGTAGTGCACCGCTCCGATCAAGCCGTAGTGGCTCCAGTGGTAGCCCAGTCTGCCGTGGGTCCTCCAGCGAGGCAAGGGAGGCGCCAGCGGGTTGGTCCGGTTCAGGTAGCCGGCCGCCTCCTCCCTGGGCCGAAGTTCCACGCCGTTGTGCAGGAGAGCCTCCACCTCGAAGTCCAGGGTGTGATTCCCGTCCAGGCTGCCGACCAGCACGCCCGGCCCCATGAGCCGGCGGGCGTCCAGGTGCCAGTCGATCCCCGAGGTCTTGATTCCCGGCCAGTTGATGTGATGCACCCGGATTCTCTCGATGTCCACCGGATCGCAACTGCCGTCGTTTCGGTTGCCGGGACAGAAGATGCGATCCTGCACCGCTCTTCGGGTGGCCGGATCGGCGTAGGCCGAGGCCAGGGCGGCGTGGGGCAGGACCCCGATAGGGTTGTTGAAATCGAATCCCCAGTAGTCCAGGGTGAAGTTGAAGTCCGGGTCCCGCTTCAGGATCATTCCAACGTTATAGGTAAGTGCATCCTCCGGAAGCAGGCTGGTGCTCCCGGAAGTGCTGATGGCCTTCCAGGTCCCGCTGGCGGCCACGTAGTCGGTGGTGGTAACCAGGTCCTCGTTGAGATCGTCCACCGAGGGAGTGCGGAAGGAGGTCTGCACCGTGCCCCTCAGGGCCACCAGGTTGCTCAGTTGCACGCGTATGGAGGTCTTGGGGTCGAAGCTGTCGGCGAACTCGTAACGTTCGTAGTGGGCGGCCACCTGGGCATCCACCCTTTCCCCCAGCTTCAGGGCCAGTTCGACGAAGGTAACGTGGGTCCCCTGCTGGTCGGCGTAGGGATGGGCGCCCGAGGTAAAGGTAAAGGAGCCGGTCTGCACGGGACAACCGGTGTCTCCCGGAACCGGGCAGGGGTTGATGTCCAGGTTGCCGGCGGTGTTGGGGGTCGTCTCCACCTCCACCAGCCGGTACTGGTAGCCTACCGCGTAACTTGCGATGCTGGAAACCAGGTTTCCGTTCAGGGTTGCATCGGCCGTCACCAGGCTGGCCTTGTTGATGAAGGTTACGTCCTCGTTGATCCATCCCAGCAGTTCGGGACTGTTTGCCAGTTCCGGGCGAAACTCGGGGTTTTGAGTGTCTCTGAACTGGGAGCCCGGCTGCGCTGAGAATCCGATGGCGTTGCTGAAGGGATTGTAGTAGGAGCAGTCGCCCCGACCGGGAGAGACCCCCGCGGGGATGGGACCGAGAGCCATTCCGGAGGGCGCCGTCGGGTCGACCGCCACGTTGACCCCGCAGTTGGGGCCGCCGAAACCCCGATAGGCCAGGAACTTGCGATGAGCCCACTCCGCCGGGTGGCTCAACTCTCCCCTGGCGTCGGAGTAGGTCGCTCCCAGGTCGTAGAAGAGGCCGGTTTCTCCGATTTCGCTCCCCAGCGACCCCGCCAGCCGCCTGGTGCGGGACTGCCGGGGCGAGCTGCGCCCCGGGCCGGAGTTGCCGACCAGGCGGCCGAAGAAGTACCAGGGCTCCTCCCCGGTGAGGTCCAGCGGCTCGCCGGAGCTGCTGGGCAGCGTGGGGTAGTGGCTCACAAGGGCCCGTCTGCCGGGGTGATCGGCGCCGATCAGCTGCAGGCCGTCGAAAATGGAAACGGGCGGAAACGACGGGGTCGTCTCCCAATCGGGGATCCGAGCATCGGCGTAGAGCATCTCCAGGTGGTAGTTCCTGTTGTCTCCGAATGTCCCGTTGATCTCGGCGAACCCCCGGCTGTGCTGTTGCGCGTAGATCAGGCTGTCCCAGGGCTGGTAGCGGAAGCGGCAGGTACGGGAACCGTTGTCCGTGTATCCTCCCATTCCATCGCAGCCCGGGTCGATGAAGCGGGGGGCTTCCACCAGAGCCGATATTCCGGTGGCCTCGGTCTGGGGAACGATGAAGGCGCCGGGATTGCCGGTCCCCGACCATCCCCACCACCACCCCGGGTAGGGACGCAACGACCACCCGGTCTCCTCGGCTCCGAAATGGCCGGTGCGCTTGTGTTCCATGGCAACCACCACGTGGGCGGAAGAGCCGAACTTCCGGCCCCAGATCCCGCCCAGCATTCCGTCCTTGGAGCCCGAAAAGTGGTCGTAGGAAGCCGAGACTTCGAAGCCCTCGAACTGGCTGCGGGTGATGAAGTTGACCACGCCGGCGATCGCGTCGGAGCCGTAGACGGCGCCGGCGCCCTCCTTGAGGACGTCGATTCGGTCGATGGCCACGGTGGGAAACGCGTTCACGTCCACAAAGCGGCCGCCGGCAAGCCGGGCCGGAAGGTAGGTTTGCCGCCGTCCGTTGAGCAAGACCAGGGTCCGAGAGGCCCCCAGCGAACGCAAGTTCACGTTGGCCACCGTTTCGGCAATTCCGGTCGAGGTGCCGTTGTACCAACTATTGGACTCGCCCAGCACGCCGCCGCTGACACTCATGTTCTTGAACAGCTCGACCACCGAGGGCGATCCCTGCTGGGAAAGGGATTCCCGATTGATGATGGAGACCGAGTTGGGCGAGTCGATGGGCGTTTCGCGGATCACGGTGCCCGTGACGTCGATCTCGGTGTAGATGATGTCGCCCTCATGGGTCACCAGGATGTTGGTGTCGTCTTCCTGAGCCGCCGGGTCGGTTTCTTCCTCCTGCTCTCGGGGGGCGGTCTCGCCGCTCTGCTGAGAAGACGGCGGTTGGTCCTGAGGGGAGGTTGGGGGGCTTGAAGCGATGGTATGCTCCCCGAAGAGCGCCGACAGAAGAAACAGGACGACGGTCTGCACGAGTCGGTGGTTCATGGGATTTCCGGCATGGGTGGGGGTGGCGTCAAGGGCTGGATGGGATAAAGCGATTCCCGCCAGTACTTTCCCGGCTCTTGTGGTTGCCGTCGAGAGCCTCTCCAGTATAATCGAAGCGCTCGGTTCGACACCATCGGATACGGGCTGGGAGCGGAATCATGGCCGTCGCCGGAATCGAAGGACTGAAGATCATGCCAACCGGAGGAGCCCTGGGCGCCGAGATTCGGGGAGTGGACCTGTCCGAACCGCTGCCGGCGGATGCCGTGGCCCGCATTCGCCAGGCGCTGCGGCAGCACTGTCTGATCTACTTCAGGAAGCAGCCCATCAGCGAGCGGAACCAGGTGGATTTCACCCGCCATTTCGGCAAACCCGTGGAGCACGTGCGCAAGCAGCTCGATCGACCCATCAAGGAGATTTTCCTTATCTCCAATCTCAAGAAGAACGGCCAGCCGATCGGAGCCCTCAGCAACGAGGAGATCGGCTTCCATTCCGACCTGTCCTACCTGCCCCAGCCCGGGACCATCTCGACCCTCTATGCCGTCGAACTCCCACAGAGCGGTGGTGGAGCCACCCGGTGGTGCAACGGATACGCCGCCTACGATGCTCTGGACGACGGTCTCAAGGCCCGCCTGCGGGGGCTGAGAGCGGTCCATCGACACTCGGTGGAAGCGCAGAATCGTCCCTATCCGGTGTCTCACCCCCTGGCCTGCACCCATCCGGAAACAGGCCGCAAGGCCCTCTATCTGGGCCCCCACCTCACCCGGTACGTTGTCGGTCTCGAGTCATCCGAGAGCCGGCAGTTGCTGGACCTGCTATTCAGGCACATTGAGCTTCCGCGCTTTGTCTGGACCCACCACTGGCGGATCGACGACTTGGTGGTTTGGGACAACCGTTGCACCATGCACCGTCGGGAAGGGTTTCCCAGCCGGGAGCGCCGTCTGCTCAAGCGAACCCAGGTCTTCAACGACCAGACGCCCCGGGAATAGGCCGGGACCGCCGTCCGTTTCCATGACGGGGCAGTTCATACGGAGCGAAACAGGGCTGTATCAAAGGAGTGAAGAGTAGTCAGCGGCAGGTTCGCGGAGCAGGCAAGCTCTCTGTGACGTGGTTGCACTCTATTTTTGTCGTTGTCTCAGGCACGCTCGCCCAGCGGCGCCACCAGTTGGGGGAGGGTGTGTCCGATCTCATCCCGGATTACCAGGTCGGCGATGCTGTCCAACGGGGTTTCGGTGCGGTTGAGGATGATCAGCCTGGCCCCGGACTGCTTGGCCAGGAGAGGAAGGGAGGCGGCCGGCTCCACTACCAGGGAGGAGCCCACTGCCAGGAAGACTTCGCAGGACCGGGCGGCCCGCTGAGACCGGTCCAGCACTTCCAGGGGTAGGGACTGGCCGAAGGAAACGGTGGCAGGCTTGAGCAAACCCGCGCAGTGGGTGCAGCGAGGGGCCGGCTCGCCCTTGCCGACCCGCTCCACGGCCTCATCCATCGGGATCCTTCGGCCACACCCGAGGCAGGCCGCTTCGGCCGTGGTCCCGTGGAGCTCCAGAATCAGCTCGCTGTCCAGGCCCGAGCGTTGGTGGAGACCGTCGATGTTCTGGGTGATCATGGCCAGCAGCTTGCCCTGGCGGGCCAGCTCGGCGAAGGCCAAATGGCCGGCGTTTGGCGCCGCATCCCGAATGGCCGGCCAGCTTTCCACCTTTTGCCGCCAGTATTCGATGCGGTCGGCTTCGTTGTCGAGGAATTCCTGAAAATAGACGGTCCGGTTGCGGGCCCAGACCCCGTTGGGGCTGCGAAAATCGGGAATTCCCGACTCGGTCGAGATGCCGGCCCCGGTGAAGCCGGTCACCGAGCGGCTTTCTCCAATCCACCGTCTGCCTTGCTGCAGGTCCATCGGCCCAATTCGCGGGACCGGTAGGCGGGCTATGCCAGCACGGGCCGGATAACCTCTCCCCGGACGCCGGTGAGGCGTTGGTCCAGCCCCTGGTAGAAATAGGTGAGCCTGGTGTGATCCAGCCCCATCAGGTGCAGGATGGTGGCGTGCAGGTCGGACACGTGGCAGCGCTGCTCCACGGCTGCAAATCCCAGCTCGTCGGTGGCGCCCACCGCCTGCCCGCCCTTGACTCCGGCTCCGGCCAGCCACATGCTGAAGCCGTGCCAGTCGTGGTCTCTTCCCGGCCTGCCCACTCCCTCGCTGGTGGGGGTCCTGCCGAATTCACCGCCCCAGATCAGCAGCGTCTCGTCCCACAGGCCGGTGCGTTTGAGGTCGGCCATCAGGGCGGCGATGGGCTGGTCGGTTTCCCCGGCATGGAGCTTGTGATTGGTAATGCAGTCGCCGTGGCCGTCCCAGGTGTCCTCGATGTGACCGCCCCCGGAGTAGAGCTGTACGAAGCGGACCCCGTTTTCCAGCAGACGGCGGGTGATCAGGCACTTGCGGCCAAAGTCGGCCGTCAGGGGCCGGTTCAGGCCATACATTTCCCTGGTGGCCTCGTCTTCCCGATCCAGGTCCACCGCCTCGGCGGCCGTGGTCTGCATGCGGTAGGCCAGTTCATAGGTGTTGATCCTGCCTGCCAGCTCGTCTTCCCGAGGCCGCGAGGCCAGGTGCTCCTCGTTCAGGGTCCGCAAGAGGTCCAGGGAGTGGCGCTGGGTCGTCCGGCTGACGCCGGGAGGGGTGGCCAGATCCAGCAAGGGCGCGCCAGTGCTTCGGAACAGGGTTCCCTGGTAGGGTGCGGGCATGTATCCGGCGGTCCAGTTGGATGCCCCGCTGATCGGACCGCCCCGGGGATCGGTCATCACCACGAAGCTGGGAAGGCTATCGTTGAGATTGCCCAACCCGTAGCTCAGCCAGGATCCCAGGCTGGGCTTGCCGATGGTGACGTTGCCGGTGTTCATCTGGAGGCAGCCGGAGGCGTGGGCGGCGGTGTCGGTATACATGGAGCGAATGACGCAGAGGTCGTCGGCGAACCTGGCCGTGTGGGGGAAGAGGCTGCTGATCTCCAGGCCGCTCCGGCCGTGCTTGCGGAAGGGGAAGGGACTCTGCATCAGGTAGCCGATGGCCCGGTTGTTGGAGCCGACCTCCAGGGGGCCCTCGTAGGGAGTTCCATGAAAGCGGGTCAGGGCCGGCTTGGGATCGAAGGTGTCAACCTGGCTGGGGGCCCCGTTCATGAAGAGAAATACGGCATGCTTCGCCTTGGTGGGAAAATGCGGCGTCTTGGCGGCCAGCAGGGACCTGCCGCCCTGGCCGTTTCCGGCGGCGGCCGCCGTCCGGGTGAAGAAGCCGTCGCGAGTCAGCAGGTCGGTGAGGGCCAGTCCTGCGAAGCCGCCGCCCACCTCCCACAGGAACTGCCGCCGGCTCCGGCCGCAGGGGGTGGGATTGGGAATATACCGATGGGACATGGTCTCACCTCTCGATTAAATCAGTCCATTGGTGTCCATTCGCGGTTCTTCGTTTTCCCTCGTGAGAATCTCTTCCTTCCCCGACCTTCGGTGGAACCCTCTCGATTCTTCTCCAACCCCTTCGTGGCCCTTCGTCGTCCTTGGTGTCCCTTCGTGGATTACTCTTTTTTCCGTTGTTTCACGTATGCAAGTCCCGATCAGTCGGGATAGACAAACTCGTTCAGGTTCAGAATCACCCGGCACATCTCTCGCAGGGCTCCACGGCGTGCGTTGGCGGGAACGATGTCCTGCTGCCGGACCTGGTTGTCGGCCTCCCGCCGCAAGAACGCGAGCAGATTCCCTTTTTCCGCCTGGCTGGGAGGTCGGGCCAGCGCCAGGGTATAGGCCCTGTCAACCTGTTTTTCCGGATCGATCCCCACTTCGTTCTCCAACCGGGCGGCCAGGTAGCGGGCCTGCCGGTTTACGAACTCGCCGTTGAACAAGGCGAGCGCCTGCGGGGCCACGCTGGTGGTCATCCGCCGGGAAGCGGTCTTGGTGGTGTCGCACAGGTCCAGCACCTCCAGAATGGGAACCACCAGGGAGCGCTTCAGGAAGACATAGATGGTGCGGCGGGAGCGGTCTTCTTCCTCAGCGGAAGGCTTCCAGACGGTGTCGGGATCGCTGTGTCCCTCCAGCGCCGCCCTGGAGATGATGGGATGCATGCTGGGCCCGTACATGCGCCGGTTCAGCCGGCCGCTGACCGCCAGCACGGAGTCCCGAATGGCCTCCACCTCCAGTCGCACCCGGGGCATGCGCCACAAGAGGCGGTTCTCAGGATCTTCCTCGCCGTAGTGAGGATTCCACTTGCGGCTCATGCGGTAGCTGTTGCTGGAGAGAATCAGGCGATGGAACTTCTTGAAGGACCACCCTTCCCGCACGAACCAGTGAGCCAGCCAATCCAGCAGTTGGGGGTGGGTCGGCGTCTCGCCTCTCATGCCGAAATCGCTGGCGCTCCGAACCAGCCCGAATCCGAAGTGCTTTTGCCAGATGCGGTTGACGATCACCCGGGCGGTCAGTGGGTTGTGAGGATCGACCAGCCATCGAGCCAGGGCCAGCCGGCGCCCGCTGCTCCTGTTCCGCGGCTCCGGCCGAAAGTCCGTGTCCGACAGAATGGCCGGGTAGGCCGGCGTGACTTCCGGTCCCGGATTGGCGGCGCTGCCCCGGATCAACAGGTGAGTGGCGGGCGGGGACGGATCCGGCTCGTGCATGAAATAGCCGCGGGGCAGGTCGATTCGGTCGGCCTCCAGCGCCCGGATCTTCCGTTCCACGGCCTCCAACTGTTTCCGGACGGCTTCCGGCACGGGGGCGCGTTCCACTTCCTCCGCCAACTGCTTTTCGAAAATCAGCCTCAAGCCCTTCTGCTTCCGGCTGGGATCCCGGGCCAGGAAGGCCTGCACCGCCAGGGCCGGCAGGTTGGACCGGCCCGACTCCAGGAAGTTCCGGCGCAGGATGGCTCTCAACCGGTCGAGCTCCTCCTGCAGGCGCTCGATCCGCTGGGAGGTGGCCCGGTACTGCTCCAGTTGCCGGGGAGTCCCGATCGGCAGGTCCAGTTCGGTGCGGTAGTCGCGGGGACGCTGCAAGCCGTTGAAGACCGCCACCATGGAGTAGTAATCCCGGGCGGTCAGGGGATCGAACTTGTGGTTGTGGCAGCGGGCGCAACCCAGGGTCAGTCCCAGGAAGACCTGGGAGGTGGTGCTGACGATGTCGTCCAGTTGATCGAATCGGTCGGTTTCCGGGTCGGCGGGTTCATCGTCCCAGGGTCCCAGGCGGAAATACCCGGTGGCGATCAATGTCTCGGCCGAGGCGTCCGGCAGCTCGTCTCCGGCCAGCTGCTCCAGCACAAAGCGGTCGAAGGGCTTGTCCCGGTTGAAGGACCGGATCACGTAGTCCCGGTATTTCCAGACGTGGGGCTTGGCGCGGTCCCGCTCGTATCCGTTGCTTTCGGCGTAGCGGACCAGGTCCAGCCAGTGGCGGGCCCAGCGCTCTCCGTAAGCCGGGCGCGCCAGCAGGTCATCGATGGTTGCCTTGTAGGCAGCCTCGCTCGGGTCCTTCAGGAAGGATGCCTGTTCTGCCAGGTTGGGGGGTAGTCCAATCAGGTTGAGATAGAGCCGCCGCAGCAACTGATGGGGTTCGGCCGCGGGGGAGGGCTTCCAGCCTTTCGCCTCCAGTTTTTCCAGAACGAAGGCGTCGATGGGATTCCGGACCCAGTCCTTCGCCTCCACGGTCGGCAGCGCAGGTGCGGAGACCGGCTGGAAAGCCCAGTGGTCATTGACGCCATGCTGGGACTCCGAGGGATTCTCTTCCTGCGGCCAGACGGCCCCCTCATCGATCCAGCGCCGCAGCAGTCCCACCTGCTCGCCGGTCAGCGCCGGCCCCTCGGGCGGCATGATCACTTCGGGGTCCCGCCCGGATACGTAGCGCAACAGCAGGCTGTCGGCGCTGTTTCCCGGAACGATGGCCGGGACGCCGGAGTCGCCGCCCCTGAAGGCATCCGACCTGCGGTCCAGCCGGAAGCCGTGCATTTGGGCCCGGCTGCCGTGACAGGCCAGGCACCGCTCCTGGAAGATCGGCTGAATCTCCCGGGCGAAATCCACCGCGGGGTCAGCAGCTTTTACCGCAACAGGCAGCAGCCCTGCGATGGCCGCAATCGCCAGGGCCGCCCCAGCCGGATTGCTCCTGATCACAGTTTTCTCCTGACAGCAAAGAATAGCAAAAGGGCGAGTGGCCCTTCAAGGAAGGGATGGACTTGCGAGGCTGTGCCTCAGACGGACAAAGGATGAATGGTTGATTGGAAAGAAGGGGCAACTGATCTTGCCTGAAACAACAGAAAAAAAGAGTTATCCACGAAGACACAGTGCGCCGTGGAAAGGCGCCTTCTTCTGGCGGGTGCGAATCCCGCCCAACAACTGTCGCTCCGGTTGGTAGCAGCCAGGGCGGATCATGGAGGCAACGATATGGTCTGAAGCACT
>JAJDUG010000018.1 GCA_022826755.1 Acidobacteriota bacterium
GATCGGCCCGGCAGAGGAGGGCTACGGCCGAGGCCATTTCGTCGGCGTTGACATTGTAGAAAGCGGCGTCCGGCCCCACTCCGATACAGGCGATGATCGGACAGTAGTTGTGCTCCAGCAGCAGATCCACCAGGGCGGGATTCCCCTGTGAGATCTCTCCGACCTGCCCGTAGTCGAAGGGAGGCCCCTCCTCCTGGTCATCCCGGTACTTGTGAGCCAGAAAGCTCGATCCGTCGGCGCCGCACAGGCCGACGGCTCTCCCCTCCAGTTGGTTGAAAACCGCTACGATGCTCTTGTTGACCAGCCCCCCCAGGACCATGAGAACCACCCGCATGGTCTCTGGGTCGGTAACCCGCAATCCCCTATGAGTTTCAGTGGGTATGTGCAATTCCTTCAAGTAATGCTTGATCTGTTTTCCGCCCCCGTGGACCACGATGACCTGGTGGCCGGAGTCCCTCAGGTGTATGAGTTGGGCGACAATTCTATGGAGAAGCCCGGGTTCCGTCAACAAGCTTCCGCCCAGTTTGACGACCAAACGCAAAGCAGCTGCTCCCCAATAGAAACACTTCCCGAACCGACCCCGCAAAGGGACCAACGCAAGGTCACAGCAGGCCCAGAGTTTCCTCCAGTCCCAGCATGACGTTCATGTTCTGGACCGCCTGGCCGGCCGCTCCCTTGCCCAGGTTGTCAATGGTGGACACGATGATGAGATCCAGGTCCTGCTGGCGCCAGCCAATGTCGCAGAAGTTGGTGTGGGCTACATGCTTCACCTCCGGAAACTCCCCCTCGGGGTACAGGCGGATGAGGGGGTCCCGGGCGTAGGCTTGCTTCAGGCAGGCACTCACCTCTGCAGGCGAAGCGGAGCTTGTGGTCTTGACGTAGATGGTCGAGAGGATGCCTCGGTTGATGGGCAGAAGATGAGCCGTGAAAATGAGACGCCGATGCCCCAGCTCCTGCCGGATTTCGGGCGAATGGCGGTGACGCCCGACGTTGTAGGCCTTGAAGCTTTCCGTGACTTCGGAAAAGTGCGTGTTCGGCGACGGGGTCTTCCCGGCACCGCTCACCCCCGACTTGGAGTCGCAGACGATCCGGCTCTGGGGATCCACCATGCCGGAGTGTTGCAGGGGAATCAGTGGAAGCAGCGCCGAGGTGGGGTAGCACCCGGGATTGGCCAGGAGTCGAGCGTCCCGGATAGCCGGGCGCGAGACCTCGGTAAGTCCATAGACGGCTTCCGACAGGTGCTGCCCAAACCGATGTTCGAATCCGTACCAACGAGGGTAGAGCGCAGCCTCCCTCAGACGAAAAGCCCCGCTCAGATCGATCAGACGCAGCTTCCTCTTCAGGAGTTCGGGTACCAGGTCGTGAGCGGTCTGGTTCGGGGTGGCCAAAAATACCAGCGAGATCTCCCGTTGCCGGAGGAGGTCGTAGTCCAGCGGCTCGATCGTCAGGTCGCAGCGGTGGCGGAACTGTCTCAACTCGTCACTGTAGAGCCGGGTCCCGCTGCGCTCGCGGTTGGCGGTCATCAACGTGGTCAGCTCCACCTCGGGATGGGACAACAGCAATCGGACGATCTCCGAGCCCGAGTATCCGCTGGCTCCAATGATGGCTACTTTCGGCATGGCCACTGCAACGCTCCTGGATTATTTCCCGACTGTCGGCGAGTCGGTTTGGCGCTGGAGGGATTCTTTCCGAAACAGATCGGGTTCGAAGGGGGGATCGAATTCGATGGACCGCACCGTCCATTGGAGGTGGGAGTCTCGTTGGGGACTGCTGATCCGGGCCTGGGTCACCGTGGGTGTCCCCTCGACGACCTTGGTTTCGGTCGCCACGATCTTTCTGGCCAACCGGTTGGTCCGGTCGTACAGCTCCCACTGGACCATGGTCATGCTGTCCACGCTCAATGCCAGGACGGAACGGGGGAAATCGCTCTTGCCGATGAACTCGGGCTTGAGCCGGTTCTCCACCAGATGGCAATGCTCGCCACCGATTTCCCGACTGCCCAGGTAGTGGTGGGTGTACTTGGCCAACTCCCCGCCAATCAGTTCCTGGACCGAGATTCGAAGGCTCTTGTACTTGTAGTGGCGGGCGCCGGAAATGCGAACCTTCTTCCTGAGGGCGCTTTGGGGGCGATAGGCCACGAAGTCGGAGGAACCGTCGGGTCGTTCGTGGACCAGGAGGAGCTTTCCCTGTTCGGACTCGGGCGCCTCCATGCGAATGAAGTGGGAGGTCAGCTTGGCCTGGACCCGTCTCATCCAGGTGAAAGCCAGCAAGATGGGTGGCCGGCTGCCCTTGAAGTGCTTCACCTGGACGGTCACACGCGCATTCTTGCGCGCGGCCTGCTCCAGGTAGGCGGCGATCAACTCGTCCCCACGCTGGTCGGCCAGGGCCGGGGATGCCACCGCCAGGCAGATGCACGGGATCAACAGGTGCCGAAGCTTCATTGGGATTCCCTTGGGGAGAATGCCGGCTGGTCCTCCTCAGCCCGAGAACTCCCCTGCACGACCAGGAGAAGAGAGGGCAGGAGCAACAGGTTCGTCACTAGATTGAACCCCATGACGAAGGCCGAAAGCAAGCCGAACTGGGAAACGGGTGCAAATCGCGACAACCCGAAGACCAGAAATCCCAGCACTACCACGGCCGCGGCTGCCGACATGGGACCGCCGGCCCTGGTAAGACTTTCGCGGGAGGCCGCCTGGGGGGACAGGCCTTCCTTGCGGCAGCGCCGAAAGCGGACCAGGTACTGGATGCAGTTGTCGACGCCGATTCCGATGGCGATGGCGGCAATGACGCTGGTGTTGACGTTCAGCGAAAGGCCACTCCAGCCCAGCAGGCCGAAGAACATCAGGACGGGCAGGCCGGCCGGAATCATGCACATCAGGCCCACCTTGAAGGAGCGGCAGAGGAAGACCAGGATGGTGAAGATGAAGGTCACTGAAAGCAGCAGGCTCTTGATCTGTTCCCTCGCCAATTCGTCCGAGGTCAGGTTCATCAGCACCAGCGTGCCCGTGGTTTGCAGTTGTGCGGGCGGAGGGAACAACGGGGCGGCCAGTTGCCCGACCTGGTCGGTGAGCGCTTTCAACCGGGTGGATTCGAACAGCGAAGACCGAACCAGAATGCGTAGCGCCGTGTGGTCCTCGGACAGAAAATCGCGGCTCAATTCGCGGGGATCGGATTCGATCAGCTCCAGCATTTCCTCCAGCATGTCCTGCCGGTCGGGCAAACGGAAGAATTCGGGCTGGTTCCGGTGAAGGGCCTGATTCAGCAGCTTCATGCTGTCGACAATGGAAAGAGTCCGATCCACCCCCGGCAAGTCCTGCAATCTCTGCTGGAGTTGATCCACGGCGCGGAGGGAGGCTGGGTCGGTCAGGGGCGACTGGTCCCGATTCTCGATCACAATGGAAAAGCTGGACAGCCCGGACAGATGCTCCTCGAAGGTCCTGGTGGCCTGCACCACCGGCGCCGAGTCCCGAAAGTGCCCGAGATAATCGGTCCGGACCTGGACCTGAAGGGCTCCACCCAGCCCCAGTGCGGCGCACAGTCCCGCAATGGAATAGATCCAGCCTCGGTGTTTGAGATTGAAACGGCCCAACTTTTGGAAAAAGGTGTGTCGATGGCTGCGGTCGTGGCCGGGAATGCGGTTCGGAGGTGGGATGCGCAGGTGGACCAGGATTGCCGGAATCAAGTGCATGCAGAAGAGATAGCTCAGGAAGACACCCAGAACGGCGAAAAGCCCCAGGTCGCGGATGGCCGGAATGCGATTGAATATGAGGGCTGCAAAGCCGGCCATGGTGGTGAAGGCCGAAGTGGCAATCGGTCTGTGGGCACGGCGCAGGCTCTCGGCCAGGACCTCCCGGTATTGCTGCCTGGAGAGCAGGCGCCGGCCGCCGGAGGAGGTGCGGTCATAGGCCTGGAGCAGGCACTGGCAGTAGTGGGTGAGGAGGTGGATCGTATAGGCGCTCCCATTGGCGATCAGTAGCGAGGGCAGCACCAGGGTGGTGGGTTTCAGCGGGAACCGGCCCAACACCATGGCAGCCAGGGTGCACACCAGGGTCAGTCCAATTGCCAGCAGCGGCAGAGTAACGCCGCGGCGGGAGTGAAAGTTGAGGATCAGAATCCCCATCACCAGGACCACGGTGATGGGAGTAAACACCCAGAGATCCCGGATCATGTTCCGCATGCCGGCAGTTTCCATTTCCGGGACTCCGCCGAAGAAGAGGTGTCCCAGGCGGGCCAGCGGGGCTGCTGCCGTCCGAATGCTGGCGACCAGGTGGAATATCTGGTCTTCGCCCCGGGAAGATCGTTCCTCCAGGAAGACCAGCAGGGAAGTGGTCTTCAAATCGGATGAGATCAACTCCTTTTCGTACAAGGGGTTGTCGCGAAGTCGAGCCCGTAGCTCCTGAAGGTCCGGACGTTCCGGGGACGCGGGAATCAGGGGGGAGATTTCAACGGCGCCGTCTCTCTCCAGAATGTCGAGCGTGTTGGTGAGACTCAGCACCCGCCTCACGCCGGGAATCGCCTCGATGTCCCAGGTGACTTGCCGAATGGAAGCAAGGATGTCCGGTTGGATCAGGTTGTCCGTCCTGAGACCGATCAGCAGAACTTCGTCATTGCCGAAAATCCGGCGCGTCTTCTGGTGGACGAGGTTGGCGGGGGAGTCGGAGAGAATCAGGGTTGAGGGTGAGGTGTTGATCTCGAGGTCGTCGAGGGTGGGCAGCAGCAGAACGCTGACGGCTCCCAGCAGAAGAAGGACCCAGACCGACTGCTTCAGGATCCAACGCCAATAGCCGCTCATGCCGTTTCTATCCGGAGGCACCGGCTGTCCGCTGAGATGCGGGCCAGCTTGGCAGGGAGAAACTCTACTGCGTGTACCCCAGGCTCTTCAGGATTTCTTCGTCCCGCTTGGCGCGCTTCATGTCGGCCTCGGTCAGATCCGTGGCCTTGAACCATAGCTCAAGAGGGGTCGTCTCTTCAGCGAAACGATCGTTCTCGGAGCTGACCGACACGGGGTCCAACTCACGGACGTCGCTGGCCCGATCATATATGAGAAGGGACTTCTCCCGGGGGGTCCAGATGGACTTGGTCAAGCCATTCATCCAACCCAGGCGCAGTGGCAGCTTGGGGTAACGCAGCCAGGCCCAGGAAAAGGAGAGCCAGGAGGGGGTCCAGCCTTTCTTGCCGGCAAAGGTCAGGAACCGCACGGGTTGATCCGGCAGTGAATCACCGTTTTGAATGGCTTCCGCCAGACTTCTTCCCACGAAGTTGGCCGGAATGGGCGGTTGGCGTTGAGAGAGTCCCGAGAGATCCAGAATCGTGGGGGTCACGTCCAGCAGGCTGACCGGCGTGTCGATGACTTTCCCGGGCTTGATCCGGCCAGGGTACCGGAAAATCAGCGGGACTCTCAGGATGGAGTCGTAAAGGTGGCGTCCGTGGCCGACGTAGTCGTGCTCTCCCAGGCTCTCTCCATGGTCGGATGTCAGAACCAGCAGCGTCGAGTCTTTGACTCCCGCCTTGTCCAGGGCCCTTAGCAGCAAGCCCAGGTGGTGGTCGACATAGCCGATTTCCGAGTCATAACGGCGAATGCGATCCCTCATGTCGGCGCTGACCTCGGGACGAGGAATGGCCGCATGTCCGTTGCTTTCCGGGTCGGCGAAACCCTTTCTCAAATGGTAGGGGGCGTGGGGATCGAAATAATGCACCCAGAGAAAAAAGGGCTCCACCCGCTGATCCGCAAGCCAAGCAATGGCTCGCGGCGTGACATCGCCGGCAAAGCGGCTGGAGCTCAGGAACTGATAACGCCGCTTCATCTCCTCGTCGTAGAGCTGGAACCAATGGGAGAAGCCGGTCAAGTGGGAAACGAGTGGCCAGGCGCTGACGAAGGCCGCGTTGAAGTAGCCGAAGCGACGCAGGATCTGGGGCAGGTACATCCACTTGGAGTCCTTGGGGATGGGGACGCCGTTGATGCGAACCCCGTGCTCTTGCGGATACCGGCTGGAAAAGAGCGAGACGTGGGAGGGCCCGGTCAGAGGGATCGTGCAGTAGGCGTGCTCGAAGCGAACCCCCTCGGCGGCCAGAGCGTCCATGTTGGGACTGGTCTTGCGGGGGTAGCCGTAACAGGAAAGATGGTCTGCCCGCAGGGTATCGATGGTGACCAGCAGAATGTTGGGCGGGTCGGCCGCCTCGGAACGGTCCTGGCCTGCGGCCGGAATTGCTGCCATCAGCAGTGCGGTCAGGCAGCCAAGGGCTGTTGAATTCATGGGAACGTGCTGGACCTGAAGAAGCAGCCCCTCGCAACGGAAACGGCAGAGACTGCCCATCCCTGACGATGAGGCGCTATTGTACGACAGTTCCGTTGCGGCGACGGCGGAGAATCGATTTTTTTATGATCATCGATGCGCAGGATGCACAGGACAAACCAGGCGAGAGGTTCCTGCACCGGAAACCGACTCGGGCAATGATCCGCTGCGGGATTGCAGGTGCCCAGGATTGCAGAACGCCGGACTCCCAAGACCAAATCCTGTATATCCTGTCCATCCATGTTCAAAAATAAAAAACATGGATGGACAGGATAACGTCTGTAATGACGGCTGACTCTCGCCGACCGAACCGCTTCCCAACCGCCTCCTGCGTCATGTATGATATACTCAATGATTTAGATACCACGGAGGATATCATGCAAGTCTCGAAATGGGGCAACAGCCTCGCCGTTCGCTTGCCCAAGGCGCTGGTTGATGACCTCGGCCTGAAGCCCGGAGATGAATTGGAGGTCGTATCGGCCACTCCGCAACGCATTGGTATCGCCAAAGATGAGCGGCGGGCGCTGGCCGTGGAACGAATGCGGGCTCGCGCCTGGTCCATGCCCGAGGATTACGCATTCGACCGCGAGGAGGCCAACGCCCGTTGATCGCTTTTCTCGACACCAACATTCTGATTTACGCCCAGGGCACCGGAACCAGGAGCGAGGTTGCGCGACAGACCATTCTATCTGGCGGGGTGATCAGCGTGCAGGTCCTGAACGAGTTTGCTTCCGTCCTTCGCCGCAAGTTCGGCTTTGAGTGGGATGCGATCGCCGAAGCCATCGCCGATGTGCGAACCGCGCTGGACCCGGTCCGTTCCGTCGGCATCGAAACCCACACCAAGGCTGTTTCCCTGGCTCGATCCCACGGTTTCGGCTTCTACGACGCTCTGATCATCGCCTCCGCTCTCGAAGCCGGATGCGACCTCCTGCTTTCGGAGGATCTGCAGGCCGGCCGGCGCATCGAGAGCTTGACCATCCTCAATCCCTTCCGTTGACGGACCCGGGTGCGCTGCGTCCGCGGTCCCCATCGACCCCGGTTGAAACGGGTTTTGATTTGTGTATGATTGGGGCGCCGCCGGTGGGGCTGCGCTTGAGCGGCGGAACGCGAATTTTCCTGAAGCCGTCTTGGAGGTCATGATGGATGTTTCCTGGAAGAAATACATGCAGGTCGGATTGGTTCATTTCATGGCTTTCCCCGAGGTGCTCACGGGGGAGGGTCCGGTGCTGGAGACCTTGGAGTCGGTCCTGACCGATGATTTCTTCGACGTGATTGAAATCACGACCATACGGGATCCCGAGGTGCGTAAAACGGCGCGGGAGATGTTGGAATCCAGCAAGATCGTGGTCACCTACGGGAGCCAGCCGGTCGAACTGGTCAACAAGCTCGATCTCAACAGCCTGGATTCCGGCACGCGCCAGGCCGCCATCCACCGCTGTCTCTCCTGCGTGGATGAAGCCGTGGAGATGGGCTGCCGCGGGGTTGCCTTTCTGAGCGGACCGCACCCCGGCGAGGAGAAGCGGCAACAGGCCACCGACCTGCTGGTGGATTCCTTCGACAGAATCTGCTCCCATGCCGCCTCCAGGGGCGACCTCAAGGTGGTCGTGGAGACTTTCGATTTCGACATCGACAAGAAGGCCCTCATCGGTCCCAACGCCGAGGCGGTGAGCTTTTCGGAGCGCGTGAGGCAAAAACACGACAATTTCGGCCTCATGCTCGACTTGAGCCATCTGCCTCTGCAAAGAGAAACGACCCGGGAGGCACTCCACGTGGCCAAGGATCACCTGGTCCATGCCCACATGGGGAATTGCGCCATGAGGGACGCCGCTCATCCGGCCTATGGCGACCAGCACCCGCGCTTCGGCATTGACGGAGGAGAAAACGATGTCCCCGAGGTGGTGGAATACATCAGAACCCTGATTGAAATCGGCTATCTCAAAGAGAACCAGCCTCGCATCCTGAGTTTCGAGGTCAAGCCTCTGCCCGGCGAGAGCAGCCGGATCGTGCTGGCCAACGCCAAGCGAACCCTGCGTGAGGCCTGGGAGTTGGTGTAGCGGGAGCCACCCATGCCATTGCTTGAAATGGAGGCCGTCACCAAGCAGTTCCCGGGAGTGCTGGCTCTCGACAAGGCCAACCTGGCCGTGGAGGCGGGGGAATGCCACGCACTGGTGGGGGAGAACGGCGCCGGGAAGTCAACCCTGATGAAGATCCTGTCCGGCGCCTACCAGCCCGACGCCGGCAGAATCCGGTTCGGCGGTCAAATTCGCCAGGTGGATTCGCCCATCGTGGCCAGGAATCTGGGCATCACCATGATTCACCAGGAGTTGAACCTGCTTCCGGGGATGACGGTGGCGGAAAACATCTTCCTGGGCCATGAGCTGGTGCGGGGACCCCTGGGATGGCTGGACCGGGAGGCGATGGAGCAGCGCTCCGAGAAGTTGCTGGCCAGTTTCGGCCAGGCAATGAGCGGTCGCATTCCGGTCAGGAACCTCAGCCTGGCCCAGCAGCAGATGGTGGAGATCGCCAAGGCGTTGTCGGTGAGTTCCCGACTCATCATCATGGACGAGCCTTCCGCCATCCTTACCGAGCGCGAACTGTCCGAACTCTTCGGCCTGATCGATCGCCTCAAGGAGCAAGGGGTGTCGGTGATCTATATCTCCCACCGGCTGGAGGAGATTTTCAATGTGTGCGATCGAACCACCGTGATGCGGGACGGCCGCACGATTGCCACCCGGCCGACCTCGGAGCTGGACCGGGAGGAAGTGATCCGCCTGATGGTGGGTCGGGAGCTCAAGTCGTCGGTCCGTCGGACCTCTACCAAACCGGGTGCCGAAGTGCTCCGCCTGGAGGGAATCGGACAAGCGGGGAAAGTGGAGGAGGTTAACCTCAGTCTCTGCCGGGGCGAGATCGTGGGGCTGACCGGGCTGGTGGGCGCCGGGCGGACCGAGTTGGCCAGGATCCTGTTCGGGGTCGAACCTCCGGATCGGGGGCGGATGTTCCTGGAGGGGAAGCCGATTCGGCCGCACTCTCCTCGCCAGGCCATCGACCTCGGGATCGGCCTGTTGACCGAGGACCGCAAGTCTCAGGGACTGGTCCTGGGCATGCGGGTGCGTGAGAACACCACCTTGTCGAGGTTGGGCAAGCTGATCCGGTGGGGCGTGGTGGATTCTGTGAGGGAAAGAGAAAACGTGCAGGATTTTATCAGCCAGTTGGCTATCAAGACCCCCTCGACCGAGGAGCACGTACGCAATCTGAGCGGCGGGACCCAACAGAAGGTTGTGTTGAGCAAATGGCTCTTCACCCAAAGCCGCATCCTGATTTTCGATGAGCCCACTCGCGGCATCGACGTCGGCGCCAAGGAAGAAATCTACCGATTGATGCTTCGGCTGGTCGGTCAGGGGATCGCCATTCTCATGATCTCCTCCGAGCTTCCCGAGGTGCTCAGGCTGTGTGACCGCATTCTGGTGATGCATGCCGGTCGCATTACCGGAGAGCTGTCCCAGGCAGAAGCCGATCAGGAAAAAATCATGGCTCTCGCGATGGGTGTCCACCCCCCGGCGGCTGGCGAGAGAGTTGATGAGTTCGGAGCCGACGGGTCTGTTCAGTCTGAAACCGGGCCGTCATCGGACGGATAGCATGAAGCGCTTTGCCGTCGGCGTCGACCTGGGCGGAACCAACCTGAAGCTGGGGGCCATAGCAGAAGACGGCGACCTGCTGGAACACCTGCAACTGGCTGCGGATGCGAGACGGGGCCCGGAGGCTGTGCTGGGTCGCATGTGCCGGGCCATCCTGGAACTGCGGGACCGCTGGGTCGGCCGCTACCGTCTGGCCGGGATCGGCGTGGCGGTGGCCGGCATCATGAGGCTGCCCCTGGGTTCGGTGATTGCGGCTCCCAATTTGCCGGGTTGGGCCGGGTTCAATGTCCGGGAACGGATCCGGCAGGAGATGGACGCTCCCTTCACCCTGGAAAACGACGCCAATGCCGCGGCCCTGGGAGAGAAATGGATGGGCGTGGCCAGGGAAATGAACCATCTGGCCTTTCTCACCCTGGGGACCGGCATCGGCGGAGGATTGGTCCTGAACGGCCGGATCTGGCACGGGGCCAAGGGGATGGCCGCCGAGTTGGGCCACATCAACATTCGGCCGGAGGGGCGATTGTGCAACTGCGGCAACCGGGGTTGTTTGGAAGCCTATGCATCGGCTACGGCCGTGGTAAGGTGCGCCACCGAACTGGCGGACTCCGGGCGGGCCAGCCCGAAACTGGAGCGATTGGTCCGCGGGGAGGCGCCGCTCACCGCTGATCGGGTCTACGCTCTGGCCCGACAAGGCGATGAATCGGCCGGCCTGCCGTTTCGGGAAATGGGAACCGCCCTGGGTATCGGCATCGCCAGCTTGATTCACATCTTCGACCTGGAGGCGGTGGTGCTGGGAGGCGGAGCCATCGAGGCCTGGGACGCTTTTCACCAGCCGATGTTCGAGGAAGCGAGACGGCGTTCCTTCGTGCAGCAGGCAGACCCGCGGCCGATTCTCAGATCGGGCCTGGGCAGTCGGGCCGGAATATACGGAGCCGCCTGCCTGGGATTTCAGGGCGGACATTCCGCGCGGGAGTGATCCGGCCGATTTGTCTGAAACAACAGAAAAAAGAGTTATCCACGAAGACACAGTGCGCCGTGGAAAGGCGCCTTCTTCTGGCGGGTGCGAATCCCGCCCAACAACTGTCGCTCCGGTTGGTAGCAGCCAGGGCGGATCATGGAGGCAACGATATGGTCTGAAGCACT
>JAJDUG010000005.1 GCA_022826755.1 Acidobacteriota bacterium
GATCTGATCGAGGCGGCGGCACAGCAGGGGCCATTGGTCACGGGGGATCGAGAAGTGGCGACCCAGGTTGAGAAGGGTCTGCTGTCGGACCTTGCCGGAGACGCGGTGGGTGCGGACGAGGCGATGGGTGAAGTAGGTCTGGCCGGAGGAAGAAGAGCGGGTCCGGGTGTGGCGGATGAACATGGGAGGGACCGTAACAGAGGGAGGAGAGGGGGTCAAGCCCATCCCATAAGATTATGGCACTACATTAAGGTCACTCAACCAAGAATCAACAACTTACGGGTGGTTGTAGGCCAAAATAGGGGTAAAGTACCTCCAATCGCCCGTCCCTTTGTTAAAGATGAGATAAGGGGCCGGACCCATAGGATCGCTCCCACCTGTCCGGTTCGCCACGAAGTTGGCGCACCGGAAGCGCTCCGCCACGCAGTTGTGCCTTACCGAACAATACCACTGCGGCTCAAAACGAGACGCCGTCCCGGAGCAGTGAAATGGTCTCGGATGTTTGGACAGTTCGAGGGCTTCGCAAAGGTGTAGTCCGGTCGCGCGGTCATGCCTCACCTTCGATGATCGACCACACACGGTAATAGCTCGCCCCCTTTTGACCCATAGCAGCCCTCCACGTGTCGACTCCCGCGGAACGAACCCTACCTCGTAATTGGTGCAACGACTCGGATGGTTTTACCCCGAGTTGACTTGTCAATGGCACTGCAGCCGTTCGCGGCACGCCCAGAATCCGAAGAGCTACGGCCTCATCGGAGTTCACACCGTAGTAGATTCGCGCGGGCAGGTTTCGCAGCGTCTGCTGCTCGTTTGCAGACAACGATTCGAATGTGTCCCCGATAGTCAGGGCTTGGAGTGCAGCCACACCCCAAGAGGCCGTCTGCGTCAGCCTTCCAAATACCTTCGTACAACACTTCGTCATTGCCGCCACGTCGGCGTTGTAGCCATCTGCATCGTCACCTAACTGCCTCCCGAAATACTCGGTGGCCATCTCGGCGAGCGGGCGTCCTTGCACCCAATCGCAGATTATCCGAGAGAGCTTGTCCCCGTCAGCTTGTTGTCCACCTGTGACCTCCTTGAGTGATTCTCGAAGTTCCGGGACCTGAAGAAGCACACCAAGCATCCGCCGTAGGTCGTCGCGCCGGCTCCCAAAGAGCTCTGGAGTCCACACCTCACTCGCCAATTGCGCATCACGCAGACGAATCAACGTATTGCTCACCGACTCCCAGGAGAGTCCCGTTGCGTCCACAAGTTGAAGCGGCTTCCCCTTGATGCGCTCAGCATATCGGTATACGCCATTTACCAACTCATCCGCCCAGCCTTGGCGGCTCTTGCGTAGATCTTGGAAGCCGAGAGTGCCGCGAAGAACCTGCTCGATCTCAGCAGCGAACCGTTCGTGGCTACCGATTTGTCTGTACGTGTGAGCAAGGTATTGCAGAAACGCTGACCATTCAGGCTGCCAAGATAGTGTCTCGAGATTCAACAGGCTTCCCTCGGCGCGCACTTTCTGAATCATGTCGATCAGCGTCGAGTTCAATTCGCCCACGGATCGACTAATGAATTCCTCAATCTTCCTCACCTTGGCATCGTTGTGTCCCGCCAGCGCGACGATGCCAAGGTCTCCCTGATCGACACGGCCGGCCCGCCCTGCAATATTCCAGAAATCCTCGGGCGGCATGTCCTGTCCGTAGGGATACTGATGACTTGCGAACACCACTCCCGAGACGGGGAAGTTGACACCCTGCGCAATGGTAGTCGTCGCGACCAGGACACGTAACAATTTCCTTTCCGTCAACCACTCGATAATGGTGCGAGTGTCCTCCGAGAGTCCCGAGTGGTGAACACCGACGCCATATTCGAGTAGCGACGTCAGGGGAAAATCGGACCCCATTTCATCTTCCAGGAAATTCCGGATATGCCTGAGGTCTTCGGTGTCGACACCTTTGCGGTTCGCGTCCACCTTGAACGCGTTCGCCACACTCCAGCTATTGTTCGGCTTATCGACGAGCACAATCACAGTCCCACGGCGCTGAAGAATCTGTCCCGTCGCCGCCGCGAGTTTGCCGGGCGATCTTGAAACATCGGCCCACGACAAACCCAGAGGGCGTTGGGCGCCGATCGCCAATGCTTCGGGTATTTCGATTGTCTTCCGGGCCGTATGCTGGGTTATGAGTTCCACCCGAAAAGCGCCGCGCGCATGACCTCTTAGTGGACGCGCTGTCGCGATGGCACGGTCGTTGGGCACCCAATCCAGTCCAAGCTCGATGCTCTTGTTGCTGTCGGGGGCCAACCATCGTGCGATCTCCTCGGCATTATCGACGAATGGTGTGAGCAGCAGGAACTGCGCATATCGACACTCCCGATTCACGGTGGCAAGCAACAGTTCCAGCTTCAGGCCGCGTGCAGCGGACGCAATCCCATGAGCCTCATCCACAACGACAAGGGTCAAAGGTCTCCCTATTCTTTGCTCCCAACCGCTTCGGAGCATAAGATCGAGCTTCTCGGGAGTTGTAACGAGGATGCGAAACTGCTGGTCAACATCCCGATCGAGGAGCATGTCAGACTCCAAGCCGTCGATCTCCAGCGCAGGACTGACTTTTTCCACGTTGCAGTTGATTTCCGCGAAATCTCGTCGCAGGCGAATGGCCAATTGATTGACCAAAGCACGTGTCGGCGCAAGGTATGCCACCCAACCCTGTTCGTAATCGAACTGATTCAGCGCCTGTAGAATTCTGAACTCCGCAATAAATGTCTTGCCGCTTGATGTCGGTAGACTGACGACGACGGAGCGATGACCTGATCCGAGCAATCCCTCCTCGCGAAGCGTTCGCCGTTGCGGAGGAAGCATTTCGAAGATCGGTCGGTGGCGGTGCCGCGAAATCATCGACTCCACGAATTTCGTGACCCGAGAATTGACAGCGCGTGTAACCGTCCAAATGCTGCTGTCGACAAGCGTCCGGGCGGCTCGAGCGAGTAGTCGCGTCAATGTCTCCCGTTCCATCAGTTGTCCGCGACCGGCCGCGGCAATAGCTCGGTCGAATTGCGCTTCAAGTTGCTGCCGTATGTCGTAGCGCCCGTCAACCGACCCCTGGGCTTGGTAAACGCTTACAATCTCGGCGGCCCTGGCCAGGTGATATGCACTGACAAGCTCCCAAGCTGGTTGTGCGTTTCTCTGTTCTTCCGCCCGACTCAAGAATCCTGGCTCGAAACTTTTCTGGTCCGAGCGAAGACGTGTGACTCGCTCTTGAACGGCATCAAGGTCGTCCCAACCACCTTTGCGAAATAGGCGCAACCAAATGTCCAGAATAGTTGCCCATACGCGCAGACCCCAATCGGACGCATCAGTAGGCAGAGAGGGAATCCCCTTTTCGAAAAGGAGTCGACGGACATCGGCGCCACGGTCCCCCAGAATACCGAGGCATCCGAGTCGCACAAGTACTTGGGCGGCCTCCAAATCTGTATCGGGCCACGGCAGCACTCGTGCCACCTGAAAGACTTCCGCTGCCGCCGCAGTCAACTCATCGGAACCTTCACCTTCGAGCAGGTCGAATACACGGATCTCAAGACCGTTTGCAATGAACCGCAGTTGCTCGTCGGTAAGCTGACTGGATTCGGGGATTTCGAGCGCATCCCGGAGCCGGCGTCGGCTTGCCTCGGTAGTGGCATCGCGAATCTTCTCATCACCGATGGAATCGACGATCCAGGAATCGGTGGTCATGAGCCTGCCTCCAGCAGCAATGCCGCCCAAGCAGAGATTGGCACGGGCAGATACCAGGCGAAGAGTTCAACACGAGTAGGTTGGAGCAGGCGAAGCGCCAAATTGCCGGCTCGGGATTTGAGGTCGAGTTCACTCGGCTCTGTATCTCGAATCAGGACACCGACGAGCAGCAATTCCTTGCCCCCCGAAGTGAGGTAGCGGCTGACTGCCTTCCGATAGAAATCGCAATAAGGCTCGGATCGGCATCGCGCATGCAGCCATTTCAACAGGGCATGCTGAATGTCAAGCCTCGTGGCACTTTCCTGAAGTTGCCACACCATTCCGCTCCCACCACTCATTACGCCGGGCGGTGTGCTGGTGTCAGAGGACGTCTTTACTTCGCCGAACAGCAGTAACACCTTTTCTTCCTCACGGCAGAAGCCAACGAGATCAGCGCCCGGCAGGCTCGCCCGTGGAGTTCGGCGATCACGTACAGTATTCCAAGGCCACACCACATTTCGGCCTGAATCGTCCCGTAGCGCACATTCTGCAAGCGCCTCACCGATTTCCCATCCTTCCGGATCGGGCACAGAGTTCAACAGACGCTCAACGAACCTCGTCTCCATCCCGGTCGTGGCGAGACCGCGTAGTTCAGTAGCGAAGGAAGAGTCAGCGTCCGCGACGCGCGGGCGCACGACTTCGTGTAGGTAATTTGCGAATCGATCCGCACTTTCTACGACGCGTCCTTCCCAATGAACTGCTCCCTCATTCCCCGAGTACCTGACCTGAGAGTCGAGGGTTGGCATGTTCGTCATGCTACGTGCTCACAAGGCAAACCCCGCGCCGTGGCACCTACAACGACGCATCGAATTTCGAACACGGTGCACACGGTGGCCCCGTCTCGCGGCGCATTCCCGCCGTTGCTATGAACGCCAGCGTCTCGGAATCGCCCGCTGCGGCCAGTGTCGCAATCTGTGCGAGCGTTATCGCCACGCTCCATCCTTAAGCGAACACTCCGGTTCGACGACGTTTGCAAGGTTCACGATAATCTGCGCGTGATGCCGGCTCAGCCACTGCTTGGCGCGTTCCATTTCGGGACAAATGCTCTGCACGGTCAACCAGAACTTCGCTGAATGGTCTGGGACGACCAGATGCACGACCTCGTGCGCAACGAGATAGCGGAGCACGAAGTCAGGCGCGAGGATAAGGCGCCAGTTGAAGGACAGGTTCCCGCGGGAGGAACAATTGCCCCACTTCGTGCGCTGCTCCATCACGTAGACCAGCCCAGGCTCCTGTCCCATGCGTGCCGTCACCTCCGGCAGGTAGTCCGCAATGGCCAAGCGCGCCTGTCTTCGCAGCCAGTTCTCGAGACCACGCGCGGCCGGCGTTTGCGTCTCGGACCCACGGCGGACAACGATTTCCCCTTCGCACCACGCGACGCGGTTGCAGCGCGCACGCGTCTCCACGAACTCGATGCGCACCCGCGTCGGTGCGCCGCGATACAGGATTTCGCCAGACTGCCGTCGCACCGGATGCCGCAGCTCGCGGAGACTCGCCATGCGGTTGATCTGGGCTACCACCCAGCCCTCGTTCCGGCGCAGGAAAGCCGACACGTCCTCGTCGCTCGCGCTCGCTGGACGTACGACCTCGACGCCATCTGGACCAACCCGAATGCGGGTCTGATGGGCGGCCCTGGAGACGAGGACGACATAGTCCACGCAGTTGCCACCTAGCATGATTCGCTGTTGCATCGCCGCCTTCATCCGTCAGATACCTCGTCCGACTTGGCCAGCTCCTCCACCGTCGGTCTCAGGAACGGAGGATCTTCGGCGCCCGTATCGAACCCGAGCCCCTCGTAACGCGGATTCCACGACTCCGCCAAGAGCGACTGCTCCACGCGCATGCGCCCACTGACCGAGTTGCTCCACCCCGTCACCAGGAGCTTGTGTTGCCGCAGATGGCCAACCATGTTACGGGAACACTCCGCGATGTAGGTCTCGTCGGTGGCGGAGGTATTGGCGCGCAGGACGGTGAACAATCCGTACTCGCCGGGTCGTGTGAGGCCCAACCGCTCCGGCTCCTGCTTGGTGGCGGAAGCCTCGTCTGCGATGGCTTCCAGTTCTCGCAGGCGTTTTACGGTGGCCTCGTCACCGGCCTCCTGTCGTTCCTTGATCTGCTGTAGCCTCTCGCCCAGTAGCCGATAGAGAAAGCCCGGATCGTCCTCCGTCAGTTCGGCAGTCAGCATCGCTTCGAGGGCGGCTGCCTTGTCGGCAGGCGTCGGGAGCTCGTCCAGCTTTCCCGCGTAGTCCTGGTCGATCTTGAGCACCGGCAGCGACTGCGCCATCTCGACGAAGGTCGTGTTTTCCTCGATCAGAGCCTTCGTCTTGGCGGACAGCTCTCCATAGGTATTCTTACTTCCACGCTGCCTCCGCCGGTGCGCTACGTAGATTCCGCAAAGCCAGTTGTACTGTAGACGGTGCGGGTACAGGCACGTGTCAGGCGACAAAGCTTCCCAGAGCCGTTCCAAGCTCATGAAGTTCTGCTCGAAGTTCTTCGCCATTTCGGCGTCGCGGAGCCGCCGCAGAGCGGACAGGAGACACTGGCGCGTGTCCTCGATGGCGATGCCCTCGAAGGTCTGAATGCACCGGGAGACCTCTCCCGGCACCGTCGCCCGCAACTTGTCCCAGTCGATCAGAGATTCTTCGCGGACGCTCTCGTCGAAGTTGAGCGCCTTCTCCAGGTCCGCGAAAACGCCGAAGTAGTCGACGACGATCCCCGTCCGTTTCTTCATCGACGGCAGGGGACGGTTAGTTCGGGCAATTGCCTGAAGCAAGTTGTGGTCGCGCAGCGGCTTGTCGAGATACATCACCTGCTCCACCGGCGCATTGAACCCAGTGAGAAGGCGATCGCAGACGATGAGGATCTTGAGTGGCGGTCGCCATTGGCTCCGGTCGTCCCCATACCGCTCCCGGTTCCAGTCCTCCCACTGCGCCGGAGTCAGCTTGAAGTAGTCGATCATCTCGTCCTGCTTCACCTTGGCGTACTCGAAGCGCTGGACATCCGGCTCGCTGTTCTGCGCCGTCGAGATGATCACGTCCGATATTTCCGGCGGGAGTCCCCGGTCGCGCAGCCTCCGGTCGAGAACGTCCTTGTAGACAGCGCACGCCTTTCGGTCCACGGCGACGAGTTGGGCCTTGAAGCCACTCGGGTCGGGCTGCGCCAGAAAGTGGGTGACCATCTTGTCGAGCATGATGTCCACCCGGTCCGGATGCCGAGCAAGCTCCTTCCATCGGGACCGCTGGCGTTGGACGACGTCCTTAGCCTGCTCGTCTTCCAGCTCCATATCCTCGCAAATTCGCTCGAACCCGATGCTCAACGGCTCCTCGTCGACTTGGATGGGCACGGCATCGCGAACGTAGTGCACCTCCAGCGTCGCCCCGTCCTGGATGGAGCGGCGTATGCCGTAGTAGCTCATGTAACGTTCCTGTTCGCCGTCCTTCCTTGGGCCGAAATCGCGGTGGGTGTTCTGCAGGGTGCGGTCGATGGGTGTCCCGGTGAAGCCGAACCGAAACCCGTTCTCAAGCTTGACGCGCATGGTAAGCGCGTGACTCTCGCGGCTGCCCCGGCCTGTGCCGGTCTGCGACCGATGGCACTCGTCGACCAGGCTCACGATGTTGTCGCGGCGCAGCGGATCGAGGTCGTCCATCTTCTGGAACGACTGAAGTGTCGTCACTAGCGTACCGCGCCAGTCGGTCCTCAGCCTCCGCTTGAGGTCTTGGACACCCAGCGCCTTCTCTACATTGGGATAGTCACAGGCGCCGAAGTCGTCCGAGAGTTGGGTTTTGAGATCGCGCCGATCGACAACGATGAGCACCGTGGGGTTGTCGAGGGCCGGATGCCTACGTAGCTTCTGACCCGCGAACACCATGGTGAGCGACTTGCCGGAGCCCTGGGTGTGCCAGATGAGGCCCGTCCGGTCCTGGGGCGTGACCGGCCGACCCACCTGCGCCACCGTGCGATCCACCAATTCGTTCACCGCCTCGAACTGGTGATAGCGGGCGATCTTCTTCGCGGTCGCGCCTCTAACGGTCTCGAAGACGACAAAGTGTTGCAGGAAGTCGAGCACGTGCGCCGGCTTAAGCCGCAGGAGACCCTTGACGGGCGTCTCCAGAGGATCGGCGGGGTCCGCGGCCCCGGGCTCGTTCCACCAACCATGACGCTCCGGATAGAGGCTGAGCCAGCGGCCCCACTGGTCGAGGTGGCGGTCGACGTCCTCCTTGCTCGCATCGTGAAACAGGACCGTCCCGTAACGGAACTCATCCTCGTCGGCGGCAACGCAGAAAACGTTGGGGACGAGCATCAAGGGCGCTTGGCGCTGGTAGCGGTGGAGCTGGCGCACTGCCTCGCGCCAGTCCTTGCCGCTGGTCAGGAAGCTCTTGTACTCGGCGACGACCAGGGGGATGCCGTTAACCAGCAGCACCGTGTCGTCGCGGCACTGCTTGACGCCCTGCACGCGGTACTGATTGGTTGCGGTGAAGTCGTTCAGATGCTGACGTTCCGCCTCGAACGCGATGAACTGCACGGTTCGAGCGTCCTCGCCGGGACGGAGCACGACCTTGGCGCCGTCGCGCATCAGGTCAAGAGTCGTGCGATTGGCGGTGAGCCGGTCCGGCTGCCCTATCGCCTTGCGTAGCGCCTCCACCGCCCGCCTCGCCTGCATCTCGGTTTCCACGTGCGAATTGATGCGTACGATGGCTTCCTTCAGCAGCGTCTCGACGAGTGGGTCTTCCAGGGGACGATCGAACCCCGTCATCGCGGCTTCGTCCCGGTACGTCCACCCGAGCCCACCCACGCGATAGGTGGCTCTGGGCTCCCCGCAGAGCCAGTTCAGAATCGGCCTTTCGACGTAGCCGTACTCACTCATGGAGCGGGGCCTCCGTCATGTCGCCGACTCGGACTTTGCCGTTGAGGAGGTCGTGCATGAGGGATTTCTTGAGGGATTGTAGCTTGTCCCGTTTCTGAAAGAGGGAGTCGCGAAACCGTTTACACTGCTTAACAATGGAGGTCATACCCATTTGTTCAGGCAGCGAGGGTACAGGTAGGGCAAGCTGCTTCAGCGTACGCTGGTTTATCGTGTGGAGGCCGGAGCTCGTTGCACAGCGTGCATTCCAGAACCGCTTGGCGTAGCTCGAGTTCAGCCACATACAAGCGAAGCTAGCCGTTATCTCGCCTGCCTTGCGAAGGCGAAACAAATGGTTCTGAAACGTCATACCTGCCGCATCGCAAGTAACACGAGCGCAACGGCCAATCTCCATACTGTCCGCATGACCTTCCACAACAACCAAGTCTTCAGGAGCCAGGATTCGACGTACAAACTCGTCGTCCTTCGCTTCCAATTCCTGAACATCCGACAAGT
This sequence comes from Acidobacteriota bacterium, assembly GCA_022826755.1. Taxonomy (GTDB): domain Bacteria; phylum Acidobacteriota; class Terriglobia; order Versatilivoradales; family Versatilivoraceae; genus Versatilivorator. The sequence continues at coordinate 9,114 of JAJDUG010000005.1, forward strand.
CGAGCGAATCGCGCTGGACATTTGCGACACGCAGATACCGACGTTTCTGGAAGCGTGGCCGGCGCTCACTGTTGAGAGTGAACCCGCTCTGCACATCGAACTCATCACCAACCGTGCTCAGCCGCCAGTCGTGCGGGAGTCTTCCGAGTGCGGTGACGGCATAGCCACCAGGATTTTCTCTTGGATAGCGCAATCCTCCATTCCCTCCTACCCCACAGGTAAGGAGATCTGCAATGACACTCGCGAGTAGATTCTGCGCCCGTTCAGCAGCCTCGCGAGTGCGTTCCAAAGCCGTGTCCACGGCGTCGAGAATGCGGGCAATGGCGGCTTGCTCCGTCGGTGGCGGCATGGGTACGAGCAGCCGATCAACAAACACCTCTTCCGGTACTCTCTGCCTCCCAGTAGAGCCTTCCATCCTTGCGACGGCGCAACCCCGAACCGTGTGCGAGCACACAAGATGGTAGAGGAAACGCGAATCCGTTTCTGAGCGCGGAGACAGGACGATGAATTCCGTGGAGCCCAGACCAAGCGTGTCCGGTAGCTCGGACACGAAAGCAACTTTTCCGTTCTCGGGACATGGGGTGATCTTCGCGAACAGGGTATCGCCAGCCTTGAACCGTGCGAGGCCTGACCCTTCCAGTTTCCGCTGATCAACTCTCAAAATGCCCGCAAAGTCCTCTCCAACCGATGCCATCTCGACAAAGGGGTAGTCGCGGCCCCTTACAACGGTGTATCGCGGATTGACCTTAGCCAACTTGCTGATCGGAACCTTTGGCCATTCTGCAACCGTGTTCGGAAAGCAATCAGTTTGCATATCCGGCCTCACCCAGCAGTCGTGAGAGACGGGCACCAGCTTCTTCCATTGCAGATTGTGCGTTTACCAACTGTCTCAGTGCATCCTGGACCTCAATCCTCGGCTCCGGCTCGAAGGTATTCACGTATCGCGGCACGTTGAGGTTGAACTCATTCTGCTCGACCTCGTCCATGTTGACGACACGGGCGTACTTGAGCAACTCGTCGGGATTAGCATATGTGGCGACCAGATCCTCGCCTACCGCGCTGACGTCGGCACGGTCACCATCGGCGTTGCGGCGCGCCTCGGCGATGCGTTCGTCGCGCTCCGCAATCTTCGCCGCGATCTTGTTGCGTTGCTTCTGGAGCTTCGTTAACGCTGACGCTGCTTTCACCTTGTCGCGCTTCGTCGCGGCAGCACGCTGCTTCTCGCGGCCCTCCTCGAGCGCCGTATCCAGCGCGGCCAGCCGATCGGCTTGAGGCTGGAATTCGGCTTCGAGTCTGCCGACCTCGTCCGCCTCTCGACGGTCGATCTCGCGGTGAATTCTCTCGCTGTGCTCCTTCACGAGGCCGGGAGCCTTCGACGCATCGCCGTAGGCGTGATAGTGCACCAGCATCCGCATCACGTCCTGAGGGCGTAGCTCGTTCTGGGCAGAGAGCTCGCGGTAATGCCTGGCCGCGTAGATCAGCAGTACCCGGTCCCGGCGCTCCACGGGGCGCTGCTTGCGGAGGATCAAAAGGCAGGCGGGAACGCCTGCGCCGTAGAAGACATTGAGCGGCAGCGAGACGACGGCGTCAATGAGTCGGGACTCGAGCAACGCCCGGCGGATGAGGTGCTCGTCGTCGGCCTTGCGTCGCCTCACCTTGGGATTCCCCTTGGCGTCAAAATCGCCGGTCTCTTCCTGGATTTCCGCCTGTCCGCGGAAAAGCACGCCCTGCGGGCAGACGATGCCGGCTCGACCGCCGTCGGAGAGCGAAGCGAGGATGTGCAGGATGAACGCGTAGTCCCCGTAGGCGGGCGGCGGCGCTTGGAAGCCGGTGCCGCGGCCGAAACGGCCGAACGGGTCCTTGTAGCCCTCCTTGCCGAAGATCTCCTTCTTGAGGCGGGCCTTCCTGGTCTTGTCGTCTGTCTGCTGCTCCGGCTTCAGCCACCAGTAGTCGTCTGAGAACGGGAAATTGGCGAGGACCAGGGAGAACCTGCGCACTTCTCCGTCGTCGAGAAACTGCGGGTCGGTGATGGTGCTGTTGCCGGCCCGAATGTCGGCTTCGAGGCCGTGGAGCACGGAGTTGATCTTGCCGATGGCGGCGTTGCCCCAGTTCATCTCCTGCGCGAAGTAGCGCGCATGGGTCGCGAGGTGTCCACGTTCGCGGAGGTAATCGGCGGCGTGCACGAGCATCCCGCCGGAGCCGCCGGTCGGATCGTAGACGGTATCGCCGGGGCGCGGCTCCAGGATGCGAACCAGGGTGTCCACAACCTCCGGGGGCGTGAAGAACTCGCCCGCCTTGGCGCCGGCGTCGTCGGCGAACTTCTTGATGAGGTACTCGTAGGCCCGTCCCAGCACATCGGCCGGCACGCTGCGGTTCGACAGATCGTGCTCGTCGAAGTGCTGCACGAGCGCGTGGACGACTTCGTTGGCGATCAGCGGCTTGCCCGAGCCGTCGGGCGCCGGCTGGTTCCAGTCCACGGTGAACACGCCCCGCAACTCCTCGTTGGCGTCGGCCACGGCCCGCATCGCACGGGTCAGGGCCTCGCCGATGTTGACTGAGATTGCCTTGACGTCTCCCCACCGGGAGCCATTCGGGATGGCGTAGCGATGCTCGCCTCGCGCACGAAAGATGGCCTTCTGCGCTTCGGTGAACGCGCGGCCCTGCTGGCGTTCCAGCTCCGCGATGGCGTCGTCCGCCTCCCACTCCCACTGATCGCAGAGCCGTTTGTAGAACATCAGCGACAGGATGTAGTTCTTGTAGTCCTGTCCAGCGGTCTTGCCGCGGAGAATGTTCGCAGCACCCCACAGATGGGCTTCGAGCTGTTGGAGGGTGAGTTTCATCCGGTGGCGCGCTCCTGTGCTCCGGCGACTCGTGTCGCCGCAAGGGAATGCTCAACCATTCCTTGAATCGTCCCGCCCGCCGCCGTGCGGCCTGCTCGATGTGCGGCTTGCCGGCGTATTGCTGCCACCGCTCTGAACCCACTCGTCCACTTGCGAGAGCCTGAACCGAAACAGTCCTACTACCCTATGGGCCGGCAGTCCCTGCGTATCGATCCATCGGTAGATCGTGTCCTTGCCTACTCCCAAGTGCGCAGCTACAACCGCGATTCCTACCCAAGGTTCTTCAGTCGTCATGGTTCAGCGAGTTCTCCTCGTAGAGAGTTAACTCATAACCACAGAAATATATATGAATCCCACTATATCCTGTCAAATCCATTCACACCGTGATGGGAAACGGTGATGGGATTAGAGCGCCGGATGTGGCGCCTCCCGTGTATGCGTTGAGACGCTACTCCGGCCAGTGGCGGGACACGATGCGGCGGTGTTTGATCCCCGTCGCCGCGATCGTTAGGTCCAAGCAGTTTCGCCGGCGCCACAAATGGCGACCGGTACGAGCACTTGGCGGTAGAAGCTGGCCTGCATCAGGTGGTTGTTGGCGCTCACCCTCTCGTCGCCGCGCATACGCCAGCGGGTGTGGCCGAGCATCAGCGTGTTGCGGTTGTCGATCCCAATCAGTACCTTTTGGAACGACTTGCCGGCAACAAAGCGGCTCGCGCGCACCAAGCGCCGGGCGGGAATCGCAAACCGGAGAAATGTGGCCGATGTGGGTCGGGCCGCAAGTCCTTGAAGCAGTGCGAGATACGACAAGGCCTCAGTGGGGTCTCCCGTTGTGGCCATGCGTTAACTACTGAGCCGCATGGGTTGGCAACGTGGAAGTTGGCTCCTCAGGTAGGACTCGAACCTACAACCCTCCGGTTAACAGCCGGATGCTCTGCCAATTGAGCTACTGAGGAGTGACCGGCAGAATCCAAAGGGCGACATTATAGATCATTGGAAGGAGTTGTCAACGCGGTACCGGGAGCGGGCCGGGGGCTCCCGGGCCGCCATGATCCACGGCCCGCGCTGCGGCCTCATGACACCTGGCCGTCTCTGACAGGCTCTATCGCCGGGGTGTGGGCGGAAAGGGGAGACCGGGGCGGTTGCCCGGGTTGGGGGCGGGGCGATTCCCGGGGGCGACGCCCGGCCGGTTGCCGGGATTGACGCCGGGAGGCCGTCCGGATTGGCCGGGACGGCCGAATAGGGGGTTCTGCCCTTCGGGCCCGTCTCGACCCTGCCTTCCCTGGCCCGGCTGGTTGGGCTGGCCTGGTCTACCGCCGCCGGACCGCCCCCGCTGAGCCCGGGCGGCCAGCGCGGCGTAGTCGGTGAAGAACTCCCACTCGTTGTGCCTGTTGCGGCCGTTGTAGGTCTTGAGGGATTCCTCCTCGCTGGTGCTGGCGACCCCGGCGATGCCTCCAATGGTGGGAGAATTCACCGATTGCGTCTTGAGGGTCTGTCCGTAGGCGGTCTGCCCGGCGGCGGCGGGCGCCCGCGGGCCCGATTCCCGGGACTGGCCGGAACCGCCCGATCCGTAGGGGTTCCGGTCCCCTCCGGCGCCAGTCTCGACCGTGCCCGGCAAGGCCGTCAGCAGGGGCCGGCCGTTGGGACCCACCTTGATGAAACGCCACTCCTCGTTGGTGACGGGATCGGTCCAGGGCTGGCGAAGAAACCGCTTGTTGTTGGTATTCAGCAGGGCTTCGACGGTGCTGGGATAGGCCACCTGGGGCGTCCCCAGGGTCCGGCTCCAATGGGCATACCAGAGAATCAGGGCCCTCTGGTACTGCTCGCCCCGGAAAATCAACTCTTCCTCCCGTTCCCGCTTGACGGCCGTCTGCCAGTTGAGCGCCGCCTCCGAGAGAGCCACCAGCAGCACGCTGGCCATCACCATCACCAGGGCCAGGGTGTAGCCCGCCTCGCCACCATTCCCCTGCCGTTTGCAGACCATGAGCAAGATCCCGTTCGTCGACCGGCCTATTCCGCGGGCATCTCCAGATTCAACCGCTTCCTGGTCCGGGAGGCCACTTCTTCGACTTCAGCCGCGGTGTCGGTAATGCGATGGATTCGAAAACGGTTGGCGACCAGATCTCCCTCCCAGGCCAGATACAGGTCATCTCCATCGGCAAAGAAAGCCTGGCGCTTTTCCCCCTGCGGGTCCTTCCTGAAGCCGTAGTACTTCAGGGGGATGTCCACGGCCTTACGGCCCGACGAGGAGGCCCCACCAGGGACGAAGGGCCGGTTGCGTCCACCTGTGCGATCCGAGGATCGGGGGAGTCGGCGGGACGCCCCCCCATTGGGCTTCGAGGATGGAGGCGGGGTGTAGAAGGCGAACATGTTTCTCGCCAGGGAGGGCTCGATCTTCTCCATCCGCCCCAGCTTCTCGAAATCGATGCTGGAGTTGATCTGGGCCGCCGGAATTTCCCTTCCACTCCTGCGATCTCCCGGTTTGCCGGTCTTGAGGACAAAAGCTTCCAGGCCCCGCCAGGCCGCCGGAGCCCCACCCGAGATCGAGAGAGACGGCGAGGAACTCCGGCCCCAGGTCCAATAGAGCACCAGCAGCAGCACCACCACCAGGACGCCCAGCAGCTTCAGTTGTTTCTTCTGCTTGGGGTCACTCATGACCGGCCCCGATGAGAGTGGACAACTGCAGGTCCATGCGAATGCTGCCCGATCCCTCTCGCGTATCCTCCAGGTTCAGCGAATCGACGATGATGAACTTGGAATGGTTTTCCAGAGCGTTCAGGAGCCTGCGGATATTGCCGTAGCTCCCCTCGATCGGCAACACCACGCTGAGTTTCCGGGTGCCGAATCGAGTGTCTCGATCGTATTGAAAAACTCCCCGGGTCCTGACCAGTCCGGCGTTGCGACAGGCCGTTTCCAGCTCCCTGAGCAGTTCCGAATTCCCTCGCTCCCTGGAGAAGAGGTTCCGTTGCTTGAACTCCTGGAACCGCGACTGGCTCTCCCGCATCCGGGTTTCGATCTGCCGGAGCTTGTCGCGAACGGTCCTTCTTTGCCTGAGCTGAAATTGCACTTCCCCGGCCCGGGCCGTGACGATCTGGTCGGCCAGGATCACCGGACGCACCAGCAGGAAGTAAACGGGCAGATTCAGCAGACACAGCCCCAGCAACGTCAACAGGACCAGCCGTTGCTTCCTGGGATCGGGTCTGCGAATTCTGAGGGCGCCGCCCGGCATTTAAGGAACGCTCCCTGGTGGACTGTGGTCAAACGGCGGACCCCCGGCTTCGGCCCGCTCCCGCGGAGGTTGAGCGCGATACTTCACTTGCAGCCCGTAATGCTTTCCGACAAAGTTGGGGCTCTTCGACACATCCTCCGTCATCAGGTTGACCTGGTAGAAATCGGAGTCCGCCTCCAGCCGCGAGATGAACTCGATATAGTCGGCGCCGGAGCGGGCGTTGCATAAAATCTCCACCGCGATTTCGCTCTCGACGATCCTGGGCGTGATGGCCACGATCTGAACCTGGTGGGGGACCAGGTCCTCCAACTGGTTGAGGAATCGAGTCCAGGAGAAGGTCCTCCGGGCGATCAGAGGATTGAGGTAGTCCACCAGGTTCAGAAAATCCTCGGTTTCCGGCCGTTGCAGCCGCGCCCAGATTTCCTGCTGCTCCTGCTCCAGCCTTCCGGCCTCGGCGGTCTGATCGGCCAGTTCCCTGTCCAGTCGAAGACTCTGGGAACGATGGGCCAGGTAGAGCAAGAGGTTGGCGGCCGAGAGACCGAAGAATACCAGGCCCAGCAGCAGCGATGCCGCATAGAACTTGCGGTTGTTGAAAAAGGGCTTGGAGGCAAGATTCAGGGGGACGTTCAGCATTTCAGAATTTCCCCAAGGCCAATCCCAGCGCCGGGGACAGGATGTGGTGGACCAGGTTGGACGGCACGGTCTGTTTCCATTGAACCATCCCCGAGGCGTCGAAGTTGGAGACCGAAGCCTGAGTACGCTCCGCCAGTGAGGCAAGCTCCGCCTCGGTAAAGTCCCGCGGGAACGAGAGGTAGATCTTGTCCACCCCCGCCGCCCCCAGCTTGTCCTGAAAGTACATCAGGCAAGGATGGATCTCTTCGTAGGGGTCTGCCGACCAATTCACCATCAGATCCATGGGACTCTCGAAGTTGTAGTCGGTGTGGCGATAGAAAACCAGGGCCTCTTGCTGAATGATCAGCGAGGAGATGTTGGAGGAACGAACTCTCATGAACAGGACGGATTCCCGAATCTCGTCCCGGTGTTGACGGGCCAGCAGCTCATAGGCGGCAAAGGTGGACAAGGTGACGAATCCCACGTGAATACCCAGAGATTCAAAAACCTCTTCGAACTGTGCCCGAACTTCCTTGTGGATGTTGGCCGTGATGACGTGGTTCTTGCCGGTTTCAGTCTTTTGCTCCGCAAAGCTCAGATGAGAGTCGTCGATATCGTAGGGGATCGTCTTCTTGAGCTTCCACTTGAGAAGCTCCGTTTTCTCCTCCCGTTTCGAGGGCAGGGTTTCAAGGGGATGAATGGCGACCCGGGCGCAGGCATCGGGAATAGCCAGGGAAATCCGGTTGGTGCCGACCCCGGCCTTGGTCAGCGTGGCCTGGATGATTTTTCCAAGCTCCTCGATGGATCTCACGCAGGGTTCGGTCAAGGAAGGCTCGACCAGTCCCTGAGGGATATTCTCGACCGCAAAACCGTCAACCCGGTGGGAACGACGCGGGTCCAGCCGCGCCACCGACACAAACTGGCGTGAGATCTCGCAGGCGGTTCCAGGCAATCGCGGCTCAAAGTAACCGCGCAGAGAAGAGGGAAACCGCCTCCGACCGGAATCTTTCCCTGATGAGCGACTCAAGCGAGACCATTTCATAGCCGTTTCCGGATTTCCGGTTTCCGACGCCCTTTCGAACCGATTCAGCCCTCGATAAAGGTGACCTTGTTGATCTCCCTCAAACTGGTCTCCCCGGAAAAAGCCTTTTGCAGGGCGCAATCCCGAAGCGAAGTCATTCCGTCATCCAGAGCGGCCTTCTTGATCTCCGAGGCCGGCCTGCGCTCCAGGATCATCTCCCGGATGCGGTCGGAAAGGTCCAGCAATTCGTGAATGGCCGTTCGCCCCCGATAGCCGGTCCCTCCGCATTCCAGGCACCCGGCTCCCTCGTAGAAGATCTGCTGTCCGGCGACTTCCTCCGACAGCCCCGATTCGGCCAACAGGGTCGCCTCCGCCCGGAAGGGCCTCTTGCAGTGGTCGCAAATCACCCGAACCAGGCGCTGGGCCAGGATGCAGTTCAAGGCGGAGACGAAGTTGTAGGGCTCCACCCCCATGTTCATGAATCGACCCAGCACGTCCACCACGTTGTTGGCATGCACCGTGGTGAAGACCAGGTGGCCGGTAAGAGCCGACTGAATGGCGATCTGGGCCGTCTCCGAATCCCGGATCTCACCCACCATGATCTTGTCGGGATCGTGCCGCAGAATGGAGCGCAGTCCGCGGGCAAAGGTCAGCCCCTTCTTCTCATTCACCGGAATCTGCGTGATTCCCTTGAGCTGGTATTCGACGGGATCCTCGATGGTAATGATCTTGTCTTCTTCGGACTTGATCTCCGAAACCGCGGCATACAGGGTGGTCGTCTTGCCGCTGCCGGTGGGACCGGTGACCAGCACCATCCCGTAAGGCTCGCGGATGTAGCGGCGAAATTTCCACAGGTCGGACTGGTTGAATCCCACCACATCCAGGTTGAGCTGGCTGAACTTCTCGCTCATCGACTCCTTGTCCAGTACCCGCAGGACGGCATCCTCGCCGTGGATCGAAGGCATGATGGAGACGCGGAAGTCGATGCGGCGGCCCTTGTAACGGACCCGGAAGCGACCGTCCTGAGGGATGCGGCGTTCGGCGATGTCGAGTTCGGACATGACCTTGATCCGGGAGATGATGGTGGAGTGGTGCTCCTTGGCAATGGGCGCCATGGCCTGCTGGAGAACGCCGTCGATCCGGTACTTGATGTTGACGTCGTTGTCTTCGGTATGAATGTGGATGTCGCTGGCCCGGCGCTCCAGGGCGTTGAAGATGGTGGAGTCCACCAAGCGGATGATGGGGCTCTCCGCCTCATCGGTCAGCTTCTCAATCGAAATCTCCTCGCCGGTCTCGTCCTCCTTGATCAGGGTCAAGCCCTCGGTGGCTTCTTCCAGCACCCGCTGGGAAGACTCGCTCTTCTTGAGTATGTCGCCGATCTGGGAGGCGCGGGCGACCCTCACCACCAATCGCTTCCCCAACAGCGTGCCCAGCTCATCCTGCAGCATCAACTCGCTCGGGTCCGCAATGGCCACCATCAGGGCGCCGTTGACCATCTTGAGCGGGACGAAGTTGTAGCGGAACATCCACTCGGCCGGGATGTTGCGGAAGAGTTCCGGATCCATGGGGAAGTTCGCCAGGTCGACGAATTCACAGCGGTACCTGTGGGCTAGGTGGCGGGCCTGCTGCTCCTCTTCCCCGGCGCCCAGGTTCCGGTCCACCGCTGCCGGGTCCTGCAGGGGTTGATTCCGCGAATTCATGAGGTCTCTCCCCTTCAAGCCACCAGACGGGACGACAGGCTGAAAATGGGAAGGTAGAGGGCAATCAGAACGAAGGCCACAATAATGGCCAGAATCATGAGAAGAATCGGCTCGATATAGGTAAAGAGCTGGTTCAAGCGGGTGTTGACTTCTTCGTCATAGAAGTCGGCCACGTGGCCGAGCATCTCGCTCAGGTTGCCGCTGGATTCGCCCACTTCAATCATCTCGATGGCCACTTCCGGCACCACGCCGCTGGGTTCCAGGCTCCTGGAGAGGGACTGGCCCTCCCTGACGGCGACCACGGCCCGGTTGAGGGCCTGGGTCACCACCCGGTTGCCGGTCGAATCGGCCACAATTTCCAGGGAACCGACCAGAGGCGTGCCCCCGGAGAGCAGGGTGGACAGCGTCCGGCTGAGCTGGGCAAAGAGAAACTTGCTCCACACTTCGCCGATGACCGGAAGCCGCAGCTTGAGTCTGTCGATCTGGGACCGTCCCCGGATGCTGCGAGCCCACATGGTCAGGACAACCACCAAGGCCCCCGAGACCAGCATTCCGGCGATGAGATGCCCCCGAATGGCCTGCGAGATGTCGACCAGCAGCACCGTCATGGCCGGCAGAGCCGCATCCATCCCCGCGTAGAACTGGGCGAAGCGAGGAACCACCTCGGCCAGCAGGAAGGACACCAGGACCACCAGCAGAACCGCCAAGATGGAAGGGTAGGTGAGCGCGGTCTTGATCTTGTTGCGAGTCGCGTTGACCGTCTTCTGGTATTGAATAAAACGGGCGAGGACTTCTTCCAGTCCCCCGCTCTTCTCCCCGGCGAACAGGGAGGCGGTATAGACCCTGGGAAACATTCCCTGGGCTTCAAAGGCTTCGGAAAGCAGGGCGCCGCCCTTGACCCGTTCGCCGATATCCAGAAGTATGGTCCGAAACTGCTCGTCCTTCTCCCGCTGGGTCAGCAGTTCCAGAGACTTCAGAATCGGCAGTCCCGCCTGAATCAAGGCCAGGAACTGCTGGTTGAAAATGACGAAATCCCGCGACTTGATCTTCCGGCGGCCTGCCGACAGCGGTAGCAGGGTGGAGAGACTCTTGCCCTTTTCCCGCACGGAATAGACAAAGAACCCCTGATCTTCCAGGCGCCGCCTCAGCTCCGATTCGGAGACGGAGTTGTAGCTGGCGTTAACGACTCTCCCGCTGGGATCGGCCAGGCGACAGAGAAACTCGGCCAACGTGGGTCACCTCGATGCCTTGGGGGTGGGAAGACCCCGGGCGGTTGCCGCGGGAGGGCACGCCTTTCCCATGGGAGAGTTCTCCAGCCGGGTCGCCTCCATTGGAACGAACCCACCCCCTCAGGGGAGACCGACTGCTTCCGGATCCGCGGCCCCCCGGAACTCGAACAAGTTCTTGCTTACACCCGCATTCTCGCGAATGTTGGTGAAGATGAAGTCGTTCCTGGCGCCGCCCCGATCGATCAGAGCCACCCGCTGCAGCTGCATTTGACCCGGATCGTATTCCATCAGGACCTCCGCCAACGGGCCGGCGGCCTTGCCCGGGGTGGCGGCCAGGACCTTGTTGCCGGCAAAGAAGGGCTTTTCCCGGGCCCATTCGATCCTGGAAAAATCTCTCTTCAGGTCCCCCCGTCCCAGCAGGAACATAAAGGGCAGGCGCCGGTCCCGGCTGCGGCCGACACGACTTTTCTGAACCTGCTTCCGGTCGGGAAGATAAAAGTGAATGGTTTCACCGTCGGACAGGAACAACTTCTCCTCGGGTTCCCGATATTCCCAACGCATCAAACCGGGGCGGCTCAGGAATACCTGGCCCGATTCCGTCCTGGGCTGACGTCCGGGCCAACCGTAACTCTGCACGAAGTTCATTTGGAGGTCTCGGATCCCGGAATACTTCCGCTGCAGGGCGGCGACGTCGGCATCGATCCGAGGGTCCCCGGCCTCGAGCAGTCCCGGGAGGCAGGCCAGAATAAGCCCAACCGGAATCCACCCTATGATTTGCGGGCGCATGGAGGCTCAATCTCCTTCGTAAAGTATACAGGCAAATGCGGCTTCCGGACCCCATTCTTGACCGGGGCGCGCCGGGGCCAGGCTCCCAACCGGCCTCGCCGCCACACCGGCAGGACAGGGGAATGGAGACTATTCGGCCGCGTTTCGGAAGCAGTAGCCGACCCCCCTGACCGTGTGAATGAGGTCCCGGTGCTCCCCCAGCTTCTTGCGTACCGCCCGCACGTGCACGTCGATGTTGCGGTCCACTACAGAGGCGTTCTCTCCAATGACCCGGCTCAGGAGCTGGTCTCGAGTGAACACCCTGCCGGGGTTGGTCGCCAGGACATGGAGCAGCCGGAACTCGGTAGCCGTCAGATCGACCGGTCTCCGATCCAGTTGGACCTGGTGCTGCTCCCGGTCGATGAGCATGGGCCCACGCACCAGTGGTTGGGTGGATGCCTGCTCCTGCTGAAGCGGACCCCGGCGCAACACCGCCCGGATTCTACCCAGTAACTCCTTGGGGCTGAAGGGCTTGGTCAGGTAGTCGTCGGCTCCCAGGTCGAGCCCCATTAGAATGTCCCTCTCCTCTCCCTTGGCCGTCACCATGATGATCCGGACCTGCCGAGTCTCTGCATCGGCCTTGAGCCGTTGACAGATCTCGAGTCCATCCAGTCCGGGCAGCATCAGATCGAGCAGGACCAGGTCCGGGAGGGTTTCTCGGACCAACTGAAGCGCCATTTCCCCATCCGCAACCGTGGAGGTTCGATACCCTTCCCGCTTGAGGTTGTATTCGATGACCTCGCGGATGTCGGCTTCGTCTTCCACGATGACGACTTTGTGCGATTTCACCGGCGGTCTCCGCTGATTTTCCGAGGTCCCATTATAGGTTACTTCCGGAATGCTGGGTGGCGGTGCCATTTCCCACCCCCCGAATTCCCCTGCAAAGGGTCTTCCCGAATTATTCGATTTTCGCTAGAGTGCAGGCGGTAAGTGGAGGGATTCGGAGCGAACCGTGACGCGACGACTATTGGCAGAATGCTTCGGGACCTTCGCTCTGGTTTTTGCCGGAACCGGGGCAATCACCATCAACGAAGTGAGCGGGGGCGCGGTCTCCCACGTGGGCGTTTCCCTGACCTTCGGACTGGTGGTGCTGGCCACCATCTATGCCATCGGAAACGTCTCCGGCGCGCACATCAATCCCGCGGTGACCCTGGGCTTCTGGTTTGCCGGGCGCCTGGAAAGAGGCTGGGTCTTGCCCTACATCCTGAGCCAGTGCCTGGGAGGGCTGCTGGCCAGCGGAATCCTGCGTCTGCTCTTCAGCGATTATCTCACCCTGGGCGCCACCCGGCCGTCGGGCCCCGCCTTCCAGTCCTTCGTTCTGGAGATCATCCTCACCTGGTTCCTGATGTTCGTGATCCTGAGCGTGTCCTCGGGTTCCAAGGAAAAGGGACTCATGGCCGGCGTGGCCATCGGCTCGGTGATTGGCCTGGAAGCCCTGTTCGCCGGTCCGATTTCCGGAGCCTCCATGAATCCGGCCCGCTCCCTGGCTCCGGCTCTGGTGACCGGGCAGTTGGGCCATCTCTGGATCTACCTGACGGCTCCGGTCCTGGGAGCTCTGGCGGCGGTCGGCGCCTGCCGTTGCGTACACGACGAGGGGTGCTGCGACCCCGCCCGAAAGGAGACGGTCTGCTGACGAGCGCCCAGCCATCGGGATCGGATGTGAAGCGGATTCTATTCGTGTGCATCGAGAACTCCAACCGCAGCCAGATGGCCGAGGCCTTCGCCCGCATCCACGGCCACGGCAGGGTCGAGGCCTACAGCGCCGGGTCGCGCCCCTCAGGCAGAATCAACCCCGCGGCCGTCCAATCCATGGCGGAGTTGGGGTATGACCTCAGCAGCCACCGTTCCCAGTCCCTGGATGAGATTCCTCCCATTGAATTCGCTGCCGCGGTGACCATGGGTTGCGGCGATTCCTGTCCGGCGGTAGCGGCCAGGCAGCGGGAGGACTGGGAAATTCCCGACCCGAAATCGATGCCACCCGCGCAATTCAGAGAGATTCGCGATCTCATCGAATCCCGGGTGCGAGACCTGTTGACCCGACTCTAGCCCGGCTTTCCATGCCATGGTGGATGCGCCCCCCAACTCCCCGTCCCCTCTTCCGGAATCGGCCCCTGCGTCTGACCCGCCGGAAAGAAAACGCTCTTGGCTGCCCCCGACCCTGTTCGTTCTGACCCTGATCACTACCTCGGCGGTGGGCGCTCTTGAATATGGCCTTGCAGGAGGGATCCTCTATTCCGCCAGCCTGATTCTGATCCTTTTCTGTCACGAGATGGGTCACTACCTCACGGCCCGCCACTACGGCGTTCCGGCTTCGCTTCCCTATTTCATTCCCTCTCCGCTTCCTCCCTTCGGGACCTTTGGAGCCGTCATCAAGATGGGTGGACGCATCCCGAATCGCACGGCTCTCTTCGACATCGCCATCATGGGACCGGCCATGGGACTGGTTCTGGCCCTGCCGGCCACGGTCCTGGGTATCGCCTGGTCCACCGTCGCTCCTCTCGATTCCATGCCTGCCGGCGAAACCCTGCTGGGCCCGTCGATTCTCTTTGCATTCCTGATCGAATGGATTCACGGACCGCTGGCCGGCGGCAACGGCCTCCAGCTTCATCCGGTGGCCACCGCCGGATGGGCAGGACTGTTTGTCACCGCTCTCAACCTCCTGCCCATGGGTCAACTGGATGGCGGCCACATCATCTATTCCCTCTTTCACCGCGCAAGTTCCCTCATCTACCGGGTCGTCTTCTTCGCCTTCACCCTCTTTGCCCTCCTGGTCCAACCGGCCTGGCTTTTCTTTCTGGTCCTGGTCTACCTGGTCACCCGCCTTCGCCATCCACCCACGCTGGATGACCACCTTCCCATCGGCTCCCGGCGCTTTGCATTGGGCCTGCTGGCCATCCTCTTCCTGATCCTCTCGTTTCCACCCGTCCCCATTTCCATGCTGGCGCCAACGCCCTGATCACTCCCCCTTGAGCGGGAGTCGCAGAAGACAAGGGCGTAGCCCGCAGTCGAGCCGGTGGGGGGCCAACGCGGCCTCCCGTTGGTGGATCCCGCAGTCGAGGCGGTGAGGGTAAGCGCCCCGCGTTACCATTCCTTGAAGGCGAACGAGTAGAGTTTGGCCCGGTCCAGCTCAAACTTCAGCGCCACCGACCGGCCCTCCAGATCGGCCAGGGAGCCGGGAGACTCGGCCGTCACTTCCGCGTCCGTCACCTCTCCCGTCAGGGGTTGCGCCTCTGCCAGAACCCCTCCCTGACCGTCCAGGACGGTCACCCGAACCGAACCGCCGTCAGCGTCCGCGGTCAGGTGCAAGCGGCCGCGCCAGGTCAGCGGGCTGGTGACCAGCACTCCCTTCCGATCGGGGTCGACGGGCACGTAGCCGGCCCACCCGTCCGGCCGCAGGGTGGCCAGGCAGAGAAAACCGTCCCGCCAATAGCGATGATGTCCGTTGGAACCGGCGTAGTAGATGCGGATACGGTCGTCCATCACCACGGGAGCGTCGGCGGCATAGACGCACCCCCAGTCGTACCGGCCCTTCACCGTGGCATTGGGGATGAAGGGCGTTCCCGGGTCGATCCGCTCCCAACGGATGCTGTCGGGACTCCAGGCCAGTTCGCAATGGACCCGCTCCTCGCTCAATCGAATAATCATGAGCAGGCCCAGATAAACATCCTCATAGCGAAAGAAGGGCATGGCATAGGTTTGATTCTCGGGATCGCCGCGCAGGACTTCCACCGCCTTGCTCCACTTCATGAAATCGGAGCTCTCGGTTCGGCCCACCACTCGCTGGCCAGAGGGGTGGCGGAAAAAGGGCTTGCCCCGGTGAATTCGGGTCATGGTGACGTACTTCTTCAGCTCGGGGACCCAACGGGTGCTGTTGTGGGTGTCGGCATGGGCCTCGATCTCGGGGACGGGAAAAGCCTCCCCCCATCGCAGGCCGTCCGGCGAGAACCGCACCGCCGGACGGGATTGCCATTCCTTGACCCACATTCCTCCCTCGAACATCTTGTAACGCCGCTCCGGCCGCGGATCGAGAGGGTCGATCAGTATGCCGCCGCCGTGCGACCCACGCAGCAGCAGGTTGTTGGCTTTGCTGCCCTGATACTCCACCAGGTTCAACTCGGGCTTGCTCCAGTTCAGTCCGTCCTCGCTGGTGGCGTAGCAGAGGCCGAACTCCCGATCATAGGGAAGGTAGGGCACCTTGCCCTGCCGGTCGGGGGAATCCTCGGGGGCAAACGGGTCCAGGTCCCTCCGCTCACGGGGGGTCCGGGCAACCAACGGGTCGGCGATGAAGGGGTTGTACCAGCAGCGGTAAAGCTTGCGGTCCCGATCATAGACGATGTTGGGATAGAGGTTGTCGAAGCGGGGTTCCCAAGGCTTGTCCTCCTTCATCAGAGGATTGGCCTCATGCTTCTTGACCGCTCCGATCTCCAGGCGGACGTTCCGCTCCTGCGCCACCACCCGGTCGTCCAGGAGCAGGTGGCGAGAATGCTCGCCGGCATCCTTGACCCGCAGGCAGGCAGAGAGCTGAGCCAGCAATCCGGAAGTGACCAACAACCCTACGGCAATGGGAACTCGGTTTCGCAGAATGGCGGGGCTCATTTTGGACTCCATGGCCGGGAATTTCCCTGGAGACGAACGGGTATACAGCGTGGGAAAGGAACGCGACAGGCCGGAAGTTGAGGGAAAGCCTTCAAACGGGTGTTGCCGCTTGCATTGGGACGTGCCGGCCTTCCCAAGGGTGCTGCATGGATTCCGGGTCAGCTCCGACCCGGCCTCGATCTTGAAGGTGTTCGCTCCGCCGCGGCGGGCTGGCCGTTCCCGGTTGAGGAAACTGCCGGAATGTGCAGCGCCTGGCGGAGCGCCTCCTCAAGCTGGGTTCGCACCTCGCCGTGGTCCTGCAGGAACTGGCGCGCGTTGTCGCGGCCCTGGCCCATGCGTTCTCCCTGGATCGAGTACCAGGCGCCGCTTTTCTCGATGAGGCCCTGGTTCACGCCCAGGTCCAGCAGATCCCCCTCTTTGGATATACCCAGCCCGTAGATGATGTCGAACTCGGCTTCCCGAAAGGGAGGAGCCACCTTGTTCTTGACGACTTTGACCTTGGTTCGGCTGCCCTTGACGGTGTCGCCGTCCCGAATGGCGCCAATCCGCCGCACATCCACCCGAACCGAGGCATAGAACTTCAGGGCTCTCCCGCCGGTGGTGGTTTCCGGATTGCCGAACATGACTCCGATCTTCTCACGAATCTGGTTGATAAAAATGAGGCAGGTCTTGGACTTGGCGACGATTCCGGTCAGCTTGCGCAGTGCCTGGGACATGAGCCTGGCCTGCAGCCCCATGTGGGAGTCTCCCATTTCACCCGACAACTCGGCTCTGGGCACCAGGGCAGCCACCGAATCGACCACGCAAACATCCAGCCCACCGCTGCGCACCAGCATTTCAGCGATCTCGAGCGCCTGTTCCCCGGTATCCGGTTGGGAAACCAGCAGGTTCTCCACGTCCACGCCAAGCTTGCGAGAATAGGCGGCGTCCAGGGCGTGCTCGGCATCCACAAAAGCAGCCATGCCTCCACTCTTCTGAGCCTCGGCGATTACGTGAAGGGCCAGCGTTGTCTTGCCGCTGGATTCGGGACCGAAGATCTCAACCACCCGTCCCCGAGGCATGCCGCCGACGCCCAGTGCGGCGTCAAAGGACAAGGACCCGGTGGCGATCACGCCGATGTTGGCCACGGTTGCGCGGCTGCCCAGGCGCATGATCGATCCCTTGCCGAATTGCTTTTCGATCTGAGACAACGCCAGGTCGATGGCCTTGCTCCGCTCTCCGCTTACGTCACTCATGGATTCCCTCCTGTTTGCCATTTTTATCCTTCCATATCAATGATTTAGATCCCGCAATGGCCGGGAGGGCTCACGAGTCCCCCGGGACTCGCCGGCCATAGCGATAGAATCCCCGTCCCGTCTTGCGCCCCAGGTGTCCAGCAGTCACCATGCTTTTCAGCAATGGACAGGGTCGATACTTGGTGTCCCTGAAGCCGTCGTAGAGAGTTTCCATGATATCCAGACAAACATCAAGCCCAATCAGGTCGGCCAGAGCCAGCGGACCCATGGGATGGTTCATCCCCAACTTCATGATCGAATCCACATTCTCCGCCGTCCCCACGCCCTCGTGGACACAGAAGACGGCTTCATTGATCATGGGCATCAGGACGCGATTGGAAACGAAGCCCGGAGAATCGTTCACCTCTACCGGTGTCTTGCCCAGACCCTTGACGATTCGGTGGGCAGCCGAAAGCGTCTCCCTGGAAGTCTGCGGCCCGCGAACGACCTCCACCAGTTCCATCACCGGCACGGGGTTCATGAAATGCATCCCCACGGTCTCTGCAGGGCGGCCGGAGGCGGCCGCCAACCGGGAGATGGAGATGGAAGAAGTATTGGAGGCCAGGATGACCCCGGAGCGACAGATCTCGTTGAGTTGGCCAAAGACCTCCTGCTTGACCGGGAGGCTCTCGCTGACGGCTTCAACCACCAGGTCCACCGAAGCCATCCGACCCAGTTCCGAGGACGGCTCAACCCTGCCGAGCGCCTCCGCCTTTTGGGCGTGCACCAGCCGGGCCTTTCCGACTTCTCGATCCAGCCCACGGGAGATCGCATCCAGGGCGGAGGACAACTGGGCCTGCACCGGGTCGCTCAGGACCACCTGCCAACCCCGTTGGGCAAAGACCTGGGCGATTCCCCGCCCCATGGTTCCGGCTCCCGCAATTCCCACCCGGCGACAAGGCTGTGTTCCCATGGACGATTTCCTGGAAAGAGTTGGAGACGGAGATCACCGTCCTCGATGGAGAGCGTCCGATCCTCTGGCGCCCGCTCTCCGGGAGGACCGGCGGGACGGCGCCGCTGTTTCCGGCTTGCAAGTTTACCCTGGAGTCGGCTCTCCCCTATAATTCAGCCATGAGGATACTGATTGATACCGGCAAAAAAATGAAACGGAAATCCCATCTGCACGCGATGGCAACAGTCCTGGGGCTGGCGTTGCTGTGGGCGCCGGCTTCTTCCAACCCGACGCCCGGTCCGCCGCAGGAACAGACCACGCTGCGAGTCGACGTGGACCTGGTCAACGTCCTGTGCACGGTTCAAACCAGGCAGGGCCAATTCGTGACCGACCTGAAGCGCCAGGATTTCAGGATCGAAGAAGATGGCGTGACTCAGTCGGTCACCCACTTTGCCAGGGAGGTCACCCTGCCCCTCACCCTGGGCATCCTCATCGACACCAGTCCCAGCGTCCAGGACATCCTGCCTCTGGAGCAGCGAGCGGCCATCGAGTTTCTGAGGACGGTCCTGAAAAAGAACGACCTGGCCATGATCATCAACTTCGACCGTAGCGTTTCCCTGATTCAGGACTTTACCAACAGCCTGGATCTGCTGGAAAAGGCCATCGGACTGCTGGACATCGGCGGGGGCACCTCCCTGCACGATGCCGTCTTTCTGGCCTGCGACGAGAAGCTGAGGCACGAGTCGGGCCGAAAAGCGATCGTGCTGATCAGCGACGGAGGAGACACCACCAGCAAGTTGAAGATCCGTGAGGCCATCGAGACCGCACAGCGGGCCGACACGGTAATCTACGCCATCTCCAACCGGATCGGAGGATTCTACAGGAGGGCCTACAGCAACTCCGGGGCCCTGAAAAAGTATGCCCGTGCGACCGGCGGAACGGCATTCTTCCCCAACAGGCCACAGAAGTTCAGAAGAGCCTTCGAGGCCATTGAGACAGAGTTGCGCAGCCAGTACCTGCTGAGCTATCAGTCTTCCAACGGCAAGCGCGATGGAGGCTATCGGACCATCAAGGTTAAACTTCAGAACAAGAGAGGCTTGAGGGTCAAGGCCAGAAAGGGTTACTATGCGCGGTCCAGCTAGTTCCGGCCCCTCCCGACCTGCCGCCGCCTTGCCGGAAACAACCCCGTTTGGCGGTGCATGCGACGGGGTGAAAAGAGTTATCCACGAAGGCACACGAAGGACGACCAAGACACACGAAGTGGGACGCCGAGGGGAACCGGAACCTTTCCGTGCTCCCGATAGGCCATCCAGGTCCCCTGTTTCTCTCTCGAATGATCCCTCCCGTCCTGGGGGGCGGGGGCTCGGCTTGCCCGAAAAACCGGACTCGCCCGGACCACTCCGGTCCCAAGTCCTGCCCGCGCTTCTGATCGGCTTGATTCTGGTCGCTACCTCTCCTCTTCAGCCAAGAGATCTCTCAGCCGACGACGGCGACAAGACGGCGCCGGCGGTCAGCCCGGGCCAGGCCCTGGTGGAAAGATCCCTGCGGGCCTACGGTGGTGAAGCCAGGGTTCTTTCTCTCAACTCTTTCGTCTTCGCATACCGCATACAGTCCCTCTCCCGGCCGGACTCCAAACCTCTCTCCGCCAAAGTCTATTTCAACGATTCCGACCGGTTCCGATCCGAGGTCCAGGACGGCGACCGGAAGGTGGTCACGGTCCTCAGCGGGGACCGAGGTTGGGTCGAAGTGGCCGGAACCACGCTGTCCCGACCCGCCAAGCAGTTGTCGCCTCTCAGGAACGAGACCCTCTCCCTGCTGCGCCCCGATTTGCTGCTGCTGATCTTCTCGAGGTACCGCTACAGCACTCGCATCACGGAGGAGGGACAGCCCCTGGAACAACTGGAAGTCACCGGATTGGTGGACGGCGAGTACATTCGGGGCAGACTCTCCATCAACCTGGATACAGGGCTGATCGATAAGTACCAGTACGAGATTGAGCGGGCCACCAGGAGCGGCACGGGGATCTTCCGGGGAGAAGTGCGCTACCTGGAATACGCCGAGATCCATGGACTCCAGTCCCCCAGGAGGGTCCTTTCCCGAAAGACGGGAGCCACCTCGCAAATCACTGTCACGGGCGCCAGCCTGGGGAAGCCCATAGACCCGGACCTCTTCCGAGAAAGAAAGAGCCCTTCCGCGCCGGCAGGGCAGCCATAGCCCGAATCGGACCGGCTCGGGAGAGTGAAGAGTGGAGACACAAGTGTTCCAGACAAAACGATTGCAATCGGCTCCGGCCGAGGTAGGCGTTGGCCTGGTATTCCTGTGGGTATTGACGGTCTCGGCCTGGCTGGCTCCCCGAGAGCCTTCCGAAGCCGCCCGGGCCCAGTCGGTGGCCTTGCAGATCCTGCTCGTAGCCGGGACGCCGCTGCTGTTCGCACGGCTGGCCGGTTTCCGCTTGGACGCCCTCTTCAAGCTGAGGCCGGTATCCCCGAACCAGGCAGGGCTCGCCATTCTGCTGGGACTGTGCCTGGTGCCGTGGCTGGAAGCGGTTCACTATTTCCAGGGGCAGCTGGGCGGCGAGACGGCGCAACTCCAGCAGAGGGCTCAAAGCTGGCTACAGGGCTCGCACCCGGCCTGGATTCTGCTGACGATGGCCCTGGTTCCGGCCGTTTGCGAGGAGCTGCTCTTTCGCGGGTTCGTTCTCAATCGACTCCTCGGACCCGGAACCCGCGCAAGGGCGATTCTGGTCTCGGCGGTGTTGTTCGGCATTTTTCACCGGCATCTGCTCCTGATCCTGCCGGCCGGCCTGGCGGGCATCCTGTTCGCGGTCATGGTCCAGCGCAGCCGGAGCCTGGCGCCGGCCATCCTGGCTCATTTCACCGTCAACGCCTGCGGGGTGGCTCTGTCCAACTGGCAAGTCGCCGCCTCGGTGCCGTGGCTGGTCGGAAAGGGACCCGTTCCGGCGGCGGTGCTGGCGGCCTCGGGGATCGGATTGATTGTCTTCGGAAAAATGCTGAGGAAACGGTAGGACTGACCTGATCAGCGCAGAGAAAAATTGACCTCGATATTCAAGGCCACGTCGACCGGCTTTCCGCCCTTCATCCCGGGGCGGAATCTCCACGCCTTGAGAGCCCGGATGGCATTCTCGTCCAAGCCTAGGCCCAGACTGCGAATCACCTTCAGGATCTCGATGCTTCCGTCCTTGCGAACGATGGCCGACAGAACCACCACGCCCTGGTACTTGGCCTTTCTGGCCTCTTCGGAGTAGACGGGCTCGATTCGGCTCAGCACGGTCGGAGGCGTTACACCGCCGCCCACCCGGTAGACGCCACCGCCGATACCGCCGCCTTTGCCCGGTCCCACTCCGGCGCCCTCTCCCGGTCCGACACCCGTCCCCGTACCGGTGCCGATGCCGCCGCCGCTTCCCGGTCCCGGCGAAGGCGGACCCGGAATGCCCAGGGGGTCTCCGTAGTCAGGCAGGTTGATGGCCGGCAACTGGGCCAGTTGAGGAACGATAACGGTCGGTTCCACCGGCAACAGGGGCCTCGGATTGCGAACCTTGGGCGTCGGCGGAGTCAACTGCTTGTTGGACGGCTTGGGAAGCCGCCCCTTGGAAGGAGGCTTGGGGGCCTTCAACCCACCTCCGCCTCCACCGCCGGAGGGCCCAAGCCTCGGGGCGATCAGCCTGGTGGTGGACATGAAGTAAAGCTCGGTCTCGTTGGCTGTCAAGGGAGCATCCTTGATCAGCAGGAGCGGCACGAAAAGGATGGCCGCCACGAAGAGACACTGCACCGCAACCGAAAGCACAAACGAGGTGGAGCGGATCTTGTAGTCTTGAAAGAGCTCCTGAACCTCGACCGGCTGGGCGGTCACCTCGATCTCCGGCCGCTCCTCCTTGACGAATATTCCCTTGACTCCCGAAAAAATGGCGCGGTACCAGGGAACTTCCTCTACCAGGAGGTGGGTGGCCACCGGCTGCGCCGTGATGCGGTAGTCCTTTTCATCCCTGCCGAAATAGGTCTTGAGGTTGGACCAGAAACCGGAAAGCGGGGCCCGGTCTTCGACCATCAGGTTGGCTTCCACCGGGCGGGCGGTGATGTCGTACTGCTTTTCCTCACGCACAAACAGGGAAGCCAGATTGCTGAAAAAGGTCCGGTACCCGGGCTGCAGGGTTGTCGCCACCTTGAAGGGAACCGCCGCAGCCGGCGTACGCCTCTCCGAACCCGCACTCGTGGACGACAGGCGCGACACATCCCTTCGGGCCTGGGCCAATTCAGCTTCCAGGCGCTGGATCTGCTGTGGGTCAAGGGGCGATTGCCCCCTGGCCTCCTCCAAGGCGGCTTCCAGAAACTCGACCAGGCCCTTTTGTTCCTCGAGTGGATTCATGGTTGCTCTTTCATTCCTGGCGGACGGATCTTCGCCACCCCTTGTCCGACGAAGCGAAGGAGCGAGATCCGCATTCGGCGGTCCCAACGCGCTTGCTATGGCCCAATCCCGGTTCCCGGGGGCGTCTCCGGCGGCAAGCCCTCAGAAAAATAGTACCATAAACCCTGTTCCAGTCACGCCAAATTTGACCGCTCGCCGATGGCTGGGGCCGTTTCTCCCCTCCCGCGCCACCTCGGTCCGGTTCCATGGACAAAGGCGGGAGAATTTGTCTATAATTCCGCGTTTTTGTTGGCATTAGCCCGCACTTCTCACCAGGTCGCTGGTCGCATGACGAGAGGTAGTTTATCCTTCAGTACCTTGATTGGCTCCATGTAAAGGGCTTGCAGGTAACAGACGGCGCTGGGCATGCCCTGGCTTGTCCTTTTCCCTTCAGCGCGCACATGCTCCCTCGACCGTAGTGACCGCTACGCTCTTCGGTCGCGAGCACGCGCTGAAGGGAAAATTCCTGCGCCATGATCATGCCCCCTGGTAAGAAATGCGGGCTGCCGAGCCCCGCCCCAGGAGTCCCCCCTCCGGATTCATCGCCATGAAAATGAAGGACACCCTCAATCTGCCCCGCACCAGTTTTCCCATGAAGGCCAGCCTTCCGACCCTGGAGCCTCGTATCCTCGAACGCTGGGACCGACTCCAACTCTACCGGAAAATCCGTGACCTCAGGGCCGACAGTCCGGTGTTCCTCTTGCACGACGGGCCTCCTTACGCCAACGGCAACATCCATATCGGCCACGCCGAGAACAAGATTCTCAAGGACTTCATCGTCAAGTCCAAGTCCATGGCAGGCTTCAACGCGCCCTATATCCCCGGATGGGACTGCCACGGACTGCCGATCGAGATCAAGGTCGACCAGATGCTCGGCCGGAAGAAGGCCGGCATGACCCGTGTCCAGATCCGCCGGGAATGCCGGCAGTACGCCGCCAGGTTCGTGGAGTTGCAGAGAAGGGAGTTCGTTCGGCTGGGCATCCTCGGGGATTGGAACTCACCCTATCTCACCATGAGCCACCGCTACGAGGCTGCCATCGCCCGCACTTTCGGCCAATTCGTGAAAGGGGGATATGTCTACAAGGGACTGAAGCCCGTCCACTGGTGCTGCCCCTGCCGCACGGCTCTGGCCGAAGCCGAGGTCGAATACGAGGACCACCCCAGCCCCTCCATCTACGTCAAGTTTCCCTTGAAGTCGGATCCCTCCCTGCTGGACCCGGCTCTGAGAGGCAGGAAGGTGTCGGTGGTGATCTGGACGACCACTCCCTGGACTCTGCCGGCCAACCTGGCCATCGCCTTCAATCCCAACCTGGAGTATTCGGCCGTGGAGGTGGGAGACGAGGTCTTTCTGATCGCCTCCGAGCTGGTGGCATCCACGGCCGCGAGCTGCGGATTCAAGCCCGGGCGGATCCTGGCCACCATGGATGGCAGTCGGCTGACCGCCCTCCAGACCCGCCATCCCTTCCTGGACCGGCTTTCCCCGGGTCTGCCGGGCGAACACGTGACTCTGGATCAGGGAACCGGCTGCGTGCACACGGCTCCCGGCCACGGCCATGAAGACTATGCCTTGGGGAAAGCCCACGGTCTGGACATCTACTGCCCGGTCGACGGCGGAGGTCGGTTCGTGGCCGGCACTCCCCACGTCGAGGGGATGCGTGTCTTCGATGCCAATGGGACGGTCCTGCAACTGCTGGGCGATCGAGGGGCTTTGCTGGCGGCCGAGACCATCTCTCACTCCTATCCGTACTGCTGGCGCTGCCACAAGCCCGTCATCTTCCGCGCCACACCCCAATGGTTCATCTCCATGGAACACCGCGACCTCAGGGGGAAAGCCCTGGAGGCGATCCAGGGCGTTCGCTGGCTTCCGGAATGGGGGCGGGAGCGCATTTCGGGCATGATCGCCAACCGTCCCGACTGGTGCGTGTCCCGGCAGCGGGTCTGGGGAGTTCCCATTACCGCCTTCTACTGTGAAACCTGCCAGGAGCCGCTGCTGGATCCGAAGATCATTGACCACGTGGTCGCCATTTTCGAGGAGGAAGGGGCGGATGCCTGGTTCAGCCGTCCCGTTGACGCCCTCTTGCCCCCTGGCACCCGTTGCCCTAGATGCGGGGGGGACCGGTTTCTCAAGGAATCCGACATTCTGGACGTCTGGTTCGACTCCGGGGCCAGCCAGGCGGCAGTGTTGGGCCACCACGCCGATGTCCCCTGGCCGGCCGACATGTACCTGGAAGGAAGCGACCAGTACCGGGGCTGGTTCCACAGCTCCCTGCTGGTCGGCGTGGCTACCAGGCAGGGAGCTCCCTACCGGCAGGTCCTCACCCACGGATGGACGCTGGATGCCGAGGGACACGCTATGTCCAAATCGCGGGGCAACGTGATCGAGCCGCAAAAGATCGCCAGGAAGGACGGCGCCGAGATCTTGCGGCTGTGGGTGGCGGCCAGCGACTGCAGGGAGGACATTCGCATCTCTCCCGACCAGATTCGCCGCCTTTCCGACGGTTACCGCAAGTTCCGCAACACGGCTCGTTACATGCTGGGCAACCTCTCGGATTTCTCTCCCGGGGAGCATTCGGTGGCGCTGCCGGACCTGGAGGAATTGGACCAGTGGGCCCTGGTGCGCACCAGCCAGCTTCTGGAGAAGGTTTACGGTTGGTACGAAGCTTACGAATTCCATCGGATCTACCACCGGGTCTACGATTTCCTGACGGTCGAGCTAAGCTCCTTCTACTTCGACGTCCTCAAGGATCGACTCTATACGGCGGCGCCCGATTCGCATCCTCGACGATCGGCGCAGACGGGCCTCTACCTCATCCTGGAATCGTTGACCCGGGCACTGGCCCCCATCTACAGCTTTACCTGCGAGGAAATCTGGGAGCACCTCTCAGCCATGGCTGAGACACCGGAAAGCGTGCATTTGGCGCGCTTTGTCCCCGCCAACAGCCTGATCGAAGGACTGTCCTCCCAAACGCTGAAACGGTTGGACAACTGGCAGGTGCTCATCCGGGTTCGCTCCACCGTGCTGAAGGTCCTGGAGGAAGCCCGTCAGGCCAAGTTCATCGGAAATTCCCTGGAAGCCAAGGTCACCTTGTCCGGAGAAGACGGCTACGCTCCGGTCCTGAAGCGTTACCAATCCATGCTGCCGGCGCTGTTCATCGTGTCTCAGGTGGAGTTGGGCGCTCCATCCGGAGAGGCACCTTTTTTCGGGGAAGCGGATGGACTGCGGGCTTCGGTGGGCCGTGCCGAGGGGAGAAAGTGCGAGCGCTGCTGGGCCTACTCCGCCGGAGTTGGAAGCGATCCCGATTTCCCGGCGCTCTGCCCCAGGTGTTCCTCCACACTCAAGGAACTCGGTGTGACGCCCGACCAGCTCGACCCGAGCAGGGCAACTCGCTGACCGACCGCCGCCGGCCAAACCGGGTCAACTCATCTCGACCACGACTCCAACGGTGCCCCCGCCCCATGAAACGGTTTCTTTACTTTCTGATTGCCCTCGGCGTGTTTTTGAGCGACCGCTTGACCAAGCGGCTGATTGAAGAGGATCTGGGGCTCTATGAGTTCAAAACCGTCATTCCCGGTTTTTTCGAACTCACCCACACTCGAAACACGGGCATGGCCTTTGGCATTCTCAGCGACTCGGCTTTGCCCTGGGTGCCCCTGGCGCTGGCAACCGTCTCAACTTTGGCCTTCCTCCTCATCCTGGGATTCGCCCTGCGCAACCCGGTCAGTCGAGCGCGGCTGCAGTGGGGGCTGATGCTGATTCTGGGCGGCGCCGCCGGCAACCTCCATGACCGTCTCACCTACGGCTACGTGACCGACTTTATCGATGTGTTCTACGGGAGCTATCACTGGCCGACCTTCAACCTGGCCGATTCCGCCATCACCATCGGGATCGGTCTGTTCCTGATTGAGATTCTGACCCAGCAACCCGACCAGGACACCCATGCGCCCCGGGCGGAATCCTGAGAGGACCTCCATTGTTTCCCATTCTGCTGGACTTCGGGCACTTTCCGCTCCACACCTATGGATTCCTGCTGGCATTGGCCTTCCTGTCCGCGCTTTGGTTCACCGCCCGCGCCGCGGGACGGGAAGGCATCGACAAAGCGGCCGTCTACGATCTTGGGGTCTATATCGCCGTCTCTGCGCTGCTTGGAGCCAAGCTCCTCTTCCTGGTTACCGAGTTTCGTTACTACGCCGCCCATCCCGGCGAAATCCTCTCTCTGGCCACGCTTCGTTCCGGAGGGGTCTACTACGGGGGGTTCATCCTGGCGGCCATCGCGGGTATCTGGATGAGTTGGCGAAAGGGTCTGCCGGTCTGGAAGGTGGCCGACCTCTGCGCACCCGGCATCGCCTTGGGCCAGGCCATGGGGCGACTCGGGTGTTTCTCGGCGGGGTGCTGCTACGGCGAGCCCACCTCCCAGCCCTGGGGAGTCGTCTTCAGCGATCCCTACAGCCACCAGGTGGTTGGGGTTCCCCTGGGCGTCCCGCTGCACCCAGCCCAGCTCTACCAGGCCGCCGCCAACCTGGCGCTGTTCGGCCTGCTGTGGTTCGGCCTGAGCAGAAAGCGATTCGACGGCCAGGTGTTCATCCTCTACCTGGTGGGATACGCGGCGTCCCGCTTTCTGATCGAGTTCTTCCGAGGAGACGCCGGCCGTGGCTTCGTATTCGGCGGGGTGCTGTCCACCTCCCAGTTCATCGGTCTGCTCCTGTTCCCTACTGCTGCTCTTCTCTTTCTGCTGCTGAGGCAGCGGCCTCGCGCAGCATCGGACGGTCAACCCGCCTCCAGCCGGTGAGGCAAACCGAATGAGCGGCCCAAACCCTTCCAGCCCGGAGCTGAAACTGCTCCCCCGGGCTGACGACCGCGGAAAGCGCCTGGATCGACTCCTGCAGGATCATCTTCCCGACCGGAGCCGGGCCCGGATTCAGGCACTGATTCAAGCCGGCCACGTCCGGATCGACGGGAGCGCCTGCAAGGCCGGTTACCGAATCAAGGGTGGAGAGGAGATTCGCGTTCGCCCGGTTTCCCCCGTTCCCACCGAATTGGAGGCGGAGCCCATTCCGCTGGAGGTCGTCTACCAGGACGATGACCTGGCCGTGGTCGACAAGCGGGCCGGCATGGTCGTCCACCAGGGAGCCGGCGTGCGGACCGGCACGCTGGTCAACGCCCTGCTCCACCGGTTTCGCACTCTCTCCGAGGCGGGAGGCGGCGAACGGCCCGGCATCGTGCACCGTCTCGACAAGCAGACCTCGGGGCTGATCGTGATCGCCAGAAATGATTTCAGCCACCACCGTCTGGCCCGGCAGTTTCAGAACCGACAGGTGACCAAGAAATACATCGCCCTGGTGCACGGCCTGGTCCAAAGGGAAACGGGCGAGATCCGGAGCGCCATCGGCCGGGACCGGGTCCGCCGCACCAGGATGACTACCCGGACCAGGCAGGCCCGTCCGGCCCACACCTCCTATCGAGTGCTGGAGAGATTTCCCCATCTCACCCTGCTGGAGTTGAACCTCAAGACCGGCCGCACTCACCAGATCCGGGTCCATCTCAGCTCGGAAAAGCACCCCGTGGTCGGGGACACCCTTTACGGGGCCCCTGCCCGTGTTCCCGCCGGTGGACCGGATCGCCCCCTGCCCCGGTTGGGGCGGAACTTCCTGCACGCCGCCTTCCTGAAATTCAACCACCCCCGGCACCTGGCCCCCCTGGAGTTTTCCTCCCCTCTGCCCGAGGAACTGCAAAGCTTCCTGGAGCAACTGCGGGCCGGTTGACGGCCGCAAACCACCCCTCTATACTTTTCCCATGAACGGTCTGCGCCATGGACGCCGGCGATTCCTGCGGAGGACAGTCCTGGCCGGCTTGATCCTGCCGGGCGGGCTGGCGGTCCTCTGTTCCCCGGTGCTGGCCCAAAGCGGAAGCAGCGGCGGCGTGGGAGCCTCCGCGGGCCCCAAGGAAAGGATTCAGGTCGACGTTCACCTCGTCAACGTCCTCTTCACCGCCCGGGACAAGAAAGGGAACCTGGTTCCAAACCTGACTCGAGACCGTGTCAGGGTCTTCGAAGACGGCCGGCTGCAGACCATCACCAACTTTTCCCGGGAGTCGAATCAGCCTCTGGCTGTCGTCCTGCTGATGGATAGCAGCTCCAGCGCCAGGGCCAGCCTCAAAGTACAGCAGGAAGCCGCCATCGACTTCTTCCACAACACCATCAAGCGCAAACGGGACAAAGGCCTGCTGATGACCTTTGACTCCACCATCGACGTGCTGCAGGAATTCGTGGACGATCCCGACAGACTGTCCAAGGCTGTCAAGTCGGTGAGAATCGGCGGCGGGACCAAGATGTACGACGCCATTCAGGTCGCCTGTCAGGAGAAACTGGCGGGGCTGACCGGACCGAGACGCATCCTGGTCCTCATCGGCGACGGCGACGACAATATGAGCTATGAAACGTTGGACTCGGCCATTGCCGTAGCTCAGCGATCCGAAGTATCCATTTACGCCATCAGCACCAACAACAGCGGATTCTTCGGGATGGCGCAGCCCAAGCAGGACAAGCTCCTGAAGCGTCTGGCCGAGACCACCGGAGGCAGAGCCTACTTCCCGCCCAAGATCGACGACCTGGCCATGAGCTTCTTTCGAATTTCAGAGGAACTGCGCAGCCAGTACTCGGTGGCCTACCGCTCCACCAACTCCAGCCGCGATGGCGCCTTCCGCCGAATCAAGATCAACGTAAAGGGCAAAAAGGTCAAGCTGCAGTACAGGAAGGGATACTACGCGCCCACCAGTTAAGGCGCTTGCCCCCATGCTAAAGCCGCAATCCCATTCACCAGGACTTGTCGTTTTCAGTTGCCTGATCGCCCTCTGCCTGTCAACGGGTCCGCAACTGCTGGGCCAGTCCCCCGCGGGCGGCGGGACAGGGGAGGACTCCTTCACCCTGAAAATCCCGGTCAACCTGGTGCTGGTGCCGGTTTCCGTTCGAGACAGCAACGATCAACCGCTCTACGGCCTGGGGAGGGAGGACTTCAGAGTCTTTGAGGAGGACGTGCTGCAGAGACTCACCTATTTCTCTTCGGACCCGCTGCCACTGTCGGCCGTGCTGCTGATCGACCGCACGCTCAATGCCCAGGCCCAGTCGAGGCTGGAGGCCACGCTACTGGCCCTGATCGAGTCTTTCAGCGCCTTTGACGAAATAGCCGTTATCAAGTTCGACCACACCCCCAATCAACTCCTGGACTTCACCCTGGACAAGAGGAAGGTTCTGGAGGCCTTGAGAAACAGAATCAACTGGGAGCCCCATTCACCGGCAATGACCAGTGGCCCCTTCTCCCGGAGAACGACCCTGGGAGGCATCGAGCTGGAAAACGCTCGGGGCACGGTGCAACCGCCCAAGACCTGGAACACCCACATTCACGACGCCGTGTTTGCGGCGGTCCAGGCCTTGCGCCGGCGGCGGTCGCGTGAACGGCGAAAGATGATCCTCATTATCTCGGAGGGCCGAAACGCCCCCGGCAACCGCAACTCCTACGAGGACACCCTGGAGGCGCTGTTGAGGGCCGAAATCGCGGTCTACGGAATTACCCCGGTGAGATCGGTTCTCACGGGAGGGGCCGTCGCCAAGTATGCCAACGCCACCGGGGGAGAGATGCTGTTTCCGTTCAAGGCCGAACGCCTGGCCAGGACCTATCCGATCATCACCCGGTCCGCCAGGAACCAGTACGTGTTGGGTTACATCCCCAATACCTTGCCCGATACGGTCTCCTTCCGCAGGATCCGGGTATACGTGGAGAGCAATCGAATCAAGAACCTCACGGTGAAGAGCCGCAAGGGCTACTATGCCGTCCCCTCCTTCTAAACCCCTCTGACCTCCGCGCCCCAGATGTACTTGTGCATCTGCAGTTGCAGGCGCACCTTCAGGTTGTCCTCCAGGAGCCATTCCGCCAGTTGTCGGGGGGGCAGCTTCTCGAACACGGTCGAGAAAAGGACCGAACAGCGGTCGGTGAGTTGGTGCTCCTGCAGGGCGTTTCTGGCCCACAGGTAGTCGCTTCGATCGCCGATCACGAACTTCACTTCGTCCCGGGATTGAAGCTTGGCCAGATTGCCGTAAAGGTTGCGCTGCGATTCTCCGCTCCCGGGGCACTTCAAATCCAGAATCTTGATGACGCCGGGATTGACCTGGCCGACATCCAGGCTGCCGCCGGTCTCCAACAGGACCGTGTAACCGCTGCCGACCAGCTCGTCCATGAGCGGAAAGACCTCCTCCTGCAGCAGGGGTTCTCCCCCGGTGAGTTCGACCAGGGGACAGTCAAACGACGCTACCTCCCGCAAGACCTCCTCAACGGTGTAGTCCTTGCCCTCGTAAAACGCGTACTCGGTGTCGCACCAGGAACACCGCAGATTGCAGTAGGTCAACCTCACGAAAACGCAGGGCAGCCCGGCATGGGAGGACTCTCCCTGGATGCTGCGATAGATCTCGTTGACTTTCATTCGGGGCGGATCATGAATTGACGGGGTGAACCCGCCGGCGGGAATTGGACAGCATGGGGGAATGACCTCTAACGAACCTCCAGCTCGCTGTCCAGAAACCGAGGGTCGTCACGCCACTTGGCTCTCACCTTGACGAACAGATCCAGATACACCGGCTTCCCCAGCAGCCGTTCAATGTCTTTGCGGGCCGCGACGCCGATGGTCTTCAGCTTCTGTCCCTGACGTCCGATGACGATCTTCCTTTGGGATTCTCTCTCCACGCAGATGTCGCAATAGATCCGAACCCTGGACGCCTCTTCGTCCTCCTCGAATCGCTTCAGGACGACGATGGTGGAGTAGGGGAGTTCCTGCTCGGTATGCCTGACCACCTTCTCTCGAACCATTTCGGCCGCCAGAAACCGCTCCGGAGAATCGGTAAACTGGGAGTCGGGGAAATAGGCCGGCCCCTTCGGCAGGTACTTCAGTATCTGTTCCAGCAGCAGGTCCAGGTTGTCCCCCTTCAGGGCGGACACGGGGATAATCTCGGCGAATTGGAACTGCCGGGAATAGAAATCGATGAGGGGAAGCAGCCTGGCCTTGGCCAGCAGGTCGATCTTGTTGAGCAGCATCAGTGTCGGCAGCCCCCGCCTCTTGATCAACTCCAGGAGGTAGCGGTCGCCGGAACCGAAGGCCGCGGTGGCGTCCACCATGGCCAGCAGCAAATCGATCCCCTCCAGGGCATCGTACACCGCCCGCATCATTCGCCGGTTCAATTCATATCCGGGCTTGTGAACTCCCGGAGTATCGGCAAAGACGATTTGTCCTTCCGCCTGGGTGTGTATTCCCAGAATTTTGTGCCGGGTGGTTTGAGGCTTGTCCGACACGATGGATACCTTCTCCCCCAAGAGGTGGTTGAGCAAGGTGGACTTTCCGGAATTGGGGCGGCCGATCAGGGTGACGAACCCCGATTTGAAGGCGGCATTTCCCGTCTCGGCGAGCGAATCCCCCGGAGATAGCACTTGAACCGGGACGTTTTCCCTGGCTGTCATGGACTCTCCTCACCGCCCGAGTTGCGGCGGGACGGTTTGCCGCGCAATCAACTTGCTGATCCTGCGGTGATCGGCCTCCTGGACCTCGAACCGAACCCCCTGGGTATCATACTTCTCACCTGTGCGGGGGACCCTGCCGAACACCGAGGTGAGAAATCCGGCCACGGTGGTGGTCTCCTCGCTGTGCAGCCTGATGCGGAACAGGTCCTCAACCTCCTCGATTGCCGTATTCCCCGGAATCAGGTAGGAACCGTTGGCGTCCCTGGCCAGTGGCGAATTCTCCGCGACCTCGTCTTCGTCATGGATCTCGCCTGCGATCTCCTCCAGGATATCCTCGATGGTCACCAATCCGGCCACTCCTCCATGCTCGTCAACCACAATGGCCATGTGGGAGGACTGTCGTTGCAATTCCGCCAGCAACTCGGCAACCCGCTTGGTCTCGGGAACGAATTGGATGGGCCGCACCAGGCTCTCGAGGTTGTCGAGGGTCACCGGGGTATCCCAGATGTCGATCAGGTCTTTCAGATAGACGAATCCCTCGATGTTCTCCACGTGATCCCGGTACACCGGAACCCGGGAGTGCTTGGTGGAGGTGATCAGTTGCTTGAGCATTCCGGGGGTGGCATTGACGTTGATGGACACCATATGGGTTCGGGGAACCATGATGTCCCCGGCCACGGTCTCGCCGAATTCGACCACCGACTGTATGAGGTCCTCTTCTCCCTTCTTGAGGATTCCCTCTTCCTGGCCCACGTCGATAAAGGCCTGAATTTCCTCTTCAATATGCTGCTCCGTCTTTTCCTCCTCGGCCTCGGGAGCATTGAACCGCCGAAACAGCCGCAAGCTGGACGCCAGCGGATAGGCCAGCACCTTCAAGACCGGGCGTAGCAACCGATAGCTGGGCAGCAGGGTGAGGACCGCCCTTTCGGGCTTGTGGAAGGTGCAGATCCTGGGGATCAACTGCCTGAAGATCACCACCACCAGAAACATGAGACCCAATGCTGCCGGCAGGGTGGTGAGGTAGCTGTCGAATTGTGAGTGCAGGTATCCCGTCAGGGCGATGGCAATGGAAACGCTGCAGACCTGGATCCCCACGTAGAGGTCAACCTGGCTTTCCAGGCGGCTGTCCATCAACTGCTTGATCTGTTCGGCGGCCTCCGGCGACAGTTTTTCCACCATTCGCCGCATGGCCACTTTGTTGGTGCGGCTCAGACTCATTTCAAAGATCGACAGCAGCGTCAAAACCAGCAGAAAGAGGAGGGCTGCCACCAGCACCCCAGCCGTGATCATAGAAGTTCTCTCTGTAACCTCAGCTCCTTGCGGCGCATCTGTCCCTGGTCGAGCTCATGGTCGAAGCCCAGCAGGTGGAGCCAGCCATGAATCATGAGCGTACAGATTTCCCGCTCCAGGGAGTGATTGCGCTTGAGGGCTTGTCGATAGGCGGTTTCAACGGAAATCATCATATCACCCAGGTAGGGATTGTCAACGCCGGCCGGGTGGGAATCCTGCGCCGGGAAAGACAGGACGTCGGTGGGTTCGTCCTTGTCCCGAAACAGGCGGTTGGTGCGGCGAATGGTCCGGTCAGTGGTCAGAACAACGCTGAAGTCGACGGCGTCCGCCCTGGCCCGACCGGCAAGCCCCAGAGCGAACCGGCGGAGGCGTTTCAACGGGACCGCATGCCGGCGCTGGCGGTTGAGAACAAGGACCTCGGGCATCAATGGCGGCCTGGGGAAGCCATCGGAGATGGCAATCCTGTTTCTGAGACAGGACATCAGTCCTGGCCGGAATCGTTCTCGGGGGCCGGGTCGGAACCCGGAATACCACCGGTTGGAGGCAGGGGGACCGGCTTCTCCGACCGGTAGGCGTCGTAGGCGCGAACGATCCGTTGCACCAGGGGATGTCGGACGACATCGCCTTCGTGAAAGGTGACGAACTCGATGCCCTTGACCTCGGAGACAATGCGGCTGGCCTCCACCAACCCGGAGACCTTGCCGGACGGCAGATCGATCTGGGTGATGTCTCCCGTGATCACCGCCTTGGAATGAAAGCCGATACGCGTCAGAAACATCTTCATCTGTTCCGAAGTGGTATTCTGCGCTTCGTCGAGAATCACAAAGGAATCGTTGAGTGTCCGGCCTCGCATGAAGGCGATCGGCGCAATCTCGATGGTGCCCCGTTCCAGGTAGCGATCCACCTTGTCGATGTCCAGCATCTCGTAGAGGGCATCGTAGAGGGGACGCAGGTAGGGGTCCACCTTGTCCTGCAGACTGCCCGGCAAGAAGCCCAGGCGCTCGCCGGCCTCCACGGCAGGTCGGGCCAGGATGATCCGGTTGACCTGCCGAGCCAGCAAGGCAGCCACGGCCATGGCTACCGCCAGGTAGGTCTTCCCGGTGCCGGCCGGGCCGATACCGAAAACCATGTCAAACTTTTCGATGGACTGGAGGTAGAGATGCTGGTTGAGGCTGCGGGGAGTGATCTGTTTTCTGCCCGATAGGCGCCTCCCCGGAACGAGAACGCAGTCTTTCAGGCGAACCTTGGGGTCTTCCGAAATGATCTTCAGGATGGACTTGAATTCTCCGTTGTTGAATCGGAATCCCTGCTCCCGGACCTGGTTGAAGTCGCGCACCGCACTTGCGACGATTTCAACGTCTCCTGCCTTCCCTTCAATGAGCAGGGTTTCGGACGCCAGGGAAAGTCTGACATCGAAGACGCTTTCGACAAATGCCAGGTTCTCGTCGAGGGTTCCGAAGATCGTCTCCGCCCCATGGCCGAGGGCGACACTCTTCTTCATCATGCCGGGTGGATTGGTCTCCTCCTCAGGTGACGGGGTTCGGAAAAGTGTGACACAGCCGGACCTTGGCGGTCAAGGAGGGGAAACCGTGTCTGAAACACTCCGGTTTCGCCCTGTATGTTCCGCCCAGTCGTGTGGGGTGGTGGCTGGACCGAGTAAAGAGTGGATTGCGGTCAATGGCCCGGCGCCCTACCGTGCGGATCGTTCGCTTGAAATCGGCCGATCTTTAACAAAAGACGAACCACGAATGGACACGAATTCAGATGGAACGAATTCAATGGCAAGCGATACCAAAATGCTTCTGCAACTCTGTTGCCTCGGTATAACTTCGTGTCCTTCGTAGAAAATCCCTCGATATTGGTTGTCACACTCCCCAATCAACGACTCATCAATCAGATTATTGGTGTCCATTCGTGGTTCGCCGTTTTGCTTTGAGAAGAACTCTAATCGGTCCTTCGCGTCCTTCGTGGTTTACGTTCCTGAATGATGGGCCGTTTTTTCTCCCGCGTGGGGTTGATCCTCTTGTCTCCGGACGAGACTCAGAAATTCGGTTTCGTTCATTACGCGGACGCCCAATTGGCGGGCCTTGGCAAGCTTGCCCCCGGCCTCTTCGCCGGCCACCAAAAAGGCGGTTTTCTTGCTGACCGACGAGGTCACCCGGCCTCCTCTCCGGGTGATCATGCGGCCGGCTTCCTCGCGGGTGAGCTCGGCCAGCCGGCCGGTCAGCACCACCTGTTGCCCCTCGAGGTCGGAAGTGGAGGATTCTGCTCGCTCTTCCTCCAGATTCAGCTCGGCTTTGCGGAGCTTCTTGACCATCTGCCGGTTACCGGGCTGGACAAAGAACTGCCCTACCGACTCGGCAACCACCGGCCCCACTTCGAACACGGACTCCAGCGTTTCCTGGGGGGCTTTCGATAAATTTTCCAACGAGCCGAAGTGTCGGGCCAGAACCATGGCCGTGCGTTCCCCGACGTGGCGGATGCCCAAACCAAAAATGACCTGTCCCAAGGATCGTTTCCTGCTGGCTTCGATCTGTTCCAGGAGGTTTCGGGCAGACTTGTCTCCCATGCGGTCGAGTCCGGCCAGGTCCTCATGCTTCAGGGCGTAGAGATCGGCGGGGTCCTGGATCAGGCCCTTCTCGAGGAGCTGGTCGACCAAGGCTTCTCCCAGGCCCTCGATACGGAGGGCCTTGCGCGAGGAGAAGTGCAGCAGGCTGGCCTTGATCTTCGCGGAACATGCCGGATCGATGCAGCGCAGGACGGCTTCGTCCTCGGACCGGCGAACCTCTCCTTGACAGGCGGGACACTGGCGGGGGGGCGCAAAATCCCGCGCCTCCGGAGGGCGAAGGTTCTCGACCACCTTGACCACCTTGGGGATGACGTCCCCTCCCTTTTCCACCCACACGGTGTCGCCGATCTTGATTCCAAGTCGGGCGATCTCGTCCAGGTTGTGCAGGGTGGCGCGGCTGATGGTGGAACCTGCCAGGCGAACCGGTTGCAGCATGGCAACCGGTGTCAGAGCCCCGGTCCGTCCCACCTGAACCTGAATGTCGTTCACTACCGTCGTGGCCTGTTGCGCGCGAAACTTGCAGGCCACGGCCCAGCGGGGGAACTTGGAGGTTTCCCCCATGTCATGCTGGAGCGGAATGGAATCCACCTTGACTACGACACCGTCGATCTCGTAGTCGAGGTCCTTCCGCTTGCCTTCCCAAAGCCGGCAAAAGTCCATCACCTCCTGCACCGAACTGCACCGCTTCCATTCGGGGTTGACCTTGAATCCCGCCGCCCCGAGCCATTTCAGGACCTCGGAATGATTTCTGCACGGAACCTGCCCGTCCACCAGGGCCTGGTAGAGGAAGACATCCAGATTGCGCCCGGCCACCACTTTCGGATTCAGCGTCCTCAGGGTTCCGGCCGCGGCGTTGCGTGGATTGGCGAACAGGGGCTCCCCATTTTTCTCCCGCTCCCGGTTCAGCTTCCGAAAGGAGTCCAGCGGCAGGAACACCTCCCCCCGCACCTCGACCTTCTCCCCTTGCCCCCGGTGGCGCAGAGCCGGCACATGAAGCGGCACCGACCTTATGGTGCGAACGTTGGCCGTGACATCCTCGCCTCGGAGCCCATCGCCCCGGGTGACTCCCCGAACCAGCGTTCCGTTTTCGAAGGTCAGGGCCAGGCTGAGGCCGTCGATCTTGAGCTCACAGACCAATCCGGTCTGGCCACCCGTGGCCGCCTCCCGAACGCGCCGGTCAAAGTCCAGCAGCTCGCTTTCCCCGTAGGCATTGTCCAGGCTCAGCATCGGGAGGGTGTGCTCCACCGCGACCAATCCCTCGGCGGGGTTTCCTCCCACCCGCTGAGTAGGAGAATCGGGAGTCACCAGCTCGGGATGGGCCGCCTCCAGTCGCCGGAGCTGCCGGACGAGCTCGTCGAACTCCCCATCGGCGATTTCGGGGTCGGCCAACACGTAATAGCGGTGTTCGTGGTAGCGAATCCGCTCCCGCAATCCGGCTATCTGCTCAACCGGCTCGGATTTGACCGACATGACACGCTTCCCCACTTGTCTGAAACAACCCCTGTAGTTCAGGCGGCTGTAGATTGTGGCACCAGTTTGAAACCAAGAGACTTAGCAGCATCTGTGAGGCCCGCGAGGCGGCGTCGCCGGAACCGGTCTTCGTAGCACGCTTCCCCGATGTCGATGTAGTCCTGGCCGTAGCGCAGCATTCGGTAGACGAGAACGGCGAGTCTGCGGGCCATGGAGAAGACGGCGACACTCCATCCCTTGTGGCGGGCCTTGCGACGGAAGGCGGCACCCAGAGCGGTCTTGGAGTGCTTCAGAGAGACGGCTGCCATGCGCAGGACGGCGGCAGCGCGAGTAGACCCGGTGCCGTTGGCCTTCTTGTAGCGGAGCGGCTTGCCTGCGGAAAAGGCCGTTTTTGGAGCCAGGCGCAGCCAGGACACAAAGTGCTTCTCCGAGGGGAAGGCCGTCAGGTCGAGGCCGGCCTCAGTCAGCAGGGTCAGGGCAGCTTCGGTGCCGATGCCGTCGATGCGCGTCAGGTCGACCCCGGCAAAGCGCCACAGTTCGGTGCGCAGGTGGTGCCCGCCTCGGCGGCGAATCGCCTTTTCCTTGATCGCATTGGGATGCTTCGGCACGGACTGGTCGCGGTGCTCCAACGGTTGCAGCGCTCGGATTTCCTCCAGGATGCGTGCCTCATAGGCCGCGATCTCGCGTTGCGTCATGTCGTAGAGCTTCAGCGCCGACTGGAGGTTGAACAGATGCTCGTCGCGCCAGTTGCCTCTGAGGTGCTCGGCAAACTCCCGGCTGGACTTCTTGCACCGTCCATGACGCAGGGCCGCCAGACGGACCGGGTCCCGTTCTCCGTCGACAATCGCCCGCACGATCGCCATCCCCGTCTGACCGGTCAGGTCGGTGACCGCACGATGGATCTGGACGTTCATCTGATCCAACGCCTTCTGCATCCACTGCACAAAGCGGGTACTCTCGGCCATCAGAGTGCTCAGTTGCCGGTGCAGGGTCCGGATCCGCACGATGATCTCGTGCGGACGGAAGGATCCCCGCAGCAAGCCGCAGCTGTGCAGCAACTGGATCCACTGGCAGTCCCGCATGTCGGTCTTGCGGCCCGGAACGTGGCGCATCTGCCGGGCGTTGACCAGCAAGACCTCCATGCCGCAGGACTCCAGCAGTTCATACAGCGGAATCCAATACACCGAGGTGCTCTCCATCGCCACCGACTCCACCCCTTGCTCCAGCAACCAGTCGGCCAGGTGCTGCAGTTGCTCCATGGTGGTGCCGAAGGTGCGCACGTTCGGCTTCCCTGGGGTTACCTCCGGAGCGCACACCCAGTGCTCCCGACTCCCCAGGTCGATCCCTGCCACCTGGGGGTGGATCCGCGACAAGGCTGTCGAACGGCTGCGCTTCCTCTTCGCCTTCGTGTTGACTTTCCTGCTCTTTTGCATGAGATTGGCCTCCTCGAGGGCGAGGGCTCCGGCCCGAGTTGGCGTGGTCGTTCGGATTCTTGTCTTGAGGAGAGCTTCCGGGGAAGCCTCACTAATGAATGATGGCCTGCTCGGACCCAGACTTGTCTTGGGGCACGGGGCACCAAAGTCTAAACGGGGCGTAGCTGCCGGAGTCTCGCTGGGGGCCTATTCTTTCACATTGATCCGTTGTTTCACCCTCGAATGATCCGCCCCGTCGTGGGGGGCGGGGGCGCGGCTGGTCTGAAACAAACCGGTTTCGCGCTGCATGCGACGGGGCAAAAAGAGTCATCCACGAAGGGGCACGAAGGACCACGAAGACACACGAAGCGAGACGCCGAGGGGAACCGGTTGAGGGGTATTCCACGACGGACACGAAGCTACACCCTATAATTCCCGGCGTTCAGTCTCGGCTCCGCACATCAATCAACCCCTGATTCAACTGCATATTTAACATGGATGGACAGGATATACAGGATTAATTGATGGAAGTCTCCACCGCCTTGAGTTCAACTGTCGCCCATGCTTCAACCAGGATTCCAAGCCCCGCTTCCAACCTCATGGAGCACCTCAGAACAGGTACCCGATTATTGAGCGAGTCCGCTTCCTGGGCGGCGGCCTCTCGTCCTGTTGATCCTGTGCATCCTGTTAATCGATGTTCCCAAATTCAACATTCCGGTAAAGCGGGACATGTCCTTACTCCCGCCCCCCCTACCAACTACTCTCCACTCTCCACTCTCCACTGATTGTCAAATCACGGCGGCATCGAACTCCAATCCCTGGCGAACGGCGCCCATCACCTGGCTGTAGTACTCCTCGTAGAGTGGAATGATCTTGGTGGAACAGAATTTCTCCATGGCGAATTCGCGGGCGTTCCGACCCATGGTGCGGTGCCTTCCAGGATCCGTCAACAGCTCGATCGCCCTGGAAGCCATGGTAGCCACATCTCCCGGAGTCACCAGAAATCCGTCCCGCTCATCCCGGACCACTTCGGGAAGGCCTCCCACCCTGGAGGCGATCACCGGCACCTCGCAGGCCATGGCCTCCAGCGCCACCAGGCCGAAGGACTCGGTATCGCTGGGGAGCAGCAGAAGATCCGCCACACCCAGCAACTCGGCGATGGAGTCCTGCTTGCCCAGAAAAACAGCTCGATTTTCCAGTCCCTTGGTGTGAGCCAGCCACTCGGCGTTGGAGCGCTCCGGACCGTCGCCGACCATCAGGAGCCTGGCCGGGACTTGACGCTGAACCCGGTCGAAGATCTCGACCACGTGGTTGACTCTCTTGACCGGGCGGAAGTTGGAAATGTGAACCAGGATCTTTTCGCCGGGGAGGGCGTACTTCCCCCTGAGGATTTCATCCCGGGACCGCTGGAAGACGTCGCAATTGACGAAATTGGGAATGACGGTGATGGGACTGTCCATTTCGAACTCCCGCCGGGTCAGTTCTCGCAGAAATTCGGACACCGCCGTCACCCCGTCGCTCTTTTCGATCGAGAGGCGGGTAATGGGCAGATAGGATCGATCGTTGCCCACCAGGGTGATGTCGGTTCCGTGCAAGGTGGTGATTACGGGAAGCCGCTTGGGCTTGAGCATCTCCTTGGCCAGGAAGGCGCTCACCGAATGGGGAATGGCGTAATGGACATGCAGCAGGTCCAGATCCTGGTGGATGGCGACATCGGCCATCTTTGTGGCCAGAGCCAGGGCATAGGGAGGATGCTCGAACAGGGGGTAGTTCATCATTTCCACTTCATGGAAGTGAATTCGATCGCTGGTGGCATCCAGCTTGATCGGGATCGCATAGGTGATGAAATGGATCTCATGCCCCCGTTCGGCCAGTTCCTTGCCGATTTCCGTGGCCACCACGCCGCTTCCGCCGTAGCTGGGATAACAGGTAATTCCGATTCTCATGGCGACGCCGCCTTTCGGGACGAGGCGAAAAAGGCCACCGGGTCCCCCACGGCCAATGCCTCTCGCGTATGGAAGGCTTCCGCATAGCTGGTCTGGATGAGGGAGCCGTAATACCGGTTGAGTGTCTCCAGCGCTGGAAGGAACTCGGGAACGCTCAGATAGGTTTGGGACTCATCCGACCCGGGATCGTGCAATTGGGAAGCGAAACAGCCGATGGCTCGCATCTTTTGCTCAAAGAAGGCGCTGATGTCCACCAGGAAAGAGGGCGGCAGGAAACTGGATTGCCGGAAGTAGACAATGCGATCGGGCCGAAACCGCTGCCGGCCCGTCGTAATCTTCTTCAGGCCGGAAAGGTAGCAGGCAGCCGTCACGATCCGGCTGGTGGCCACGTGGTCGGGATGGGGATCCTCCCAGTGGTGAGTGAACACCAGACCAGGACGGAACTCCCGCAACCGCTCCACGACCTTGAGGCGGGCTGCCGAGGTGTCCTGCAGGTGGGCGTCCCGAAGTCCAAGGTTGACTCTCGTCTTCAATTCCAGGACCTCGGCCGCGGCCTGGGCTTCTCGGGACCGGATTCGGGAGGTCCCCCGGGTCCCCAACTCACCCCGGGTCATGTCCGCGATACCGGTCCGATGACCCAGTCTGGCCAACTTGGCCAGAGTTCCGCCCACCGACAACTCGACGTCATCGGGATGGGCCCCGAAGGCCAGCACGTCCAGCTTCATGAAACCATCCACTTCCCTGTCCGGAATTCACTGCCGTTTCCACTTCGATGCGCCGGCTCTCCCCGCCCAGATCCACGAAACCCACCCGCGTGGCGCCCTGGCGATCCTTCTCTCTCAGCTTTTCCGGCCACTCCACCAGGATCACCGCCTCCCGGTCCAGGACTTCCTCCAGGCCCAGAGTCTCCAGATCCGGCCCCGGCTCGACGCGATACAAGTCCAGGTGGAACACGGGGAGCCGCGCCCCGTACTCGTTGATCAGGGTGAAGGACGGACTGGTGACCTCGTCAGGATCCTCCAGCCCCAGTCCACAGACCATCCCCTTGCAAAACACGGTCTTGCCGACTCCCAGGGGGCCGTCCAGCAGAAACATGCGGGGCCGCTCCAGCGTTTGCCCCATGGCGAACGCCGCCTGGAAGGTTTGCCGCGCGGAATGACTGAAGATGTTCAGGGTCATCGGGTTGGGGCCGTCTGGGGAGGCCGGCTGCAGGAGGCGCGGCCGGCGCCGAACCCGGGGGAGGCCTCCCGGATTCTCCGCAGGGCCTCGGCCGTGAAGCCGGTCAGATCGGAGGCCATCACCGATTGGTCTCCGCGGATCTCTTGCGCCAGATCGCCGGCCAGACCATGAATGAAAACCGCCAGGGTGATGACGGATTCCAGATCGTCGGTCCCGCGGCGGTCCCTGGTGGCCGGCATGGAAAACCATTGGGCCATGAGTCCGGCCACGATTCCGGTCAGGACGTCTCCCGAACCACCCTTGGCCATGGCCGGGTTCCCGCTTGAATTAAGGTAGACCTGACCGGAGGGCGAGGCCAGCAGGGTCTGGTGTCCCTTCAGGACCAGGTACAGCCCCCGTTCCATGGCAAAGTCCCTGGCCAGCTCGATTCGCTTCTCCTGCAGATCCCGGGTCGAGATCCCCAGAAGCCGCGCGAATTCCCCCGGATGCGGGGTCAGCACCAGGATCTGCTCCTTGCGCCCCAGCAAATCCAGGGCGCCCCGGCAGGCGTTGATACCGTCTGCGTCCAGGACCACCGGCAGCGGGCAGTCGTCGAGAAAGCGCCTGGCGAACTGGACAGTCTCGCTCTCGCGCCCCAGGCCCGGACCCAAAACGACCACGGTCTTGCCCTGCAGCAGGTTCTCGACCCTCGAGTAGTCGAATGCCTTGGTGGAGAATGCCCCGCCGGGGGTGGCTGCCAGCGGCTCCGTCATGACCTCCAGGAGTTGGCCGGCCACAACCGGCTGGCAAGGGGCGGGCACCGCCAGGGTCACCAGCCCGCCGCCACAGGCAAGAGCCGCCTGAGCCGCCATGGCGGCGGCCCCGGTCTTGCCCGTCGAACCGGCGACCGCCAGCACGTGGCCGAAATGTCCCTTGTGAGCTTCCGGCTCTCTCGCAAAGGACTGCAGGGTGGCCGCGGCCTCGGCCGGGGTGACCTGGTGGAGCCGCGACCCCGACTCCCCCACCAGCTCGGGAGGGCTGCCGATGGGAACCACCACCCAGTTTCCGGAGAACCGGGCCGCAGGCGCAAAAACGTGGGC
Organism: Acidobacteriota bacterium; assembly: GCA_022826755.1. Classification (GTDB taxonomy): domain Bacteria; phylum Acidobacteriota; class Terriglobia; order Versatilivoradales; family Versatilivoraceae; genus Versatilivorator. Next base: position 52,194 of record JAJDUG010000005.1, read on the forward strand.
CGGCTTGGGCGCGGTGAAGGTCACCGTCAGTTCCGACACCGGGGCTGACATATCGCCCGGAGGATTCCCCAGGCAATCGCAGTCCAGGCCGGAGGGAAGATCAACGGCCACCACGCGGGGAAAGCGCCTCAGGCGTGCGACGACCTCCGCCATGAAACCCTTCAGTGGAAGCCTGACTCCGGTGCCCAAAAGGGCGTCCACCAGGATGTCGGTCCGGGCAGGGTCGAGACGGGACTGCAGTCTGTCGGACCAATCGCCTTCCTCGACGATCCACTCAATGGGAACTCCCATCTTTCGGGCCACTTCCAGGTTGGCCCCGGCGTCACCCTTCAAGGACTCCGGTCGGGCGGTCAGCACCACTTGCGTGGCCACGCCTCCCAGGTGAAGGTGTCGGGCCACCACCAGGCCGTCTCCTCCGTTGTTCCCCTTGCCGCAGACCACCAGCACCCTCGAGCCCTGGAGCCCGCCAAAGTGCCGCTCCATCTCGCGCACGACTCCGCTGCCGGCGTTCTCCATGAGCAGCAGGCTGGGGAGACCGTATCGGGAGGTGGTCTCCCGATCCACCCAGCTCATCTGACCGCTTGACAGGATCCTCATATCGCCTCTGGCCGGCAGGTTCGCCCGTATTCCCTCAGCTCAATCTAAGCGGTTGAGAAAGTGCAAGTCAAGATCAAAACCGGCGTTTCGGGAGGGGTGGATTCCGAGGGGGAGGACCTCAACCGGCGCTCACCCGGGAGCGCCGCCCCCGGGTGAGAAACGCGGCCAACTGCAGGCCGCGGGCCGGTTGACAATCTCGGGGCCGGGACCTAGAGTTGTGGTTGAAAGCGCCGGTTGCACCACCATCTAGTGTGCATGGCTCGCCCCGGGCCTTTCGGCGGGTTACAGATCATGACTCACTTCTATCTCTACCTGTCCATCATCCTGTTGGCCCAGGCGCTCGCCCTGACCCTGCTGGCGTTGATCCGACAGCGGCACGGGGAGGACCGCACGGATTGCGGTGTGCGCGACACTCCCGCGCGTTTGGAGCTCTTCACCTGCCTTGAGGCCGACCTGAAAGAGGTCAACGAGGGAGTGTATCTGTGCCAAATGCGGTTTGCCAACCAGGGAAGGTTGAAGTTTGAAGTAAGAAGTTTGAAGTAAGAAGTTTGAAAGGGGAAGGGCAGTGTGAGAGGGTTGGAGTCATTGCTGTCTGTTCTTCATTTTCTTGATGATACTGGTCAAAATGGCAATCAATTCGTCACATTCGATTTCCAGTTCAACCAAACTATCCGGCGGAAGGATTTCGGAGGCTGCCAGAAGGCGGAGCCAGTAATGCGTTTCGCGGGCTTCCTTGCAGGCGGTGCTGTACTTGTTGACGAAGTCGGCTTCACTTTGCGCTGCTTTGCCTTCTTCTACATTGGCCCCGATCGAAGTTCCAGACCGAAGCAACTGGTTCCCCAGAGTCCGCGAAACCCCTGGTTTCTCGTCCAGAAACCGGCATTACATGACCACCCGCCGGGCAAACTCAAACGTCCTCTCCGGCAAATTCGACTTCATCCTTCCTCTTTCCCACTTCCCCCTTCACACTTCAAACTTCAAACTTCAAACTTCAAACTTCAAACTTCAAACTTCAAAAAAAGGCTATCGATCGGGAGGTGCGCAATGCGACCGCTTTCCGATCGATAGCCTTTTTGAATTCTGGAGCGGGAAACGGGATTTGAACCCGCGACTTCAACCTTGGCAAGGTTGCACTCTACCGCTGAGTTATTCCCGCCAGTGCTCCAAACCTTAAGAGGCTTCCCCTCGAAAGTCAATCCGTTTTTAGGTGCCGGAATCTCTCCGCCCAACCCGGTTGGCGCTTCTCACCCTGCCCTTCCCCTTTCAAACTTCCTACTTCAAACCTCCCGCTTCAAACTTCAAACTTCTTACTTCAAACTTCGCTCGTGAACGGCATCCACCAGCCTGAGCACGCGATCCACCGGGGTCTGGGGCAGAATGCCGTGGCCCAGATTGAAAATGTGGCCCGGCCGCCCTCCAACCCGGTCCAGGATTTTCCCGGCTTCCTCCGCGATGCTGTCCGGGTCTCCCAGCAGCACCAGGGGATCCAGATTGCCCTGTATCGCTTGAGCCTCGCCGATCTTGGCCCAGGCCTGGGCCAGATCGATGCGCCAGTCCACCCCGATGACGTCGGCTCCGGTCGCTCCGACCAGTTCCAGGTATCCGCCGGTGCCCGTCGAGAAGTAGATGACCGGAACCCGCGGCCTGATGTTTTCGATCACCTGGATGGTATAGGGCAGCACCGAGCGCCGGTAGTCCTCGGGGCCGAGGCAACCGGCCCAACTGTCGAAGAGCTGAACGGCCTGAGCCCCGGCCCGAATCTGCCCGTTGAGGTACCCGGTTACGCCCCGGGAAATCAACTGCATCATGCTGTCCCAGGCTCCGGGATGGCGGTACATCAGCTCCTTGGTGTGGACGTAGTTCTTGGACCCGCCCCCCTCGGTGATGTAGGAGGCCAAGGTAAAGGGAGCCCCGGCAAAGCCGATCAGCGGCAGGTCGGACCGCAGGCCTGCCCGAGCCTTGCGCACGGCGTCGAACACGAAGGACAGCGTTTCCTCCGGGTTGACCTCCGAGAGCCGGTCCACCTCCGCCTGTGAACGGATCACCCCCTGGATGCTTGGACCACCCCCGCCCTCGAAGGTGAGACCCAGGCCCATCGGCTCCACGATCAGAAGGATATCGGCAAAGATGATGGCGGCATCCACCCCGAGACGATGGGCCGCGGTCACGGTGACCTCGGCTGCCAGGTCCGAGTTCTTGCACAAGCCGAGAAATGAAGTCCTGGAGCGTATCTCCCGGTACTCGGCCATGTAGCGCCCGGCCTGGCGCATGAGCCAAATGGGCGTGTATTCGGTGGCCTGGCGGCGGCAGGCCCGCATGAAGACCCTGTCGTCCAGCCGGCTGTAGGTCCGAGGGACCGGCGTTTCGGACTCGACCTCCACCGAAACGGCCGTCCGGGAAGACGGCGGAACTCCCTCGTCCTGCGGCCGGGCGGCGGCCTTCCTGGCGACCTCCTCCACCAGGCGGGCCATGTTGGGCTGGCCGGCTTCCAGGTCTACCTGGACGAACTCGCGCCGCAGCGCCTGGCTGCAATTGGGACCGATGGAAGCGGTCACCGCATGATTCAAGGCGCGGCGGAGGGCATCGGCCCTTTGCTGCTGGCTTGCCAGTTGGAAGAGGTGGGACACCTGCATGGAATTGGTAAACAGCGCCACCTGGCAGGTTCCCTCGATCAGGGCATCGATGGCCCGGCAAAGGGGACCGGTGTCGGAGGGCAGGGTCCATCGATAGACGGGAACCTGCAGGACCTCGGCTCCCCGTTTCCTGAGTTCTTCCAGAAACAGCCGATTGGGCGTCCCATACTCCTGAACGGCCACTGTCAATCCGGAGAGGTTGGGGCAACCCTCACTGGTATCCATCACCTCCAGAACTTCCCGCCAGGTATTGGGTTCGGGAACGGGAACGACCGTGGACAGACCCAGCTCCCTCAGGGCTGCAATGGGCTTGGGGCCTCGTGCTATCAGCGTGGTTCCGGCCAGCGCTTCCAGCAGGTCCCGTTGCCGGTAGCGGGTCTGCAGCACCTCCATCAGGGTACGGGTCCCCACGCCGGTCATGAAGACGGCTACCGAGACCTCACCCTGCAGGAGCCTTTCCCCGAATCGGATGGCGCTGACGTTCTGTTCCAGCGGGGCCTCCGCCAGGGCCGGAGCCAGTTGAGCCACGCCCCGATGTCTGGAGATTAACGCGGCCATTTCCTCCGCGAAGCGGCTTTCGAAGGCAACCACCCGTTGACCCTGAAACCCTGCTGGCATTGGAGCGACAGCACCCATGGACTGAATCGACCGGAGAGGAACCCGCCTTATGCCCTGCCCCCCGGGCCCCCGTTCCCATCGGGGTGCCAAGCGGAAAGGACGACCGACGACTATGGTATCATGCACCCTTTCGTTCGACATGGCCCCGCGACAGGCGGCGCCGCAACCAACGACAATTCCCGGTGCGCCATTGATGCAAGGGTAACCGTCAGGAACCCAAGAAGGCAGAGTTGGCGGCCACGCCGGGAGATTGGCGGCGGAACAGCGCCTTCAGGAGCGGGAGGGCAAGAGGCCCGCACTCCCGAACCGAACGGCCTCATTCATCACTCATCATTCGTCATTCATCATTCCCGACTGGAGGTCCATCTTGAACCATCCGCTTGCAAACACTCGACAGACAGGTTCCCGGATGGGCGCCGTGTGCCTGATCTTCTGCTTGCTGTTCCTGCTTGCTTGCGAGTCCCGGGACGCTTCCGCTCCCCCCTCCGACTCCGGAGCGGAAACCGCCGCTCCGCCCAACACCCTGACCCCCGAGGAGGTCAGCCAAGGCTGGATTCTTCTTTGGGACGGAGAGACCACCTTCGGCTGGCAGTCGTTGGGAGGGGCTGAATGGCAGATCGGGAACGGGGTCCTCTCCGCCGCCGCCGGCAACTCCGGGTGGTTGGCCACCAATGCCCAATTCGCCGACTATCTGCTGAAACTGGAATATCGCACCGCCGCCGCCGGCAACAGCGGAGTTTTCTTGCGGTCCCTCAAGGAGGGAGAACCCCACCGAACCGGATACGAACTCCAGATTTGCGATTCGCACGACAGCTACACCACCGGCAGCCTGGTCAACCACATCGAGGCCAAACCGGTAACCACCGACCCCGACCGCTGGCAGAGCTATGAAATCTCGGTTCAAGGCGACCATTTCCTGGTGCGGCTCAATGGCGAGCCGATTCTGGATGTCCGGAACGAAGCCCACCGAACGGGGCATATCGGCCTGCAGTACAACCAGGACAAGAAAATCGAGTTTCGCAACATCAAGCTGAAACCCTTGGGGCTGAAACCGCTATTTGACGGCGAGAGCCTGAAGGGCTGGCGCAAGGTGGACCGGCCCAACAAGCCGATGCCGCACGAATGGTCGGTGAGAGAGGGAACGATTCACGTGGAAAAGGGAGCGGGCCATCTCGAATCGGAAAAGACGTTCAAGGACTTCCTGTTCCAGCTCGACATCCGGACCAACGCCCCGGACGCCGAGACCCATCCCAACAGCGGTGTCTTCTTCCGCGGTGACTCCGGGGGATTCTGGACAGGCTACGAATCCCAGATCCGCAACCAGTTCGAGGAGGGCGATCGTACCAGGCCGGTGGACTTCGGCACGGGCGGTCTCTATTTCTACCATCCCGCCCGGCGAGTTGTTCCCAGTGACGGTGAGTTCTTCACCAAGACCATCACCGCCAAGGGGCGCCACATCGCGGTCTGGGTAAACGGCTATCCGGTCACCGACTTCGTGGACCGCCGCCCCGAAGGAAACAATGCCAGGAAGGAAGCCCGTCTGGAGGGAGGCACCTTCAGCCTGCAAGCCCACGATCCCACGACCAACCTGGACTTTCGAAACCTGAGAGCGGTGGAGCTGCCCGAGCGATGACCCGCGTTTCTTGTCCCTGAAACAACCGAAAAAAAGAGTTATCCACGAAGACACACGAAGGACGACGAAGACACACGAAGAAAGACAATGTTCTTGACCCACTCGAAGGGAACGCCCCTTGGGTTCGGGTGAGGGAACACGCAGCCAGTTCGCTTCCCGTGCAACTGCCTCCCGTCCTGTTAATCCTGTGCATCCTGTCTATCCATGTTCAATAGGTAGATAACCGGATCAACGGGACCGGGTCCTTGCTGTCGATAGGCCACGAAGCAAAACGGAAAGTGATCCATTCGTATTCGTGCCCATTCGTGTTCATTCGTGGTTCGTCTTTATTAACGCCCCCCTGTTTCACTCTCGAATGATCCGCCTCGTTGTGGGGAGCGGGGTTGGGCTTATTTTTTTTTGAAGGTGATTCCCGGCTTGATCATCTCGGCCGCGGTCATGCCCACCAGGCCCGAGATGGGCTCATCCACCATCACCCCGAACGATTGGGCGTGGACCGGATTCAGCCAGAGCTTCCAGGGAGGATTGAGGGTAGGCGGGATGGATTCGTCTGAATCGGCGCTCAGGTAGAACCAGGCCAGCAGGGTGGCGACACTGGTGGTGACCCTTTTCTCGGGCCCTTCGCCCCACAATCCCTGCTCGCTGCGAACCCTCAGCAGCCAGCGGATGGTGAGATCCAGTTCCACCAGCATCCAACCGGTCAGGTCCTTATCGTCCAAGAGATAGTAGGCGGCTTGAACCGCCTCGGCCCAATAGGGGATGACGCCCAGCGAGCCCTGCAAAGAGATGTTTCCGTCGACGATGGAGGGGATCTGTCCATTGGGCCTCCGGCTCCGGACCAGCCAACGCACCCCATCCGCCGCCAGCCGCCGATATTCCGGATTCTCGGTGAGCGCATAGAGCTGAGAAAAAAACAGGCTGCCGGCCGCGGTGGAAGCCGTGGAAGGTCCGACCGAGGCCTGGCCGCCGACAACTCCCATGGCGATGGCGCCTGCGTCCTCGCCTTGGGTGACAACCCAGCCACTCGACCCTTTCCAACCCTTCCTCGACCCGTCCCCCTGGTAGCCCTCCACCAGGACCCGGGCGTATCGTTCCAAAGCCTGGCGATAGGCTCGCTTGCGGGCTTTGTCCGCATAGACATGGCTCCGGGCCAGGGCAGCCGCGGCCAGGCTGGAATCCACCGAGTTCAAGGGCAGGCCCTCGTTGCCGTCGACCCACAGTGCACCCGGGTTGCCGGCTGCTGTCGGCACCGGGTGCTGCTGCGCAATCAGCCGATCGCCCCAGGCCAGGGCTGCACTCAGGAAGTGTTTGTGCTTACCCGCCAAATCGTAGCCTGCCAGGAGGGCTCGAATCGACGCTCCTGAAGTTCGGGCGGCGGACTCGGACTCCTCCTCGGCTTGGGATTCAATCCAATCGCAAACCTCCACCAGGTAGTGCTTCAACTGCTTCTTGGCCGCTTTTCGGAAGAGCTTCCTGGCTTGAAGCTGAACCGGCATGGCTACGGCCAGCAACAGAACAAGCAGAAGCACCCTCCCGGCGGAGAAACGTTTCATGGGAATACTCGAGTGCCCGCCGTCGATTTACAGCGGAAGGCCGGCGGGGCAAGACGGCATCCGGGCTCAAACCGGCAGGCGGCCCGGCCGCGCCCCCGCCCTGCCGTGTGGATCATGCGCGGCAAGACCGGGGTGATCAGGCAAGCGTCTCTGTGGAAAGGCAGGGCGTTTCGGGTGGGCGCTGCTCACCCGCCGCCCGAGTGGCGGCGAGAGGTGGCGGATACAATGACCCCGGGCTCACGCCCGAGGCTGGAGCCGGACCGCCAAGCCGCCCGTCGGAGAGCAACGGCAGCCGGCGGCTCTCCCCTCCGTTTCACTTCTCCAGAACGAACTTGGTCATCAGGTACTTGAATCGAGCCTGCTCCTCGGGTCCGATCTCCTTGTCGACCATCCGGGCCGTGGCCACCTCTCCTCGAACGACCACCTGCTCTGCGCGATAGACGTCCTTGGTGGCGGGTTCGCCTTCCAGCACATATCCCAGGTCGCCAAAACCGCTCTTGGTGATGTGCTCGACGGTGTCTCCCGCGGGCGACCTGGTATCGATGCCGATCTGCCGATTCCAGTAGTCCTTGTTGTTAAGGGACCAGTTGTAGTAGGTAATGACCACCTCCACATCCTGGCTGACCTGGTCGATCTCGAACTGGTCCTTGAAGCTGGCCGTCTGCAGCTCGGCTTCGTCCATCTTCTGGTAGACCTGAACGGTAAAGTCATTCTGAGGCGGCTTGGGCACTTTGGCCTGCTCCACCGCCGGCTCGGGCGCAACCTCTTCCACAGGCTGTCCCCTTTTCTTGCCCTTCTTCTTGGACTTCTTCTGACTGGCGGAAAGCGGCGAGTAAGGCCCCTCCACCAGGCTGCCCACCAGCAGACACAGACCAGCCGCCAGAACCAGGCGGCCGCAGAACCGACAGAGGCCCGAGAGTGAACGTCTCATGGCTTCCTCCTCAATAACCCCGGCGCGGGTTGGCGCCGGATCGGTCGGGATTCGTTTGGGAAACGCCCTCCATTATAGTCCTGACACCGCCCAGCGCAAGAAAAAGGGCTACATCTTGTACTTGCCCAGGTCCTCGTCATTCAGATTCTCCAGCCAGCGCTTCAGTTCCTCGTCGCCCGATTTTTCCTTGTCGGCCGAGGCTGCCTTGGAAGTCTTGATCACCTCTTCCTCCACGAAGATAGGAGAATCCGTACGCAGCGCCAGAGCCAGTGCGTCGCTGGGGCGGGAGTCGATCGAGATCAGGCGGCCCTCCCGTTCCAACCAGATGACGGCGTAAAAGGTATCGTCCTTGAGCTGGTTCACCACCACCTTCATCACCGAACAGCTCAATCCGTTCAGGACGTTTCTCAGCAGATCGTGGGTCATGGGGCGCGGGCTGGAGATCTTTTCGATTTCCAGGGCGATGGCATTGGCCTCGTAAACGCCAACCCAAATGGGCAGCAGGGCGTTGCCCTCAGCCCCCTTCAAGATCACGATGGGCACATTGGTGACCGGATCCATCATCAAGCCGCGAATCTTCATTTCAATCTGCATTCTCGAACTCCTCGGTCCCCAGGGTCCCACGGCACCCACCGGATTCAGTCTAGCACCCAACCAATTCTCCCCGCAAACTGTTGGGGGCGTAATCGGTCACTCTCACCGGCACGAACCGGCCCAGCAATTCGGGAGGACCGCTGAAGTTGACGATCTTGTTTTGAGTCGTTCGTCCCGCCAGCACCCGGCTGTCCCTTCGGCTGCTGCCATCGACCAGGACTTCGAACTCCTTTCCCACCAGGCGGGCGTGTCTTTCGAGTTGTATCTTGCGTTGAAATTGCTGGAGAACCTGGAGCCGGCGGCTCTTCTCCTCCTCGGGAATCACATCCTGGAATGCAAAGGCCTCGGTGCCCGGACGGGGAGAGAACTTGAAGGAAAACATGGAGTCGTATCCGACATTCTCCACCATGGAGAGCGTCTCCTCGAACTGCTGCTGGGTCTCTCCGGGGAATCCCACGATGATGTCGGTGGAGAGGGCGATTTCCCTCTTGGAGCGCTTCAGGAAGGCGACCTTTTCCAGGTATTGCTCGCGGGTGTAATCCCGCTTCATCCGCTGCAGGACGGCCGTGGACCCCGACTGCAAGGGCAAATGGATCTGGTTGCAGACCTCGGGGACCGTTTCGATCACATCCACGATGTCGGGCTGAAAGTCGCTCGGATGGGGGGAGGTGAAGCGAATGCGTCGGATTCCTTCAATCCTCGCCACACGACGCAGCAGGTCGGTAAAGGAGGCAATCTCACCCAGAGGGTCCCGCCAGGAGTTGACTGTCTGCCCAAGCAGGGTGACTTCCCGAAAACCCCGGGAGGACAGGCTCTCCACTTCGGACAGAACGTGCCGGCCGGGGCGGCTGCGCTCGGGCCCCCGGGTGTAGGGAACGACGCAGAAGGAGCAGAAGCGGTTGCACCCCTCCATTATGGTGACGAAGGCCTTGTAGGGGCTCTCCCTGGTGCCGGCCTCGGTCTCGAACAAGCGGTCGCTGTCCTGGGAAACATCGATCACCTGCCGCTCTCCCTGCTCCAGCCTGGAAACCAGCTCCGGCAGGAAGGAGTAACTGCTGGACCCGACGACAAGGTCTACCTTGGGAGCTTTCTTGAAGATCGCGGGCCCCTCCATCTGGGCCATACAACCGAGCAGGCCGATCCTGGCGGTGGGCTTGGCCCCATAGGTCCGACGCACGGCTCCCAGGCGCGAGAACACCTTCTGGTTGGCTTTCTCCCGGATATTGCAGGTGTTGAGCAGCAGAAGATCGGCCTCGGAGGCGTTGGAGGTAGGCGCGTATCCCATCTTCACGAGGGTGCCGGCCACCTTTTCGGAGTCGTGATGATTCATCTGACAACCGAAAGTCTCGATAAAGAATTTCTTGCCTTGGGTCATGGTTGACAGTCAATGAAAGCCGATCATGCCGGCCGGATCCAAGGAAGCCGATGGCAGCAACAATCATCGGCTCAAGGGGAAACCCTATGAAGCTCCAGGTAGAATGCAGGAACCTGATGCCAAAGTCGAGCCTTAACCCGCATTTCTCACCAACGGCAGGAAACGTGGGTTCTCAAGAAGAATTATCCACGAAGGGACACGAAGGACGACGAAGGGCCACGAAGGCGCCGAGGACAACCGTGACGGGATCGCAAGGTGACGAAGGCATGAAAGATATCCACCAAGGAAAACGACGAACCACCAATGGACACGAATGAACACCAATGAACGGCATGATGAGTCGTTCATTGGGAGGGACAACCGATATCGAGGAGGTTGTCTACGAAGGACACGAAGGGATTCCAAAGCAACAAGATTGCAGAAGCATCCCGGTGTCGCTTGTCGTTGAGGACAGTCCCTCCGAATTCGTGTCTATTCGTGTTCATTCGTGGTTCGTCTTTATTGACAGCCACTTGTTTGTCGTCCGAATGATCCGTCCCGTCGTGGGCGGCGGGGCCGCCTCAGGTCGAGGCGCTTTGGAGAAGTTCGGCGGCATGCTTGAGGACATTGTCGGTCACCCGCTCCCCGCTGATCATGCGGGCGATTTCGCGAATGCGGCTCTCCCGGTCCAGCCGGTCGACCCGGGTCACCGTGCGGTCGTTCTCCACCCTTTTCCGGATATGAAAATGGTTGTCGGCATAGGAGGCGATCTGCGGAAGGTGAGTCACGCACAACACCTGGTTGGCCCTGGAAAGAACCTTGAGTTTCCGCCCCACCACGTCGGCTGCCCGTCCACCGATGCCGCTATCGACTTCGTCGAAGATCAGCGTTTTCCCCTCGTCATCGATGGAACGAATGGTTTTCAAGGCCAACATGATCCTCGAGACCTCCCCGCCGGAAGCGATCTTGGCCAAGGGCTTCAGGTCTTCACCCGGATTGGGGCTGATCAGGAAGTCGATCACGTCGGTCCCGTTCGCGCTGCCGGACACCCCGTGTCCGGACGAAGCCTGTCCACCACTGCCGGGAGCGGAAGAGAAGGCCACCCGGAACCGGGTTTTTTCCATGGCCAGTTGGCCCAACTCTCCACCCATGGAGCACTCGAGTCTCTCGGCGGCCGTTTTTCGCTGGAGGCTGAGTGACCCTGCCCGACTCAGATAGTCGCTCTCCAGAACCTGCAACTCCTTCTCGATCGACTCGACCCTGCGGTCGGCTTCCTGCAGTTCCTCCAGTTCTCCTTCGATCCGCCGGCCATGGGCCATGACCGCCTCAACCGATTCCCCGTACTTTCGCTTGAGACGGTCGATTTCGACCAGCCGCCCCTCGATCCGATCCAGCCGTGACGGATTCACCTCGACCCCGGAGGCATATTCCCTCAATGCCAGCGAGACGTCCTCGATGCTGATGCAGGCCGATTGAAACTGGTCCTGAAGGCCCCGGCAGCGGGGGTCCAGAGATCCCAACTCCTCCAGCAGCCGGCCGGTCTGCCTGAGCCGGGCTCCAATCGAATCTTCCGATTCGTAGAGGCGGACATGGGCCTGGTGAGCGGCCTGGAAAAGACGGTCCGCGTTGGAGAGCAGGCGGCGCTCCTCCAGGAGTTGAGATTCCTCATCGGGGGAGGACAAGCCCGCCTTGCGGATCTCATCGACTTGAAAGGAAAGCAGATCGATAGCCCGCAGCCTCTCCTGCTCGCTCAATTTCAAGCGCCGAACCTGCTCCCACGCTCCCTCCAGCCTGCTGTAGAGCCCTTCGACTTCAGCCAGGGTGACCTGATGGCCGCCGTAGAGGTCGAGCCACCGCAACTGGGAATCGCGACTGAAGAGCGACTGTTGGTCGCTCTGCCCGTGAATGTCGACGCAATGTGTCCCCAGCTTCCTCAGGAAGGCAACCGGCACCATCTGGTTGTTGACGAAAGCCCGTCCCCTGCCATCCGGAACGACTTCTCTCCGGACGATCACGCCCTCCGAATCGAACTCCAGCCCGCTCGCCTCCAGCGGGCCGCGCAACCGCTCCACTCCCTCGAAGCAGGCCGAAACCGTGGCTTTGCCGGACCCGGTGCGAACCATTTCGGACCGCGCCTTGGCGCCCGCCAGCAACCCCAAGGCATCGACGATGATCGACTTTCCTGAACCTGTTTCACCCGTCAACAGATTCAATCCCTCCCGGAACTGCAGGGAAAGGTGATCGATCAGGGCGAAATCGCGTATTTCCAGGAACTTCAGCATGGCGCGGACGGGAGTCGGCGTGAAATCGTGGAATCTGCTCCAGGAAGAGGGGTGAGTGTACCATAGAAGAAGGTTGAAGTTTGAAGGGGGAAGGGGGAAGGCGGGGGTGCCTCTTGGGAGCGCGGGCGGCCCGGCCGCCCCCCGGCCGAGGCTGGTTGAAATACTGGTCGCGACCTGGTGAGAAATCCAGGCTCGGCGGGGACCGAGCCGGTTGTTCGGGCGCCGGTTGACGACCCCGAGAAGTCTATGGTAACTTCCGGCACAACACGGTTGTGACGGGGTTCGTTCTGGCAGTCCAGGAAAACGCTGGGGGACCTGTTTGACCATAGATCCGGGCGGTCTGCTCCCTGTGCTTGCGCAGGGAGCCGAGATGGACTTGTTGAAGTTGATCCTTCAGTCGGGTCCCCTGGCCAAGGGCGTCCTGCTGGTTCTTGTATTCTTCTCGATTTTTTCCTGGGCAATCACCTTCAAGAAATACTTCTATCTCAAAAAGCTGCGCGCCGATTCGGAAGCTTTCCTGCGTATCTTTCGAAAGAGCAAACGCTTTTCGGAAATCAGCTCGGCTTGCGAAACCCTGAGGCACACTCCCCTGGTCGAGGTCTTTCTGGCCGGCTACGAGGAACTGGAAGCCCAGTTGATGAGCCAACCCGCCGGTAACCGCCCCGCCCCGTCTCCGACGCTCAAGACCATCAACGTCATTCAGCGGGCGCTCTCCCGAGCCTCCTCGGTTCAACTGACCAAGCTGGAGCGCAATATGAGCTGGTTGGCCACCACGGCCTCGGTGGCCCCCTTTATCGGGTTGTTCGGTACGGTCCTCGGAGTCATCGACGCCTTCGCCGGGCTGGGGATGGAGGGGGCGGCCACCATCCGCGCCGTAGCCCCCGGAATATCGGAGGCACTCATCGCCACCGCGGCCGGTCTTTTTGCAGCCATTCCAGCGGTGATCGCCTACAACTACTTTGTCCACCACCTCAAGGAGTTCGGCTCGGCCATGGACGACTTCTCCCTGGAGTTCCTGAACCTGATGGAGCGGACCTTCCTGTAATCCGGGCGGCCGGGCATTCGGCAAGCCCGGACCCAAGGCCGGGCGTCCAAGTATGGTTCAAGAGGTGAACCGATGGCATTCACCAACCCGCAGGGCAGAACCCAGACGTCGCTTTCGGAAATCAACGTGGTTCCCCTGGTCGACGTGGTGCTGGTCCTGCTCATCATCTTCATGCTGACCGCACCCATCATTCAATCCGGAATCGAGGTCAGTGTCCCCAAGACCAGGACGGTCAGCGAGTTGACCAAGGAATTGCTGGTGGTCAGCATCAACCGGGATCAGCGGCTCTTCGTGGGCTCCGATCCCATCAACATCAACGATCTGGAAGCCCGCCTCCAGGCCAGGATCAAGGACCCCGAAACCGCCATGATCTACTTGCGCGCCGACGAGGAAGTGCCCTTCGGGACCATCGCCCGAGTCATGGACCGGGCCAGGCTTGCAGGCGTGAAGAATATCAACGTGGTCACCCAGCCGGAACAGTAGCCAGGACGCTTCCGGCTCCGCCGGCCGGCGTGGGCCGAACTCCTGCTCCCGCCCTGTCCTGAAAATCGATGCCGGTCCAGCGACACTCCATTTTTGAAATTCAGAAGGAAAAGCTGGGGGGATTCCTCTACCTGTCGGTCGTCAGCCACCTGCTGGTGGGCGTGACCTTCTTCCTCCTGCCCTCCTACCTCAACCCGAGCGCCGACCCCTGGGGAGACAGCCAGGGAGGCGGCGGCTCCATATCGGTTGGCCTGGTGCAGGGATCAACCATTCGGGGACTGAACCTGCCCCGTCCCAATCAGACCACCGACAGCAATGTCGCCACCGAGTCCACGGGTTTGGGTCAGACCGAAGAGGCCAAGGCGGCGGAAACCAAGCCGGAAATCCCCGACCCCAAGGCCTTCGAGGTCAAGAAGAAGCGCAGGGTCCGCAAGCGGCCGCGCGCCCGGCGACAGGCTCCCAAACAGGTTGCGCAGGTCCCTCCTTCCAACAGAGTGCCCTTTGGCGAGGGGGGTGCTCCCGATCTCTCCTACTCCCAGTTCCAAACCGGCATGGGGACCGGCGGCATCGGGTTGGGGGACGGTTTTTTCGGCAAGAAGTATGGCTGGTACGTGAGACAGATTCGCGACATCGTCAGCAGCAACTGGCAGAAAAACCTCGTCAGCCCCAACGTGCGCACGGCGAAGCGGGTGGTGGTTCAATTCACCATCCGCCGGAACGGTTCCATAGCCCGGGAAACGGTCAAGCAATCCAGCGGGGTCCCGTCGCTGGACCGTTCCGGCCTCAGGGCCATCAAGGCTTCCCGATTCCCTCCCCTGCCCGGAGGAGAGACCCGGTTGGTGGCTGAATTCTGGTTCGAGCACTCCAGGTAAACCCAGGTACAGACAACGGGAGACCCATGACCAAATTTCTTGCCCCTGCCTGCCTGTTGTCGATGACGTTCCTCGGTGGCCCATTGCCGGCCTCCGCCCAGGAAACCGACAGCCAGGTCCGAGTCGTGGTGACCGAGGGAGTCAGGGCCCGCGTGGCCGTGGCCGATATTCAACAACGAGGTTCCGATCCGGAACTGGACCGGCACACCCGGCTCTTCGACGACGTCCTGTGGAACGACCTGCGGCGGGCGGGCGTGTTCGAGCTGGTGCCCAAGACCTTCTACCCCCTGCAACTCCCCTCGCAGCCCTACGAGGTCAACTACGAGGAGTGGACCGCCGAAGACGTGAAGGCTCAAAACCTGGTCTATGGCAATTCCTACATGCAGCGCGGCCAGTTTGTGGTCGAGGCCCGTTTGATCGATGTCAACACCCGGGAGTCCATCATCGGGAACCGCTACCGGGTCGATCCGGATGAGGAGGGCGTCCGATCGCTGGCACACCGTCTGGCCGACGAAATCGTGCTCCGCATCGGCGGCGGCGTTCGGGGGGTCGCTTCCACCCGGATCGCCTTCGTCTCGGACCGCAACGGCCACAAGGAAATCTTCACCATGGACTACGACGGCTACGGACAGAAGGCGCTCACCAACCACCGGTCCATCAGCCTGACCCCGCGCTGGTCGCTGGACAACTCACGCATCGCCTACACTTCCTACCACCGAGGCAACCCCGACCTGTATTTTCGTACCGTCTACGATCAACGACTCATCCCCTTCTCCCATCGGGGCGGCTTGACCACCACGCCGGCCTTTGCTCCCGACGGGGAAAGGATCGCCTTCAGCTCCAGCAAGAGCCGTGACCCCGAAATCTACGTTTCCGATCTCCGAGGCCGCGATCTCAGGCGGCTGACCCGGGCTCGCGGCGTGGACATCTCGCCAGTGTGGAACCCCAAGTCGGGCAGGCAAATCGCCTTCGTCTCCGGT
Organism: Acidobacteriota bacterium; assembly: GCA_022826755.1. Lineage (GTDB taxonomy): Bacteria > Acidobacteriota > Terriglobia > Versatilivoradales > Versatilivoraceae > Versatilivorator. Next base: position 67,769 of record JAJDUG010000005.1, read on the forward strand.
CGAAGCGGTTCCCCCCAGATCTGGATCATGGATGAGGACGGCTCCAACCTGCGCCGGCTGATCAACGAAGGCGGAGAAGCCGTGAGTCCCTCCTGGAGTCCGGACGGCGTTCACCTGGCGTTCTCCTGGAGGCGGCGGCTGACGGGACGATTCGACATCTACCTGCTGGACGTGGTCAGCGGCCGGTTCACCCAGCTCACTCGAGACGGCAACAACAACGAGCATCCGGTCTGGTCGCCCGACAGCCGCCACATCGCCTACGAGTCCAACCGTTTCGGAAGCCGCCAGGTCTTCATCATGCTGGCCGACGGCACTCAGAAGGAGCAACTGACCCGCCAGGGCCGGAACACCTCTCCCGCCTGGTCCAATTACTTTCAGCAGTGATTTTTTTGTTTTACACTGGATTTATTTTTTATAGACTAGTGGCCGCTATCAAACTTTCAGGATACGTTACGCTTCCACACCCATATTCGAACGGAGGAAGGACATTATGAAAAACAGGAAGTTCTTGAACGTGGCTGCCCTGTGCCTGTTCGCGCTCCTCATCGCAATCTCGGGCGGCTGTAAGAAGAAGGTGCCGGTCGCGCCGCCGGAAGAGCCTCCGCCGCCTGCACCGCCTCCCAAGCCCACGGCGACCCTCTCGGCCAGCCCGACGACCATCCAGAAGGGAAAGTCCTCGACCCTGACTTGGAGCACCACCAACGCCACCAACGTCTCCATCAACCAGGGAATCGGCGACGTGAGCACCAGCGGGTCGCGCTCGGTGTCTCCCAGTTCATCCACCACCTATACGCTGACCGCCAAGGGCGAGGGCGGATCGATTACCGCGAGCGCCCGGGTGACGGTCACGGCGCCGCCTGCACCGCCTCCCAAGCCGAAGAAGAGAGAACCGACGATTGAGGAGATGTTCACCAAGAAGGTCAAGGACATCTATTTCGACTACGACAAGTCGGAGATCCGGGACGACGCCCGCGCCACCCTGGCGGCGGCCTCCGAGTTCCTCAAGAAATACCCGCAAGTCAGCTTCACCATTGAAGGCCATTGCGACGAGCGGGGCAGCGGGGAGTACAACCTGGGTCTGGGCGACCGCAGGGCCAACTCCGCCCTCAGCCATCTCACCTCCATGGGAATCTCCAGTTCTCGAGTCAAGACCATCAGCTACGGCAAGGAGAGGCCCCAGTGCACGGAGTCCAATGAGTCCTGCTGGCAGAAGAACCGCCGGGCCCATTTCGTGCTGAGTCGCTGACGCAAGCAAGCAGTTCCCGCGGCGCGGCCGCCCCCTGTGATCCTGCAGCGGGCGGCCCGCCGCATTAGATTTGTTCTCCCTCCAGCCGTTGATTCCCGCCATATGCCGGGTGGTTCTCCCTTCAAGCAGTCCCTCGAGCCGATGCTTCCATGGCGTGATGCCGGGTCGGTTCCGGCCTCTTCTCTTTTGCGGGGTATCCAATCGGCAGGTCCAACCCGTTTCCCGGATGGTTTCCCGACGCTTCCGCGGCTCAACCCGAGCTTGCCCTGTCGATTGGCCTGCTGCTATGATTCACCCAACGACACCTTATGGACCCCCAGATATCGAGGTGACCAAATTGCTAAGACACACCCTGTTGCCCAGCCTAGGGATTCTATTGATGGCGGTGCTTCCGGCCTCGGCGCAGAAAAGGGAAATCATCCGGCTGCAAGCCGACGTTTCCATCCTGCAGCAGCAACTGCGGGAGCTGCAGAAGGGCTTCGACTCCGACATCGCCGTCCTGAAAGACCTGGTCGAGAAGCTCTTCGACCAGTCGGGCAGGATGCAGGTCGTCCTTGAAGGGATGAAAACCAATAACCAGCAGACGGAAACGGCCGTAGGGTCCAAGATCGATTCGCTGGAGACCCAGTTTTCGGTGGTCAACACCGGAATCGACATGGTGATGGAAAGAATCAACAAACTCTCCATGCAGATGGCCGAGACCAAGTCCCAGGTCGTCGAGTCCCTGGACAATCCACGGCGCCCGAGTGGTGCTCCGTCTCCGGAGGCACTCTACAATTCCGCCTACGGCGACTACCTCAAGGGCAGCTATGACCTGGCCCGCGAAGGTTTTCAGGAATACGTCAACAACTATCCGCAAACCGAACTCTCGGACAACGCTCTCTACTGGATCGGCGAAACCTACTACGGGGTCCGGAACTTCACCGAGGCCGTGAATGCCTTTGACCGGGTGATACAGATCTATCCCAAGGGCGACAAGGTCTCGGCGGCGATATTGAAGAAGGGGTTCAGCTACCTGGAGCTCGAAAACCAGCAGGCCGGGGTCAAGGAGCTCCGCTGGGTCATCCAGAAACATCCTTCCTCCGAAGAGGCCAAGATCGCCAGGAATCGTCTGAAAATCCTGGGCGTATCGGCCCGCGCCTCTCGGCGGAAGGCATCGCGCCGCTGAAAAATTTCTCCCGAACCAATTCTCCCATCGAAGTTTAAAAGGAGGCATGGAATGGCAGGCTCAGTCAACAAGGTGATTCTGGTGGGCAGGCTGGGGCAGGACCCCGAAGTCAGATTCACCCAGGGAGGCACGGCGGTCGCAAACGTTCGCATCGCAACCGACGAGACCTGGAAGGACCAGAGCGGCGAACGGCAGCAGCGAACCGAGTGGCACACGGTCGTCCTCTGGCGCAGGCTGGCGGAAATCTGCGGCCAGTATCTCAGCAAGGGAAGGCTGGTCTACATCGAGGGGCGCCTGCAGACCCGGAGCTGGGAGGATCGCGAAGGAAACAAACGCTACACCACGGAAGTCCGGGCCGACAACATGGTCATGCTGGGCGGCCGATCCGAGGAAGGACAGGCTGCGCCGGCAGCCCAACCCGCCGCCGCGGCCGTTTCGGATTCCGGGACATCCGACGACGACATCCCATTCTAGCCCGCCCTTTACCGTGCTCATCGGCAAGCAGATCGGCCCTTACCGAATTCTCTCCAGAGACCGGCTGGCGGACACCCGGCACTTTTACAAGGCGACCCATATCGAGCGGCGGGAGACCGCCGCACTGCTGTTTCTGACACGGCCGCCGCGGCAGGAAGACCCTGCCGAATCCCAGTTCCTGCAGAAGCTGGCCCTCTACGCCACCCTGGACCATTCCAACCTGGCGCGGCTCTTCCCCATTGAGACTCACGACGAACATCACATCCTTCCCATGGAATTCATACATGGGAAGACGCTGGCCGAGATAATTGCCGGGGGGCCTTGCGACTTCGACCTGGCCCTTCAGACAGCCATTCAAACCGTCCGCGCACTGCTGGAGGTGCACGAGAACGGCCTCGTTCACGGGCGCCTCACCTCACGCAGCCTGTTCCTGCAGGAAGACAACCAGGTCAAGCTGCTCGATATCGTCCTGCCTTATCTGCCACCCGGCCTGGTTCTGCAGGATCCGGAGGACCCGGAGTCGCGGGAACCGGACCTTCCGGCGGGTCAGCCGCCCCTGCTGCACCTCAGCTACCGGGCACCGGAGCAGGTGCGGGGGGAGCCCGGAGATGCCAGGAGCGACCTGTTCTCCCTGGGGGCCGCGCTCTACGAATTATCGCTGGGGGAGTTTCTCTTTACGGGTGGAGACGGGGCCGCACTGGACCGGCAGATTCAGGACCGGGAGCTTCCCCGGCTGATTTCCGTGCGGCCCCAAACCTCTCCGGGCTGGAGCCGCCTCCTGGGAGCACTCCTGCAAAAGGATCCGGCCGACCGATACCCTTCCGCCTACGAGCTGTTGAGTGACCTGGAGAAGCTCAACTACGGATTCAGCCTGGACAAACTGGCATTCCGCCCGGCCAATCCCAGGCTCACCCGCCGCGGATTCTTCAGGAGCTTCACCGGAGAACTCGAGGAATGATCCCGCCGGGCCACCGCCCTGCCAGGCGGATCATTCGAGGGAAAATGACCGATTATTTGATAAAGACGAACCACGAATGGACACGAATGAACACGAATAGACCGGCTTCATGGCCTTTCGGGAGTAGGGACATGTTCCGCTATGCCGGTTTGTTGTTTTTAGGAACATGGATAGACAGGATGGACAGGATTAACAGGAGGGAAACCTGCCGCTGCAAGAGATGGCTCGGGCGATGATCCGGTGGGGGCTTGCGGATGCCCAGGAATACAGGACGCCGGACTCCCGGGAACAATCCTGTATATCCTGTCCATCTATGCGATTTCATCAATCAGTTTATTGGTGTTCATTCGTGTCCATTGGTGGTTTGTCGTTTTCCTTTGTGAATAACTCTTATCGGTCCTTCGTGGTTGTCGTTGGTGGATAACCCCCTCAACTGGGTTCAGACAAGCCGGGCCCCACCCCCACGACGGGGCGGATCATTCGAGGGTGAAACCGGGGACGTTGATGGCGTATCGGGGGCAGCGACAGGTTCCGATTCCCTCACCGTCTTTCTTCGTGTGTCTTCGTGGTCCTTCGTGTGTCTTCGTGGATAGCTCTTTTTTCTGTTGTTTCAAATAAGCCCACCTGCAGCAACTCCCTCACCTTGGCGGCGATCCGAGCGGCGCTGAGGCCGAAGTGGTCCAGCAACTCCGCCGGCTTTCCGGAGCGGGGAACCTCGCGTACAGCCATCTTGTGGACGCTGATATTGTGGTTGGCCACGGCGTTCAGCACGGCATCCCCCAGGCCCCCTTCGCTGTAGTGCTCTTCCACCACAATGACGGTCCTGCCACGGGCGGCGGCCGCCTCGACCAGGCCCTCCTCATCCACCGGCTTGACGCAGTAGGCATCCATCACCCCAACCGGGATCCCCTCGGACAGGAGCAGGTCGTAGGCCTTGAGCGATTCGTGGAGCGTCACCCCGGCAGCCACCAGCAGCAGTCGGTCCCCTTCGGAGGAACGCAACACCTTGCTGCCGCCCACCCGAAAGACTTCCCGGTTGTCGTAAAGGACGGCCGTCTTGGGCCGGCTGGTGCGGATATAGACCAGGCCGCGGTGCTCGGCGGCCAGGGCCACCACCCGCTCGGTCGAAACGGCGTCGGACGGATAGAAGACCACCGAACCCGGCAGGGAGCGAAACATGGCCAGGTCCTCCAGACCCATCTGAGACGGCCCGTCCTCCCCGATGGAGACGCCGCAGTGAGAACCGACGCACTTGACGTTGGCCTGGGAAATGACGCCCATTCGCAAGTGATCCATGCCGCGTCCGAAAAACGCGGCGAAGGTGGAGGCAAAGGGGATCTTGTTCTTCTTGGAGAGGCCGATGGCGGCGCCGACCATGTTCTGCTCGGCAATGAAGCACTCGAAGAAGCGATCGGGAAAAGCCTTCATGAACTTCTCCGAGAAGGTCGAGTTCTTGGTATCTCCGTCCAGAGCTACCACGTTGTCGAAGCATTCTCCGAGCTTGACCAGCGCGCTCCCGTAAGCCTCCCGAGTGGCTACCAGGTCGCCCTTCCTGAACTCGGGCTCCCTCAAGCGGGTCTTGGGAAGCATGGGGACCTCGGCTTCCCCGGAACGGCGAAAGGGCTCGGAAGCCGACTGAACCGGAAGCTCAGCCAGGGCTCCATCGAGCTGGTCTCCCTTCTTCAGGGCCTTGCCGTGCCATCCCTCCCGGTTCGCCAGCAGCGATACTCCGTGGCCCTTCTCGGTCCGGGCCAGCACGGCCGTGGGGCGGTCCGTCACCCCTTCCGCTTCTTCAAAGGCCCCAATGATCTGATCGTAGTCGTGTCCGTCGATGGAGACGGCATGCCAGCCGAATCCGGCGAACTTGCGTTCATAGGCCTCTACGTCCCAACCGTGCATGGTCTCCTGGCTCTGTCCCTGGCGGTTGATATCGACGACGGTCACCAGGTTTTCCAGCCGGTAGTGGGTGGCCATGGCCACGGCTTCCCAGACCGACCCTTCGGCGCTTTCTCCATCCCCCATCAGCACGAAGGTCCGGCTCCCGGATCGATCCAGGTACTTGGCGCTCAAGGCCATCCCCACCCCCGCCGAAAGGCCCTGCCCCAGCGAACCGGTGGCCACATCGACCCACTTCGACCGGGGTGTGGGGTGGCCCTCCAGGTCACTCCCGAAGCGCCGCAGGCTCAGAATCCGGTCGGCCTCGATCAGGCCCGTCTCCACCCAGGCGGCGTACAGGAGAGGAGCCGCATGCCCCTTGGACAGAATGAAACGGTCGCTGTCGAGACTGAGCGGGTTCTCGAAGTCGATCCGCATGACGTGAAAGAAAAGGACCGCTGCCAGATCGGCGGCAGACAGGCAGGACGTGGGGTGCCCGGAGCCGGCTTCGGAGGTCGCCCGCAAGGAATGGACTCGCAGGCGGGTGGCAATTTCCTTCAAGCGTTTGTGAAGTTGGTGGTTGTTCATAGGCTTGTTGGTGTCACCGTCAGGCACCGAGCTCGACCAGGACCGGAGCGTGGTCCGAGGCGGTCAGCCCCTCTTTCTTTTTTCGATATTCCCGGTCTATGCCGGCTGATCCGATCCCCTCTTTCAACACGGGGGTCACCAGCAAGAAGTCGATCCGCAATCCCTGGTTCTTGTAGAAGGCCCCCGCCCGATAGTCCCACCAGGAGAAGGCCTGCTCCCGGGGAAACAGCTCACGGTAGGCGTCCAGCCAGCCCCACTCCAACAGCCGCTGAAACCGGGCCCTCTCTTCCGAGGTGTGAAAGATCTCCCCGCTGAATTCCTCTTCGTTCCAGCTATCCAGGGGAGTGGGACAGATATTGAAATCCCCGCACAGAACGGCAGGCTGCGACGGATCCGATCCCTCCTCCAGATGCCCGGCCAGAGAATCCAGCCACTTGAGCTTGCGAGGGAAATCGGCATGATCCACGCTTTTCCCGTTGGGGCAGTAGAGTGTGGTGAATTTCAAGCCGCCCACTTCTGCCGAAATCAGCCGCGCACCCATCTCCTCCTCGCCGGGCAGCCCCCGTTCCCGGATCCGGGGAGGATCGCGGCTCAGGATGGCGACCCCGTTCCAGGCCTTTTGGCCATGAACCAGGGCATGGTACCCCCGGGACTTCAATGCCTCGAACGGAAAACGCTCCTCGGCCATCTTCAACTCCTGCAGGCCAACCAGGTCGGGCTGACGCGCGTCCAGCCAGTGCAGGAGAAACTCGAACCGGGCACGCAGCCCGTTGATGTTCCAGGTGGCGACTTTCATGGCAGAGAACAGACCAGGACCGGGTCCCGGGAACCCACGATGGCACGCGTCTCTCGGGCTGAGACCCCGGGAGAGCCACGCGGACTCAGGACGAGGCCTCGAACAGCTCCACCGGAAGGTCTTCGATCTTGGCGGCCAGGATCAGGTCCTTGACCGAGATACCATCCACCGAATGGGTCCAGGTCTCGATCCTCACCTGGCGGTAGCCCTCCAGATGCAGATCCGGATGGTGGTCCTCAGCTTCGGCGAGCTCGGCCACACGTCTAAAGAACTCGATGCCGGCGACAAAATGCCTCACCTTCCAGCAGCGCACGATGCGTTTGCCGTCCGCGCTGATTTTCCAACCCGGCAGTTGCGCCAGAGCCGAGTCGATTTGCGCGGGCGGCAACACCGACACTTCGCCGACGGCTTGGCAGCTTTGGTCTTTCCAGTCGGACATGAACGGTCAGCTCCCCTCTTCGATCTGTTGTATGAGCCATTGGATCTTGCCGAAATTGATCCTCATCGCATCCAGGTTGGTGCCTCCGGCAGGGCGGAAATGGCTGGCGACCATCAGGACAGCCTGACTTCGGTGGCGGCGCAGATTCCGCAGCACCGCGTCGTAGCCCACCGACCCCTCCCCAAGCGGTCGCCACTCGAATTCTCCCCTGACCCCGTCAAAGACATGAACGTCCTTCAAGTGCAGCCCGTGCAGGTAGGGCCGCAGATTGGAAAAGCCGGCCGTGGCGGCGTCCCACTCACCGATCAGCACATTGTCCGCCGGAGACCACTGCACCTTCAACCGGTCGGAGCCAAGGCTTTCCGCCAGGCGCCGGAAGTTTCCGGTCGAACTCATGTAATGGAACGGCCGCATCCCCACGACCACATCCACGCCGTATTTGTCGGCCTGCTCCAGTATCAGGGTGAAGGCGGCCACCAGCTTGCGCAGGTCGACCTCGGCGATGACCCCGCCGCGCGTCAACCACTTCATGGGCCAGGTCGGCGCCTTCGTCCAGCTCCCCTGACCGGCAGACCACTCCCCCGGCCAGCAGAAACCGTAGCAATGAACGGCTCCCACTCCCAGACGAGCGGCAATCTGCATGGAGCGCACCAATCCGTCGAACTGGTCGCGGAAGGCGCCATCCTCGAGCATCTTCCCTGGAGTCAACCCAACCAGCCGAGTGTTGTGAAAGGGACGATAGGCGCAAATCTGATAGAGCTTGAGTCCACGGCGGGCGACGCTCTCTCCCAAGGCATCGGCCTCGGCGTCGCTCATGGTGGCAATGCAGGGCTCACCCCCGGGCATGTCCGGCTCTCCACCCGGCCGGGCGCCTTCAAACCAGACGTATTCGGCACCCAGTTCCCTGGCGGCGTCCAGTTCCCGCGCAAACGGCAACTTCAGTTCGCTCAGCCAGATGCCGAGCTTGAAGCGGTGATCGCCTTGATCGGCCGGTCCGCGAGCAGCAACCGCTGCCTTTCGTCGTGGAAGCAGGGAGGCGGACAGGCTCCCGGCGCCACCGACCAGAAACTCTCTTCTGTTCATACCTGATGCTCCCCCTAACAGCAAGACCTGTCTTGTCGACGTTCCCATTGCCCCGGATGTGAGATGGAAATCGATGGGCTCCGGCGATTCCTCGGACTTGGACGACAGGTCCCCCGGAATCGTCCAAGGACAGGAGGCGAACTCCCCATGTTCCCGGCAGGGATGGATATCGGAGCGTGCCGAGTGCCTGTCTCGGAAATACGGACTGGAGAAGCGATTCTCCGTCGCCGGAAACTCGACCGGCATTCTATCAACAAGGGACTGGTCCGACAACACCGTCGGCCTTGCCGTCAGAGCACCGATGAGCGGGCTCGAAGACCCGGTTGAAAATCCCGGCCTTTGCCACAATAATGAGCCGGAAGGCAGCCATGGCGCCCTCCTCGCGCCGTGCCCCTTCAACCACGGTCCCCGGCTGCCCGGGCTCCCGCGGGCAAACCCGGTGCCGGGGCGAGAGGCCGCTTGGCAGGCGACCGGAAAGGACCCAATGGAACGTCGAGAATGGCTTGCCCAGACAGGCTTGACCCTGATGGCAACCGGCCTGGCCCAGGCAGCCGGGCCGCCGCGAGGCAGCGGCGGTGAGAGCCGGGCCAGGCTCAACCCCTGGCGCCTTCAGGACGCCGATCTGCGCTCCTACATGCTGCTGGGGGTGCGGCACATCTACCGGAGCGCCATCAACCGAAGCCGCGGGTGTCTTCCCTACGTCCGATTCAACCTGACCGAGGAACCCACCTGGGCCCGCCACGAGTACTGGGGATCGCCCCACATGGTGGGACGTTTCCTGGATGCACTGGCGGTTTGTTCCCCGATCCTGGATCTGCCGGCCGACCGCGAGGCCGTAGAGGGACTGCAACGGTTGCTGCACCAGTCGATCGCCAATTCCTCCGGATTGGCCTTCGACACCCTGCCCGGACCGGACGGCAAGCGGACGGCCGCTCTGCACCACTCCCGAGAGGTCCTGCTGGGATTGCTGGGGCTGCGGACATGGCAAGGGTCCGAACCCTCCATCAGGCTGGCCCGGAGATTCGTGCGAAGGCTGGAGGAAGTGACCCGGGCCACCGGCTCCTTTCCCTCGGACAAGTACTCGGAGGAGGGTTGGATACCCTCGCCGACCCGCAAGCTCAATCAGACTTCGGGACGGTTGATCGGCGCCCTGGTGAAGTACTTTCGAGCCACCCGCGATTCCCTGGCGGTCGACCTGGCCGTCCGTTTCGCCGAGGCCAACATCGAGGCCTGCTTTACTTCCAAGGGTGAGTTGACGCCGGATGCGGGCGAGCACCTGCACTCTTCGGAGGGTACCATGACCTCCCTGATCGACCTGGGACTGCTCACGGGGGAGCAGCGGTACCTGAAAACGGGACGCCTGCTCTATGACGTCGGCTTGCGGCGCTGGAGAACCTCCTGGGGGTGGGCCAAGGAAAGCAGAAACGAACAACCCGGCCGCGGGGAGGCCAACAACACCGGCGACTTCGTGGAAGCCGCACTGCTGCTGGGCCGGAGCGGGCACCCGGAATATTTCCAGGACGCCGAGCGGATCATACGCAATGGCTTGCTGGCCTCCCAGGTGGTGGCCACCGACTGGATTCCACAATCCTCCCTGGCCGACACCAGGGACTACGCCTATGCGCGAATCCGGGATCGGGCCAGGGGCGCGTTCGCCTTCACCCTGCCCAACGCCTACCACTCCTACAACACCGATCTGATGGGAGGAGCGCTTCAGTCTCTGGCCGAAGCTTACCAGGCAAGCGTGGTGAAGGACGACTCGGGAGTCTGGGTGAACCTGCTCTTCAGCACCGACACTCCCTGGCTCCGCGTGCGTTCGGAAGTGCCTCAGGCCGGTCGACTCCACTTGGAGGTGTTGCAGCAGGAACGGGTGAGAGTTCGACTGCCGGATTGGATCCCGGCGGAAAGGGCACGGGTCGACGGAGCCGGCAGTGCCGGCGACACCCGACGCGGGAAGAGCACCCTCGATCTGGGGTCCTTGCCCAAAGGCGCCCGGATTACGGTCAGCTTCGATCAGCCCGGGCGTCGGACCCGGGAGAAGGCCCCGGGCTTCCCCGACCCCTTCGAGGTGGAATGGCTAGGCGATACCATCCTGGCCATGGAGCCCAGGCCCACACAACCCATTGCTCTCTTTTGACAGGATCAAGTGGTCGGGGCGAGAGGATTTGAACCTCCGACCCCCTGCGCCCAAGGCAGGTGCGCTACCAGGCTGCGCTACGCCCCGTCCGATGTGCCAAGCCTCTCAAGCTAGCGGATGGGCACCGGACTGTCAAGAGATGCAGATGGCCCGTCAGACCCCGAACAGCGCCCGTTGCAACTCTCGCAGGGCCCGGCCCCGGTGGCTGATGCGCAGCTTCTCCTCGGGACTCAACTGCGCCAGGGTGCGGCCTCGCTCTGGAACCTGGAAGATGGGGTCGTAGCCGAACCCGTGTCGCCCCCGAGCCTCCCGTCCGATCACGCCCTCCAGGGTCCCTCGGAAGACCTCGAGCACGACTCCCCCCTGAGCCAGTGCGATCCAGCACTCGAACCTGGCCGTCCGCCGGACATCCGCCACCTGGTCCAATTCCTCCAGGATTTTCCGACAGCGTTCCGCATCGCTGGCCTGCTCGCCGAGGTAGCGGGCGGAATAGACTCCCGGCCGGCCACCCAGGGCATCTACCAGCAGCCCCGAGTCATCGGCAATGGTCGGGAGCTCGGTGAATCGACTGTAGTGGGCAGCCTTCTGGCGGGCGTTGGCCTCGAAGGTGGCCCCCTCCTCCGGAGCCTGGGTCACGCCAGGAATCGCCTCCAGAGACACCAGTTCGACCGGAACCGCCGCCAGAGACGACTTCAATTCCCTGAGCTTGCCCGGGTTGAAGGTAGCCACCAGCAGACGGGGGCCCAAGGGCATCGTCAACGAATGGCGGGTTGCTCTTGGCTTGGGGCGCACGCTTCGGGTCTTTCGGGACGGGCCGGCGAAGGGGTCGCAAGGCGGCTTCCGCTCGGCTACAACCGGATCAGGCTCTTTTGGATCTCGACCAGCCGGGATATGCCTTCGCCGGCCAGATCCATGAGGGCGGTGAGGGCCTGGCGGGAAAAGGGATCTCCTTCCGCCGTCCCCTGCACCTCCACCAGGGCGCCGGCGCCCGTCTGAACCACGTTCATGTCCACCTGGGCTCGGGAGTCTTCCTGGTAATTGAGGTCCAGCAGCGGGGCTCCGTCCACCACGCCCACGCTGGTGGCCGCCACGTAGTCCTTGATCGGCAGGGCCGGCAAGGTCCCCCGGTCCACCAGACCTTGCAGAGCCAGCGCCAAAGCCACGAAGGCGCCGGTGATGGAAGCGGTGCGGGTCCCGCCGTCCGCCTGGATCACGTCGCAATCCACCCAGACGGTCCGTTCCCCCAGATCCTGCAGCCGGGTGACACTCCGCAGCGAGCGGCCGATCAGGCGCTGAATCTCGTGGGTCCGGCCCGAAACCCTGCCACGACTGGATTCCCGAGGAGTCCGGGTCTCGGTGGCCCTGGGAAGCATGGCGTATTCGCTGGTGACCCATCCCCGATTCCGTCCCCGCAGGAAGGGTGGCACCGAATCTTCGATGCTTGCCGTGCAGATGACCCGGGTCTTCCCCACCGCAATCAGCACCGAGCCCTCGGGCCCGGCAATGAAATCCGGCTGGATGGTCACCGGCCGGAGTTGCCTGCTCTCTCTCCCATCGGTACGCATAGGGTTCCTTTCAATACTCCTGCAGTCCAGTGCTTCCCATCTCTCCGTCCTCGTTTTGCAGCGCCGTCATGCTCAAATCCTGAGGCAGCGGTCTCCTGAGGTCTATATGCCCCGCCAGGGTATCGGCCTCGGCTCCATCGATCAGGATCTGAACCTCACTCACCGCCGGCAAATTATAGGTCAGGGAATTCACCATCGAGTAAATGGAGGAGACTTCACCCGTGATCCCTCCCGGATGCCGGATACTGGCATCTCCGGTAATGTCCACCACCATCAAGCCCCCTTCAGCCCAATAGACCTCCCGCAGCCGGGTTTCCGAAGGCAGCGCCGGCACGTTGCCCGAGAGCGACCCCTTGATCAGAGCCACCAGGATCTGCTTCGCTTCAAGGGTGACATCCTCGGAAGCATGGATTTCGCGCACCTCCGCCTCCAACTGGCCGTCCACCTCGCCGGAGGCGAAAAAGAGGACGACCTTCTTGCGGGGCGCGCTGGCTTCGAACGCCGGTTCTTCCATCAAGGCGGGCGCCTGCGCTTCCGGAGGCAAGCCGGCCAATCGCTGAACCTGGCGCTGCAGATTGATGAAATAGACAGCGCCTCCGGCCAGCAACAGCGACAGAATCATCATACCCAAGGTGATATGGCGAGGCATAGCCTCCCCTCCTCGATGGGAATATTTCGGTGAGTCCGCTCCCTGCCGTGCAGGGCGCCTCATCCGTGGAAAAATATCCAATCGTCAATAAAGACGAACCACGTCAGGCAACATTCCATTCCAACGGAACCCGGCCAACCACACGCGACCAGTCACGGACTCTCCGGGCGAGCCACGGTTGCTTCATCAATGGGGCGAAACTGTTGCAGGGCCGCCAATACGGCCAGGGCCACTCCGTTTTGAAAGGGTTCGGTCTGCACCGTTTCCCTGAACTCGTCCTGCTTCACGTTTCCAAGCTCCAGCAGGACTGCCGGCATGGCCAGGGGAGACAGGAGCCTCAGGGGCGCGTGCCGAAAACTCAACGGCTGGCCGCCATTGAAACGCTCGTTGGTGACCGCTTGCAAGATTTCGGCCAGGTGGAAACTTCTGTGAAGCACGGCTGCCTGGGCTCGATCCCAACGCACCAGCTCGAAGGCAGCTTCCCCGCTCCGGTCCTGCGCAAGAGCCTCCCCGGGCGGCAGCTTGGCGAGATAGACATAGCTCCTGGAGGGCATCGGCGAGGTGCCGTTTCCCAGGTGTATGCTGAGAAACAGGTCGGAGCGGCTGCGATTGGCCTCCCGCGCACGATCTTCCAGCGAAAGAGTCCGGTCCTGGCCGCGAGACAATACCGTCTCCACCCCCAGCCTGCTTTCCAGTACCCAACGCACCTTGCGAGCGATGGAAAGGGTGACATCCTTTTCATAGACGCCCTCCCCCACCACAACGCCCCTGTCGGCGCCACCGTGTCCGGGATCGATGGTGATTCGCCTCCAACCGGAAGCCTTGGGCCGCCTTGTCCACCGGAAGGACCGCTCCGATCCCCGTGCCGTTGTCGAGTCCTCGACGATTGGCCGGAATGCGTCCACCAGGTAGGCATTTTGGCCGGACAGCCGAGTCAGGCGAGCCCGGACGGATTCGTCGGCCAGCGAGACCACCAACCGGCTCGACTCGGCGGTTTCCTCAAACGAGACGCCCCCTATCCGCTCATCACGATAGGACGTGACCTCGACTCCGGGAGGATCGACCGGATAGGCGCCGAGCAGGAACACCATGCGGCGATCCTCGCCACGGACCTCGATCTCGCCGGCGTTCACCAGGGAGACGACCAATCGACTGGCCTCATCGGTGGAGCGGGCGGTGAGATTGATTCGGACGAAATCCCGGCCTCCGGTCAACCATCGGTTCCCCGAGGGAGACACTTTGATGGCGGGTTTGAGCACCCGGTTGAGCACGTCGGGCACAAAGCCACGCGGGGTCAGCCAGCGGCCTCGATGGAACAGCACCGGCGCCGCAAGGGCGATCGAGCTTCGATTCAATCGCACCCGCACCCGGTTGTGATTCAGCTCCAATACATTCCTGCCGGCGAAGATCCTCAGATAACCCGCCGACCCGCTCTCGGAATAGGCCAGGTCGAGAAGCCGCAGGACATCCAGGATGGGGACATGGCTCCGGCCGTCGACGGAGACCAGGGGCAGTCGGATCCGTTGCTGCCGATGGAAAATCAGCAACTCACCGGGCGCGGCGTCGGTCGGGTTGAGGCTGGTGGATCCAACCGCAAGCAGCAGACAAAGCAAGAGGCCGCCGGCCAGCCGCGCCGCCGGACTGCCCTGCGCATCATTAGAGGAAAAACGACCGATCATCAAAAGGAAGAAATATTATTGAGAGTACGAGAGTGGGCGCGGAACGACGGGCCGGTTCCTCAGGCGCTTACGAAGACTTCCACTTCGTCGATCAGGATGTCCCGGGTCTGGTCCGGATCGCCGTGGGTCAGGCGCACCTCCAGCCAGTTGTCTCCATACTGCGCCGGGGGCTCGGTCAGATCGAACCAGAAGGTGGAGAAGGGACCGGGAAGCTCGGGCACCGGGGGCAGGCCGGAACTGCTGGTGGAGTTGGGGTCCACGATGGCCTTCAGGTCCGAGCGTCGCTCGTCGCCGCGTCTCCGCAGCCGTGAATCGGGAACCGGCGTTCCGTTGACCCGGACCTGGAAGCGATCGCCGTCGACGGCGTGATAGGCCCGAAACAGCAGCGTGGCCCCGCGGGAGCGCCCGATGTGCTCACAGACCCGAAACCGATATTGCCCCTCACTTCGCGGAGTTCCCCGTTTCAGCACCATCCGGTCGGCCTTGACCGCTCCGGTAGAGGTCCGATCCACGCCGAACCCCAGGCACCCGGCCCACACCGGCTCGAAGACATAGTGGCGGTTGCCTCGGGTCAGCTCCCTCGGCTCCCGGGTCTCGGCCAGGCCACGAAGCATTTGAGGGTAGAAGGGAGCCCAGGAGAGAGGCACGAAGTGGTTGTAGAAGAAGATTCCGTCGGCGCCGGCGCCGTACATGTTCATGGCCAAGGCCCTCTGCTGGTCCAGGGTGATGGGCTGCCCCCCCAGGCGGCGCCTCATGCGGAGGCTGCTCCAGGGAAGGAGTCCCGGATAGAGCAGACATCGACTGGACCGGGTCAGCCGTGAAAAGGCTTCCCAGGGCACATTGGGCTCGCAGTACATGGTGTCGGCCGGGGATACGTAGTTGATGAGCCCTCCCTTGATCCAGGTGGCCACATCCAGCCCCATGGCGTCGCACTCTTCAAGGGTCTGAAAGACGCGCGCCCCCAACAACAGATCCTTGTTCCTGTCTCGACCCTTCTTGTCCAGCATTCCGCGGATTCGACCCACCAGCTCGTTCATCAGTTCTTTTCGCTCCGGCCCGGCGCCGGCAGGGAAATAGGCGTGGTCCCGGAAGCAGAGCTCCAGGCCATCCACATCGAAACGATTCACCAGCTCCTCGGCCACCGAAAACAGATAATCGCGCACCGGAGCAAAGGTGAAGTCCATGGGCGTGCTCAAGGCGTAGTAGGGACCGGGTGGCATTTCCCGAATCTGCCACTGGGGATTGTTCACCAGGAAACCGGCGCCCGCTCCCACACCCTGCCGGATGGAGACGTGGCCGTGATTGTCGTTCACCCGGAGACCGGCCAGGAAGGTCATGCGCCGGTGGCGGCACTGGTCCAGCAGGATCCCCAGGGGCTGCTTGCCTTCGTCCAGCAGGGGAAGGAAGCGGCGGTGCTGGGGCCTGGCGTCATAGTCGAACCGGGGGCTGCGCCAGTAGGTGGTCCACCCCTGGGTGTAGGCCTCCTGAATGAACAGATCCACCCGGGAAGCGGCCAGCGTGTCCACCCAATTCCTGAGATCCTGCTCCGAGACCGGATCCGGCAGATACCGCCGGGCGATGCTGGAAGGGTCGCTCACATAGAGGATGCGGCGCAAGCCTCGGGGAGTGTGCCCCCCAGGCTTGAGCGGGGGGGCGGTTAAACGGCGGGATTGGGAAAAGCCCCCCTGGGGCCAGGCGGCGGTGGCGACCGCGGCTTCCAGAAACCTTCTGCGCGAAAGATGGCTGCTCATGGCTGTTCCCGCCTTCCCGACTCTTGGCGAATCCCTCTTGAGCCCTCTCCAACCCCTTGGTGGCCCTTCTGTGTTCTTCGTGTCCTTCGTGGATTCCTCTTTTTCCCTGATTGCCCCTCTGAGGCGCGACCTCGCTAGACCATCTCCCTGATGATCTTGCCGCCCAGATCGGTGAGGCGTTTGAACCTGCCCGCGTGGTAGTAGGTCAGGCGCATGTCGTCCAACCCCATCAGGTGAAGGAAGGTGGCGTGCAGATCGTGGAGGTGGTAGGGACTCTCGACGGCCTTCTCGCCCAGCTCGTCGGTGGCCCCCACAACCGTGCCTCCCTTCACGCCGCCGCCGGCGAACCACATGGGCATGGCCGTCTTGTTGTGTTCCCGCCCCGGGGCCTTCCAGTTATGGGGCAGGCTCTGGGGAGTGCGCCCGAATTCGCCTCCCCAGGCCACCAGGGTCTGGTCAAGCAGGCCCCGCTGCTTGAGGTCCTTCAGCAGGGCGGCCATGGGCCGGTCGGTTTCCAGGCCCCGCAGGCGGTGCTGGCCGGCGATATCCTGGTGCGAATCCCAGCCCCGGGAGTAGATCTGCACGAAGCGCACGCCCCGCTCCACCAGGCGCCTGGCCATCAGGCACCGTCGGCCCATGGGTTCGGTGATCTTGTTGTCGAGTCCGTAGAGCTCCCGGATGGCCGGCGGTTCCTTGTCCACGTCCAGGGCCTCCGGCACCGTCATCTGCATGCGGAAGGCCAGTTCGTAGTTCTTCATCCGGGCCCAGAGGTCGCTCTTCAACGGATGCCCATCCAGGTAGGGCCGGTTGAAGTGGTTGAGCAGTTGAATATTGGCCTCCTGCTGTTCGGCAGTGGTCCCGGCGGGGGGCTGCAGATCCACGATGGGAACGCCCTCCGACTTGAGGGGGGTTCCCTGGTAGATGGCCGGCAGGTACCCGTTGGACCAGTTCTGGGGGCCCCCGAAGCCCCCGGTTCCGCTGATGGGAAACACCACGAAGGCCGGCAGGTTCTCGTTCTCGGTTCCCAGCCCGTAGACCGTCCAGGAACCCAGCGAAGGACTGCCGGGCAGGCCTTCGCCCGTATTCATCAGGAAGGTGGCCAGGGAATGGGCGTCGGAGTCGGTGTGAATCGACCGCACCACCGCCATGTCGTCAACGCAGGTGGCCAGATGGGGAAACATGTCCGACACTTCGGTGCCGCACTGTCCGAACTTGCTGAAGCGGAAGGGACTTCCCACGTAGAGCAGTTTTCTGCCCGAGGTGCGCAACTGGGCTCCATCGAAGGCCGGGGTGCCGTGATACTTGTTCAACAACGGCTTGGGATCGAAGGTATCCATCTGGCTG
The DNA here is from genome assembly GCA_022826755.1 of Acidobacteriota bacterium. GTDB lineage: Bacteria > Acidobacteriota > Terriglobia > Versatilivoradales > Versatilivoraceae > Versatilivorator. The sequence continues at coordinate 85,521 of JAJDUG010000005.1, forward strand.
GGACCGCCCGCCATGAACAGGAAGATACATGATTTGGCCCGGGCCGGACGGTGGCTCTTCTTGGGCGCCAGAGGATTGCCGCCTGCCTCCGCGCCCAGCAGGCCCTCCCGAAAGAGCAGGGAGGAAAGGGCCACGCCTCCGACACCGCGGCCCAGGCGATAGAGGAAGTCCCGGCGCCCCAGCTCACCCGGGGAACGGCCGGGCGCTTCGAATCGACCGCAATATTCGTGGTTGAGATTCTTCATGGGTCGTCTTCCGATCTTGAATTCCTCCGCCCCGCCCCTGCGGCACCTCCCGGCGAAACCGGGAAAAGACAGGCGACTCCGAGCCCGGAGCGGGTCCCCGGCAAAGCCTCACTCCAGAAAGATGAACTCGTTCATGTTCAACAAGACCAGGCAGAGGTCGGCCAGCCGGTCCTGGTCTCCGCCGGGGGGCGGTAGCGAGGGTGAGGCATCCGAGCCCACCCCCGGCGCAATAGCGGGCCCACTGGCCAGCTTGATGGAAGGCTGGCCGGCCGTCAGGGGCCGGGTCAGAAAGTCCAGGCCGCGGGCTCGTTCCCCGGGCGTGGGATCGCGCTGAAGAGCCAAACGGAAGGCCAACTTCAGCCGAGATCCGTCATCGGGCCCCGCCTCGCGGACGATCCGCCGCGCCATCCTGCGACTCTGATCGTGCACGAACGGGTTGTTGAACAAGGCGAATACCTGGGGAGCCACGGTGGTCACCTGACGCCTCCAGCAGCTTTCGTTCAGGTTGGCTCCGTCAAAGACATTCATCATGGGCAGTTGAAAGGACCGCCCCTGCCACATGTAGACGGTGCGCCGATTTCTTTCTTCCCGGCTGGAAGGTTTCCACCAGGTCCCTCCCTCCCACAACAGGTCTTCCTCGACCTTGGGGAAAAACCCCGGTCCTCCGATCGTGGCATTCAACTCCCCGCTGACTGCCAGGATGCTGTCCCGGATGGCCTCGGCCTCCAATCGCAGCGGATTGCTCCGCCAAAAGTAGCGATTGTCGGGGTCGATCCCGCGGTACTGCTCGGCGCCAGGGTTCCGAATCGACTGCCGGTAGACATTGGACTGCAGGATCAACCGGTGCACGGCCTTGATGCTCCAACGGTTCCGCACAAAATAGGACGCCAAAAAATCGATCAGCTCGGGGTGGAGGGTTCCCGATCCGTTCCGTCCGAAATCGCTGGCGGTCCGCACCAGTCCCTCGCCGAAATGGTGCTGCCAGATTCGGTTCACCATGACCCGGGCCGTCAAGGGATTGTCGGGGTGTGCGATCCACTCGGCCAGCGTCTGCCGGGGATTCTGTCTGGGATTCTCGCTCTCAAACGGAAACTGGTCCTCAAGGGCGCTCAAAAAACCCGGCTCGACCGGCTCCCCCCTGGACTCCGGGCTACCGCCCATCAGGATGTAGGTGGTGGGCATGGCCGGGTGGGGACGGCGCGCCCCGTACCCGCTCTGGATTTCCCAGGCCGTGTGCACCCGGGGCTTGAAGTAGTCGCGATGGCTCACGTTGCCATAGGCGGTGTTCTGTCTCTCGATCAGGCGATAGAGTTCCCTCTCCTCCCGCGTGAACAGAACCCCGCGATTGAGAGCCGTCTTCAGTTCGCCGGCATCGCTCAACGGCACCACCTCGTCCTTCAGGTCCTGCCCTTCGACCAGGTGGAATGGCTTTTCCAGGCGCTTCAGAAATTCCGCCGTGGTCTTCTCCTTCAACTCCTTGCGCTGGTCCAACTCCTGCTGCCAGCCTTCGGCACGCTGTTTCCAGGATTCGGGATCGAGGCTGGGACCCTCGTACTGAGTAAAGGCAAGGTCGGCTTCACCCAGGCTGAGGGAGGAAAAGAAGGCCTCGGTCCGGTAATAGTCGCGCGTGGGAATGGGGTCGTACTTGTGGTCGTGACAGCGAGCGCACTCCAGGGTGAGCCCCAGGAAGACCGATCCAGTGGTGGAGACCAAATCGACGAGCAGATTCTGCCGCCCGGAGTCCTCTCCGACGACCCCAAGATTGAGGAAACCGAGTCCGATCTTGCCCTCGGCGCCGTAAACCGCATACAGATCGCCGGCCACCTGCTCCTTGATAAAGCGGTCGTAAGCTCGATCCTGATTGAAGGCGCGAATGACGTAGTCCCGGTAGCGCCAGATGTGGGGGCGAGGGTAGTCGGGACCACCCCCTTCGGTATCGGCGTAGCGAACCAGGTCCAGCCAGTGCCTGCCCCAACGCTCCCCGTAGCGGGGATTGCCCAGCAGTGTCTCGATTTCCTGCTCGTAGGCGTCCTCGGACGGGTTGTCCAGAAACCGGACCATGGCTTCCGGCGTGGGTGGCATGCCGATCAGACCGAAATAGACCCGGCGCAGCAAGGATCTCCGGGAAGCCGGGGGTGCCGGTTGCATCCCCTGTTTCTCCAACTTGGCCAGCACCAGGGCGTCAATGGGGTTTCTTACCCACTGCCGATCTCGGACCGCGGGGATGGCCGGCGGCTCCGGCCTGGTGAAGGGCCAGGACGCTCCCGTGCCCGCGGAAGTATCGGCCGGGGGCGACAGTCGGTCGATCCAGGCCGCAATCAGACCGATCTCCTCCTCTGCCAGAGGCGGTTCTCCCAGTGGCATGGCGGGCTGCTTCTCGCCCCGCAGGTATTGGATCAGGGGACTGGCATCGGCATTGCCGGGCAGGACGGCAGGCCCGTTGAGGGCGCCTCCGCGGAGAATGGCCTCCGGGGTTTCCAGCACCAGGCCGCTATTGTGGGTCCGGGCGTTGTGGCAGGAAAGACAGCGGGTCTCCAGGATGGGTTTGACCTGCGTCCGGAACCGGACCCGGGTGTCTTCAGCCGCTTCTGCGAAAGCCGCCAACCCGGTGAAAAGAACCACCCCGATCGAGATCGGTCTCAACAACTCGCACCCCATGTCGAATAAAGGACAATATAGTTTAATGCCATCACTATCGACAGAACAAGCCGCCCCTCATAGAATGAGGGTATTGGATCCTGGGATCTTGACCAGCACCTTTGCCCTGCCCCGCTCCTGATGCCCTGTCGTCCAATTCCAGGGGATGCCGGCCAGGATCCGGTTCGGGCATTCGTAGCCTGCCTGGTGAATGGGAGGAGGCTATGCAGAGACGGCACTTTCTTCACACGGTTCTAGCCTCAGGGCTTGCGTCCGGAGCGCCCTCCGCTGCGGGAACTGCCGGACTTGGGTGGCCGGACCCCGGCACAGCCAGGTATCGGGCCGGGGTGATCGGCCTGGGCTGGATGGGACTGCTCTACGACCTGGCGGAGCGCATCCCCGATCGCTTCGATGTGGACGACGCGGATCGACCCACGCCCAAGTTGGACATCCACCGGCGATTCCACCACCACGACCACCCTGGAAATGAAGGGCTCCCTACCTCCTACGCCGAAGCGCTGTGGGATCGTCCGGAAGTGCACCTGGTGGCTGGCGCCGACCGCGACAGGAAACGGCTCGAGGCCTTTGGCGAACGCTACGGCATCCAGGCCCTCTACACCGACGCCGTCGAGATGATGGAAAGGGAAAAGCTCGATATCGTCGCCGTGGCGACCAACACCAAGGGCCGGGCCTTTCTCACCGTCAAGGCGGCGGAGTTGGGGGCCAAGGGCATCTTCACCGAGAAACCCATGTGCCACACCCTGGAGGAAGCCGACCGCATGGTCCAGGCCTGCGCCGACCACGGCATTGCTCTCAACTGCGGCGCCATCACCACCACCCACCCCTCCTTTGCCAGGGCCAGGGAGTTGGTGCGGCAGGGAGCAATCGGCGAGCTGGTTTCCATCGAGTCCTCGGCCCCGGCAGCTCAGCATCAAAACTGGTCCTACTTCCTGGAAAGCCCACCGGCCTGGGTGTGCGGAACAGGGGATCAACCCAGAAGAGAATCCGGAAGCGACGAGTTCAGGGGCCAGGGAATGATGGTGGCAAGCGACGGACTGGTGGTCCACTTCCGCGGGGGTGCTCCCGGGGTCCGCCTTTGCGGCGGCAAAGGGGAAATGACCTTTTCGTTCGTCTCCGGCTGGCAGCTCTGGCAGACAGCCGAGACGCCTGCGGGAACCCGACGGGTCTCCATGCCCTGGCCCGCCCCCCAGTTCGTCCCTCCCTACGGCGCCGTCTACAGCCTGGCAGACGTGGTGGACTGCATGGAAGGCCGGCTGGACGAACCCAAGAACTCGGGACGCCGAGTGGCCGCAGCTCTGGAAGTGGAGATTGCCCTCAAGCTGTCCTCCAGCCAGGGGGGCGCTCGAATTGACCTTCCCCTGGCCGACCGTTCCCTGGGCCTCAACTATGACTGGTTCCGGTAAACCCTCGTCCCCCCCCAACGACTTTCTGCTCAGCCGGCGGCGCCTTCTCCTGCTGGGAGCGGGAGGGCTGGCCAGCCTGGCCCATCCCGGCAGGTCCAGCGGTCGCAACTCCAGGCCGGGGCCTCTCCTGTTCAACTGCGACGGGTCCATGATCCACTGCTGGGGGCGAGCCGCCTTGCCTCAAGGGAGCGGCCCCTTGAGCGGTCGGGAATTCACCGACCTGGTTTTTTTCCCCATCGAGAACAGCGGCGTCGACACCCTGTTGTTCAGCTTTGGCAGCGGCAACGTGGCCGAGTACCAGAGCAACGTGCTGGAGTGGCCCGGAGAAGCCGACCGATTCCAGTTTCCCGAAAGCAGGACCTGGCACGGAGGCGTGGAGGTCGATCCCAAGGACCAGTACCTGAACCCCAAGAGCCTGGCCGACTCCGGCCACAACCCGCCCCAGGTCATCGTGGAGGAGTGCCGCCGCAGGGGAATGAAGGCTTTCGTGTCCCTCCGCATGAACGATATCCACGATGGACAGCACCCCCGGGGCTCCCTTCCCAACCCGGAACTGCCCACTTTCAAGAGACTCAATCCCGACTGGCTGGTTCCCGATCTGGATTGGTGGAGCGCCCTGAATTTCGATGTGGCCCCGGTCCGGGAGCTGAAGCTGCGAGTCATCGAGGAATTCTTCGACCGCTGGGACTTCGACGGCATCGAGCTCGACTGGCTCCGTCACACCCTCTATTTTCCTCGGGGCCTGGAACGGGAAAAAGGCAAGGTTCTGACCGAATTCATGCGAGTCGCAAGGGAGAGTCTGCGGCGGAGGGCGGCCAGCCGGGGGCGCCCCATCGAGTTGGCGGTGCGTGTGCCCGAGCGGGTGGAATGGTGCCTGGAGGGAGGATTCGAAGTTCCGACCTGGATTCGGGAGGGGCTGGTCGACTCTCTGATTTTGGGTCAAGGACTGACCGAGTGCCGGGGCCTGTCGGAATTCGAAGAGCTCATGGGAGACCGCCGACTGCCGATCTATCCCAGCCTCTACCCCTTTGGCAACGGTTACCCCATCTATCCCGACGAGGTGATTCGAGGCAGCGCCGCCAACCTCTGGCGGGACGGGGCCGACGGGCTCTACACCTTCAACTGGTTCTTCTACGGGCGGTGGCGCAACCGCCTGCTGCGGGAGATTGCCGATCCGCCTCTGCTTCGGGACAAGGACAAGCGCTACACCCTGGTGCAGCGATTCGAGGCCCACCGGACCGGACGCTCGCCCCGTTCCGATTCGGTGCGTTTCAACAGCATGATCAAGGCGGCCCCACTTCCCTTCGTCCTGGGCAGGGCGGGAGCCGGCCAAACGCTCACCCTGCCCATTGCCGACGAGATCTCCTCGACCTCCAGCCCGCCCCGCCGGGCCGAGCTGCTGGTGGGCCTGGACGGACTGTCCGGCGATGTTCTGGAGTTTTGGCTCAACGGCCAGGTCCTGGAGCCGGGGGAAATGGACGCGGTGAAAGACCTGGCGACGGTGGCCTGCCACCTGGACATCCCCGAGGGCCAGGGGATTCTGGGCTTTCCCCCAAGGCGGCGCCTGGACATGGACTTCAGGGGCTTGCGGCTGCAGGTGCCGCCGGCGCGTTTGACCCGCGGCGACAACCGGCTCCGATTGCGGCTCAAGCGGCGCCCCTCGAATGCGGACAGACCGGTGCGGGTAAGGCGAATCGAGCTGTCGGTGGGTTACGGGGCCGGTTAGGATTTGGCAGAAAAAATGGACTCGTCGATCCAGCCGGGCCTGAAGTGGCGCGGGGACCAGTCCGCCGGCACCTGATCCACCGGAAAGAGACTCCCTCCTCGCTCCAGATAGGAGTAGTAGCCGGCCAGAAACACCTGCGTCTTCTTGCGAATGACCTCGAAGGGCTGGTAGCTGTCCCCCTGAAAGGTTCGCTGCATGTCCATGAGCTGGGGGGCGAAGTAGTAGTAGAGGGTCTCCCTCCGGTCCGGGCTGCGGTCCACGGTGACGGTCTCGCTTCCCTTGTCCCCGGTGACCTTCAGATAGAGGTGGTGGATGTCGGGGACCCCATGCAGCGCGGCCAGGAAGGGGGGTTGTCCTTCCCTGCCCTTGAACAGCATGGTGTCCTGCAGATAGGTAGCCTTGCGCTCGTCGTCGGTGAACAGGGAGACCTTCTCCACCTCGTAACCCAGCGCCCGCAGGATGAACCACTGAACGTGGAAATGGGCCGGATATTCGTTGGTGTTGCAGAGGCCGTGCACTCCCTTGATGACCCCCACGTTGCCTAACCGATCCTTGAGATAGGAAGCCTGGTAATAGTGTTCCTGAACGCTGGTGGCCATCAGCGGCGTGCCCTGTTTGGCAGCCAGGTTCAGGATCGCATCGATATCCCGCAATCGATAGCTGAAGGGCCGGCTCAGGTAGGTGGGCACTCCCGCCTCGACATAGGGCCAGGCCAGGCGGTGCTGCCAGGGAACCTCGTAGAGCCCGCCGAAGCCGATGGCATCCACCTTGCCCAGCATCCCGTCGTAGCGGTCCACCGCCACGCAGCCGTACTTGGCCGCAAACTCGCGGGCCAGCTTGGGGTTTACGTCCCAGCAGTGGGTGATCTCCATGTTCAGCAAACCGCCGCCGAACAGTCCCTTGGCGGCCAGGATTTCAGCCCAGATCCCCCAGAAGGTGTACTCCCCCACGTTCAAGGCCCCCACCCGAATCTTTCGGGACGGGGCCCCGGAGGTTTCCGCCCGGGCTTGAGAAACGGCCGCCGGCAGCCAGGCCCCCGCCGCCATTGACGCCATAAACGAACGACGATCGGTCATGAGTCGCTCCTTTGCTTGGGTTTCGCGCTGCATGCGACGCGGTAAAAAGAGGTATCCACGAAGGCACACGAAGGGCCACGAAGAAAACAGGAAGGGGAAAAACAAATCCACCAATGACACGAAGTGACGCCCTTCAAGTTCCGGCGTTTGGTCTCGGCCCCGAGCGCAAAAAGATTTTTTCGTGTCTATTCGTGTTCATTCGTGGTTCGTCTTTATTAACGCCCCCTGTTTCACTCTCGGATGATCCGCCCCGTCGTGGGGGGGGGGTGGGGGCACCGCTAGCCTGAATCTTCCCGTTCACTCCTCCAGACCGGCCCCGAACCGGTCTCTGCCCAGAGACGCTCAAAGGCCTGCGATCCGTCGGCATCCCAAAAATCGGTCACCACCGGGTTGGCGTATCCGGAGGTTCCTCGCTGCAGCCGCGGCCCCGGAACTTCCGGAGGGTTCAGGAATCGGAGGTTGGACCCGGGCGCGTCGGGGTCGAAGCGGAAATAGACCTTGAAGCCGTTGCGGTAACGCATCCGCACCAGGAAGCGCTCCTGCCGGGGGCGGGGCGCCTGACTGAGCCGGCGCAGCTTGTCACGGTCCAGGGTCACCCCCAGGCCCGGCTTCTCGAGAACCTGCACGCTGCCGTTCACCACGGGCATGGTTTCGACCGTCACGTCTTCCTTCCAGAGATGACAAAGGCTCACGTGATCCAGGATGGCCATCTTGAACACGGCCGCCTCGTGCGCCAGGAAGGCCTGGTTGATGGTTCCGCCGCACTGCTGCAGCATGAAGGGGGTATTGGTGGCCTCGGCCATGCCGGCCAGCTTGGCGGCGAGTCCCACCGGGGCATGGCCGGCCATGAAGCCGTCGCTCAGACCGTGACGCATGAAGGTATCGGCCGGCCCGTGGTGAATGAGGATGGGGATGGAACACCCTTCCCGGAGAATCCGGTAGCCCTCATGGTCGATGGCCCGAATGGGATCCTCGATGCGGCCGGCCACGCTGAATTTCTCCAGTTCCTTGAGGACCGGCTCCACCGCCTCCACGTTGGAGTCCGCGTTGAAATCGTAGTGAACCTTGAATCCGGGAGGAGCCACCTTCTGGATGGCCTCGGTCTGGTCCACCACGTTCTGAATCACGTCCACGTGATACTTGAGCCAGTGAAACCCCCGCCCGGCCACGTTGATCGCTTCTTCGGCCATGCCCTCGGGCGGTTGAGAGGCCGTCCAAGCCGCCACCGGAACCCAGGAGCGCACTTGTGGCCCGATGAGTTTCCAGCAGGGCAGGCCGAGATACTTGCCGATCAGGTCGTAGACGGCCATGTTGATGGCCAGGTTCCTGGTGTCGCCGATCCAGTCGAGAGCGCTGGTGCCGATATAGCGGGAAGAAGGATCGTTTTCGGGAAGCCGGCCCCAGCTCTCTCCGATGCCTTGCAGGCCGCTTTGCGTCTTGGCGACATAGATGGTACGCAGTTGGATTCCCAATCCGTGATACCGGAAAAGCCAGCGCCTGTTGTAGTCGTGGAAGGGAGGACAAACCTCGTGCGCCTCGATGTCGGTGATCCTCAGTTCCTCGCGGGCATTACCGGAGAGGGCAGCCCGCAGCCACCCGGGCACGCCCAGTCCGGCCACACCCAGGGCGCCCAAGGCCAGGAATTCACGGCGAAGCAGGCACGACATGAGCGACTCCTCTCAGATCCGGAACGTCTGATGGCCGGCAGTCAGGCACGGGACGATTTCAGGGACATTAAGGCGTGATGCTATCACAATCCCCCGGCTTGGGCTCCAACGGGATCACCCCGCGACAACCGGCCTCACATAGAGACCGTGAAGCTGAGGATTCCCCTTCCCTCGGGTCATTCTCAACCGCACCCGCAACGGCTTGGGCGTTTCCGGGAGTTGCCCACCCCCGGGTTCCCAGCGCAAGGGCGCCTCGTAACCGTCCCGCTCGATGGCCACCGAGCGCGCCAGGCCGAAGCCTTCCAGGGGAGCCCCGCCCACGCCATCCAGCAGCTCGGCCTGCAGGCGACCGCCTCGCGAGAGCCCGCTGACATTCACGGTGAGCCGGTGACGGCTCCATCCCCGCCGCGGCGGCCTCAGCGACACCGAAGTGATCTCCCCCGCCTGGCGGCCGGCTTCCAGCTCCAGACCCAAAAGGCGGTGGCGTCCCACCCTGGCCAGCCCGATGCTGCCTTCGGAACTGTAATAGATCCACCATTCGTTTCCAACCTCCAGAAAACTGGACACGCGGGCTGCCCCTTGCTCCCAGGCCTGACCGTTCGGTTCGAGCTGGATTCTCCGGGAAGTCCACAAGCCGAATCCGATATTCTCCGTCTCCTCCGGCTCGGTTGCCCACCCGGTGAACCGCATGCGGTAGCCTCCTCCATCGGCCTCGTGGTGCCCCACAAAGGCCCACCAGTTATTGTTCTCTCTCAGGACTATCGCCGCAGCGTGGAGGGTGCTGTTGCGAGGAACCTCATCGAAGGCATAGTGGCGGACATTGTGGGGCGCACGCACGAATCTGCGGCCGTCGGGCGAAGTGGCTACGTCTACAATGAAGCCGTGAGGGCCCTGGGTGTGCAGGAACATCAGGTAACGCCGTTCCGGAGGGGCGGCTTCGTCGCGGATCAACTCCACCGGCAATTCGTACTCGTTGGAGTTGAGGCCGGGTTGGAGCGAAAAGCAGATGTTGGTCTGCCGCCCCCCGAACCGCACCAGGCCCAGGTCCGGCTTGCTCCAACGAATCCCGTCGGCAGACTCCGCATAGCCGGCTCTTCCCTGCTGCAACCGGTCCACGTATCCCCCATACCACATCCTGAACCGATGGCCTTCCTTGAGCACGCCGACCGCGCCCAGGCTGCCCGCGTCCCAGGAGCCCGGAGGCCCCGTGTTCAGCACCGGGGTGGCCGGGGTCACTTTCCAGTCTGTACCGTTCCTGGAAAAGGCATGGTAGAGACCGAAAGTGACCCTGCCGATGGCCTGGCTCATTCGGTTCACGCCGTTGAAGTACATGTGGAACCCCTCACCGTCCCGGATCACTTCGGCATTGAACCCTCCGTAGTCCCGGCCCGAGGGATCGGGGATGTCGGCCTTGTCCAAGACGGGATTGGCGCCAAAACGGGTCAGGGTGTTCTCCACCATGCGGGCTCCCTGCAGCTCCCAGTCCAGGTCCAGCAGCACCGGTAGAGAGGTGCGACCGGTGGCGGCAGCCTGGGTCGACACCTCGAACCGATCGATGTCAAGCTCCTGTCCGGGATGGCGGCTCTCCAGGAAGACATAGTCCTCCTCCCCGGGGGTTTCCGGCACAAGTTGCTGCACGGAACCATGGCGCCCATTTTGTTCCCGGGCGATCTTGTCCCTCTGGGCGCCGGTGATGGGTTGCTTCAAGTCCATCAGGTAGCGCCCGTCGCAGTAGATCCGAGCCGGGCCGGCAGCATCGGGAACGATCAGGACCCAGGTGTGCCAGTCCCGGTGGTCCAGCCCGGGCACCCGGGTTCTTTCCCGCCAGGGATCGGCCGCGTTGACCAGGATCTGCCAACCCTTGATTCCGAAAGAGATTCCATGGGTCGGACAGGCCCCCAGGCTGAAAGCCCAGTTCCCCAGGGCGCGGCTCTTCAACCCCAGGGTAAAGAGCGTGCGGCCGGCTTCCCCCGTGCACAGCAGCTTCAGGCGCAGGAAGAGCGGCCCCGCCTGCAGCCTGGGAATGGACTGCCGGCAACGAGAATAGCGGGTGTCCAGGTTGGTCCGGAGGCGGTGAAAGTGCGGGAAGTCCCGGTGCTCGAAGCGGTGGATTTCCGAGTCGGTCCACCTGACTGCGAAGGACCGCCGGCCGCCGGCCGTCCCATAGCGTTGGGGCTCCGACCAAGTCCTGGAATTGCTTTCCTCGACGCCGCCCGGAACACATCTGGCAGCCAACGCCGGCAAAACGGCGGCTGCCGCCAGGAAGGACCTGCGTCCCCAAGTTGCCATGGAATCCTCCTTGTGGATGTCTTTTTGCCTTCTATATGTGTGGATCTCCCGCGTCGATGATCGGTCGAGAGAACATTGCCCTCGGCCGGCAGGTAAGGACACAATCCTTCGCCAAACCTGCGCCTGTTTCGGATTGACCCGTCAAGAGCCCTGTTATATATTTCACGTGAAAAAGTGCAAGTTATAATTTCCTGTTCCGGAAAGACTTTCAACCATTCGTCATTTGCGGGCAGTTGGCCCCGGGAGATGCAATGAACCACTTGTTCAGCCATCTCTGCCTCGCCGCGGTTCTCGTCCTGTCAGCCCAACCCTCGATCCCCGTCGCGCTCGGCGCGGATGAGGAGATCGACTTCGACCGCGACATCCGGCCCATTCTCGAGCAGCACTGCCAAAGTTGCCACAGCGCAGAGGCTCATCAGAGCGGCCTGGTGGTCGAGACCCTGGATGCACTGCTGGAAGGGGGTGCGCTGGATGGACCGGCGGTGATTGCCGGCAACAGCGCCGCCAGCCCCTTGATCGCGAGGCTCAAGGGCGACGCCGAGCCGGCCATGCCGATGAGCGGCTCCCGGCTGACGGACGGGGAGATCAGCCTGATAGCCGCCTGGATCGACCGGTTGAAGCCGGCCGATGGGGCGGCGGACCGCGCCGGGGGCGGCTCCGGGAGCTGGCCCTGGACCCGGTTGGCCCTGCCCGAGGTCCCAGCCGTAAAGCAGCAGCAGTGGGTCCGAAACCCGGTTGATGCGTTCGTCCTGGCCGCACTGGAGGAGAAGGGCATGGAACCGGCCCCGCCGGCCTCCCGCCGGGCCCTCCTGCGACGGATTCACTTCGGACTGAACGGCCTGCCACCCTCTCCCGAAGCAATGGCCGCCTTTCTCCAGGCCCCCTCGGAGGATGCCTACCGCAACGCCATCGAGAGGCTGCTGGACAATCCGGCCTACGGAGAGCGTTGGGGCAGGCATTGGCTGGACCTAGTGCGCTACTCGGACACGGTGGGCGAATCCGTCGACTATCCCCGGCCCCACATGTGGCGATACCGGGACTACGTGATCCGGGCTTTCAACCGGGACATGCCCTACGACCGCTTCATCCGGCAGCAGCTCGCCGGAGACGCCTACAGAAAATATGGGGCGGAAGGCAAGATCGCCACCGGGTTCCTGCACCAGTGGGTGTTCGTGCAGCGCGTGGATTCGCCCCAGACCCGACGGGACTACCTCAATGACGTGGTCGGGACCACCGGTTCGGTGTTCCTGGGAATGACCCTGGGCTGCGCCCGCTGCCACGACCACAAGTACGATCCCATTCCCACGCGGGACTACTACCGAATGGAGGCCTTCTTTGCTCCGGTGACGGTAGGCCCCGAACCCGTTCCCTTCACCCCCTACGAGCTTCCGGAACTGGAGCCCGGACGCTGGAAGAAAAAGGCCGAGGACTGGAAGAGCCTGCTGGACCGGCGCAAGGAGGAGGGCGCCAGGTTCAAGGCCGAGCTGGCGGCGCGGGTGGCTCCCCACACCCAGCTCATGGCTCCTCAGGATCTCAAGGACTGGGTGGTCTCCGATCTGAAACGCACTCCCTTCCCCAAGAGGTCCCTCTATTCCAAGGAGGAGACGGAACGGCTGCGCCTGATTTCACGACAGGGCCAGCGTTTCGCCAACCCCAACAGCCCCGACTACTACAAGGCAATGGCCTTTGTGGCCTCGCAGGGCTTCCGCGCCCACACCGCCGGCCCCCCGACCACCTATGTGCTGAAAGGGGGCAACTACAAGCTTCGGGGCGAGGTCGTGGAACCGGGAGTGCTGAGCGCCGTCACCGGTCATTCCCGGCCGGTGGACTACAAGGGCCTGGATATTCGTTCTTCGCGAGGAAGCTCCCGCAGGCTGCTGGCCGAATGGGTCGCCAGCCCCGACAACCCCCTGACGGCCCGGGTGATGGTAAATCGGATCTGGCAGTACCACTTCGGCCGCGGCCTGGTGTCCACCCCCAGCGACCTGGGCAAGAACGGCGGGGGCACCGTCCACCGGGAACTGCTCGACTGGCTGGCCTGGCAGTTCATCCGGAGCGGGTGGAGCATCAAGGAGATGCACCGGATCATTCTGCAGTCCAATGTCTACCGGCAATCCCTGCGGACGCCCCACCTGGAGGCCTACCGCAAGCTGGACAGCGACAACCGCTACCTGTGGCGGCGCAACCCCATTCGATTGGAAGCCGAGGTCACGCGGGACAGCGTGTTGGCTGTCAGCGGACAGCTCAACCCCTCCATGGGAGGCCCGCCCTTCTTCCCCGATATCGACGATCAGGTGCAGTTGCGCGCCGGGGTGTGGTGGGAGCCTTCGCCACGCCAGGAACGAAGCCGGCGCAGCGTTTACGTGCTGCAGTGCCGGTCCTTGCAGTTGCCCATGGTGGCGGTGTTCGACGGTCCCAATATCAACGAGAGCTGCCCCGTCAGGGACGTCACCACCGTGACCCCCCAGGTCTTCGCCCTGCTCAACAGCAGGTTCTCCCACCAGCAGGCCCGCTTCATGGCGGACCGCATCCGGCGGGAGGCGGGCGACGATCCCGAACGCCAGGTGGAGCACGCCTTCCAACTGGCCTTTCAGAGGACTCCTTCAGCTCTGGAGCGCAACGAGTGCCTGTCCTTTTTGAAACAGCATGAGGACGGTCCGGAGCCTCCCCCCAGGGTGACGCTGCGGGCCATCGGTTTCGGAAACGATCTGGGAGAATCGCTGAACAAGCAGAAGCACCCCAACGGCGACCTGCTGTCGCGCCTTTGCCTGGTTCTCATCAATATGAACGAGTTCATTTTCCTGGAGTGAGCCTTGCCGGTTGGCGGAGTTCGGCAGCGTAACCAAATTGAGTAATGGGAGTGATCATGGCCAAGAGTGAGTTCGAGGTTTGTTCGCGGGTGGAACGACCGGACCCGCGCCTGGGAGAGATGGGTCGCCGGGATTTCCTGTACGGATTCGGCAGAGGCGTGGGAAGCCTGGCGCTCTCGTCGCTGCTCTGCCGGGATGGTTGGCTTCAGGCCGCCGAAACGGCCCAGGACCCGCTGGCTCCCAAGCAGCCCCACTTCGCCGCCAAGGCCAAGGCCTGCATCTTTCTCTTCATGGGGGGGGCTCCCGGTCAGATGGACACCTTCGACCCCAAACCGGCATTGGCCAAGTATCATGGAACCCCGGTCACCCGGGTCTACGGCAGCCTGGAGAAGCGTATTTACGTCGGCAGCCCCTTCAAGTTCGCGCGACACGGCCAGTGCGGCATGGAGGTGTCGGAGATTTTTCCCCACCTGGCCACCTGCGTGGACGACATTGCGGTGGTCCGCTCGCTCCATACCGACTCGGAGGCCCATCCCGGGGCCTGCTTCATGATGAACACCGGGGTCTCCATCCCCGGCAGCCCTTCGGTCGGTTCCTGGACCATCTACGGTCTGGGCAGCGAGAGCCAGAACCTGCCCGCCTTCGTGGTCCTGCCCGACCATCGGGGACGCATCTCCGGCGGGGCGGTCAACTACTCCAACGGATACCTGCCGGCCGCCACCCACGGCACCCTGCTGAATTCGGTGGGGGCGCCCATCTTCGACCTTCAGCCCCCGGAGGGAGTCACCCGGCAGCAGCAGCAGACCGACATCGCCCTGCTCAATCGGCTGAACCGTCCCTACCTGGAGTCCGACCCCGGCAACGGCAACCTGCTGGCCCGCATGAAGAACTACGAGCTGGCCTTCCGCATGCAGTTCGCCGTGCCCGAGGCGGTGGACATCGACAGCGAGCCCGAAAAGGTCAAGGAGATGTACGGCCTCCATGACAAGATGAAAGAGCCCATGGCTCGCAGGTGCTTGATGGCCCGCCGACTGGTGGAGCGGGGAGTCCGCTACGTCCAGGTCTACTGCGGCGGCTGGGATTCCCACGAGAACATCGCCGAAGAGCACCGCAAGCGGGGCTACGAGACCGACCAGCCGGTCACGGCGCTGCTGAAGGACCTGAAGCAGCGGGGCATGTTGGATGAGACCCTGGTGGTGTGGGCCGGGGAATTCGGACGCACCGCCGACAACTCCATGGACTTCTTCCGCTCCCATCCCGGCCGCGACCACAACAAGGAGGCCATGGTGGCCTGGCTGGCCGGCGGCGGCATCAAGGGCGGGACGGTGGTGGGCAACACCGACGAGCTGGGCATCAAGGCGGCCGAGAACGTCTATCACCTGCACGACCTCCATGGCACCATGCTGCACAGCCTGGGCCTGGATGACATGCGGCTCACCTACTACCACGCGGGACGCTTCAAGCGCCTGACCGACCTGGGCGGCCGCCTGATCAAGGAGATCGTGGCATAGCGAGACCCGATTGACGCGGCCCGCACGTGCTTTATAATGAAATGGAGTCCGAAACGAACAAGAAACGCCTTTCAGCCGATGGCTGACATCAAGCAAGGTGCCCCATGAGAATCCCACGCAAATGGAACCGGTTCCTGGCCGGCGGTTTGACCTTCCTTTTCGTTCTATCAGGATCGGCGCTGCTGGCCGACCGGAAGAAGGACCGGGAGCGCGAGAAGTCGCTCCGCACGGAGACCTCGGACCGATACCTGAAGAAGTGGATGAAGCAGGACGTCGGCTACATCATCAGCGGGGAAGAGAAGGAAGCCTTCAAGCGCCTGACCACCGACGACGAGCGCTATCAGTTCATCGAGCAGTTCTGGCTACGTCGTGACCCGACTCCGGACACGCCCGACAATGAGGCCAAGCTGGAGCACTACCGCCGCATCGCCTTTGCCAATGAGCGTTTCGCCTCGGGAAGACCGGGTTGGGAGACGGACCGGGGGCGGATCTATATCACCTTCGGTCCTCCGGACGAGATCGAGAGGCATTCCGCCGGCGGCACTTACGACCGCCCACCCGAGGAGGGGGGCGGACAGACGATTACCTTCCCCTTTGAAGTGTGGCGCTACCGCTATATCGAAGGCAGGGCCCTGGGAGAGGAGGTCCGGATCGAATTCGTGGACCCCAGCTTCAGCGGGGAGTACCGCCTGGCCTTGAGGTCCAAGGACAAGGACGCCATCTACTACACTCCCCAGATCGGCTTGACCACGGCCGAGATGGCGGGCATGGCCTACAAGGAAGATCGCGACATTATGGGGGGAACGGGGTATGGCATGGGCGGAAACCTGCGCCCCTACCAGCAATTTGACCGGCTGAGGCAGCATGCAGCCTTGACCCGGGCTCCCAAGGTGCGCTTCAAGGACCTGGAAACGGTCATCAACACCAAGCTTTCCTACAACCTGCTTCCCTTTCGTTTCACTACCGACTTCTTCAAGATCACCGAAGACATGGTGCTGACACCCATCACCATCCGCCTCCGCCACCAGGATTTGACCTTCCAGAACCAGGATGGCGTTGAGCGCGCCCGCGTGAACATCTTCGGGCGGATCTCGACCATAACGGGACGGGTGGTGGAGGTTTTCGAGGACGTCATATCCCAGGACGTGCCCGCCTCCCTGATGAAGGAGGCGCTGGAACGGGACTCCCTATATCAGAAAACCCTGAACCTGCGCTCCGGAAGATACAAGCTGGAGTTGGTGCTGAAGGACATTCACAGCGGCAACATCGGGACTCAGTACTATGGAATGGTGATCCCCCACTTCCCCGACGACAGTCTGGCCAGCAGCTCCATCATCCTGGCGGACACCATCCAGCCCCTGCCCCCGAAACAGATGGGGAGCGGCATGTTCGTCATTGGAACCAACAAGGTGCACCCCAACGTTGAAGACCGCTTCGACCGAAAAGAGACCATGGGAATCTATTTCCAGGTCTACAACCTGACCGTGGACGACAAGACCCGCAAGCCGTCGGCCTCGGTTCAATTTGTCCTGAAAAGGGGAGGCAAGGAAATCACCCGCCTGACCAAGACCGAGGAGGAGCTGGCGGGGGCCGCCCAGCAGATGACCCTGGAACAGCACTTGGCCCTGAGCGCGCTTGATCCCGGCAGCTACCAACTGGTGGTGAACGTCACCGACAACCTGGCCAATCGATCTCTCAGCAAGGCGGCCAAGTTCGAGGTCCGCTGAGGGTTGGTCTTACACTCTCGGGGAGGTCGGGTAGGATCCGTATTCGACCCGGATTTCGACCGACTCTACCGAAATTCTCCCCGCCATTCCCGCCGGCCGCCGATCCAGGGAAATTTCCAGCAGGTTCTCCCCCTGGCGCGGCCTCACGTTCCGCAACCGATACTCCAACCACTGCCCCAGCCAGGGATCGATGCGATTGGCATAGTCGCGCCGGCAGATCTCCTGCTCCAGGGACTGGCCGTTCAACAGCAGTGTCAGGCGATCGGCCGTCACCAGGTTGTCGACGTAGAGCTTGAGAACGACCTGCCTGATCCGTTGGGCCCCGCCCTCGATGTCGTCTGAAATGGTAAAGGGAATGGAATAGCGCCTGCCGGCTTCGCCGGCAGGCATTCTCAGGGGCAGAGTGGCCCGGTAGCCCATGTCAACCGCCCCCTTGGAGCGGCGGTGCAGCAGGTAGTGCTTGTCGGCTTCCCGGATCAGCTCCGGATCTCCCAGCTCGGTCAGGACCCGTCGTTCGCTGTCCCCCAAGGGCCAATTGAAAAACCACGCGTAGAGCCCGTCCACGCCGCGCCGCCGGTAGTTGGCGGCGGCAGCGCGAAAATTCTCGGGCGTGGGAAAGAGGACCTTGAGCGCCGCCGGGTCGGTTCCGGTGGCTTCGTCTCCAACGTAGGGCGCCAGGACGCCGTAGACGGCGATATCCCGGTCGTGAGCCGCTTCGACGAGCCAGTCGACAGGCATGTCCACATCCAGGGTGAAATCGATGTAGAGCATGGGCGCCAGGTAGTCGACCAGGCCTTCCCGGATCCATGTCCGCACGTCCAGACCCTGTTTGAGGCACATCTCCTCGGTGGGATAGACCCGGGCCCCCACCTGGCCCGGCTTGCCGGGCCGATTGCGGACCGCTTTGGAGATCTTGGCCACCCACTCGGTCAGCACCGGGGTCATGGCCGGCACATCCTCCGGCCTCAGGAACAGCGGCATGCCTCCAGGCGCCGCCGCGAAGTCCAGCTCCACCCCCTCGGTGGCGTATTCGGTGGCCAGCTCCTTCAGCACCGCGTACTGGTGGTCGCGCACGAACTCGTGGGCCAGGCCCCGGCCCCCCTCGGGGACCTTGTACTTCCCTTCCAGCCCCCCGTAGGAGGCCATGCGCACGCTGGCGACGAAGTCCATCCCCTTCTCGTGGGCGCGGTCGATCAGCACGGCCAGCGGGTCCAGGCCCCGGTCGATCAGGCTCTGCATGTTCTCCCAGGTGCGCCAGTAGGCGGTGATCGGGAAGGGACGCATGTCGGCGCCGAATCGCTGGCCCACCCGGGAGGGATAGAAGAGACCGTCCCCCCGCTCCACCCCGTAGACAAAGGTGTCCACGGCCGTTCCGGCCACCTCGTCTATGGGCACCCAGGCGTCTTCCATGGTCATGGGGGGCTCGAACACGTAGAGGTAGTAGTGGCGGGCGTCGTTGTAATAGAGGGTCCGTTTCCTGCGCCGGGTCTGCTTGCCGGGGAGCGGCTCAGCCAAGAGGCCGGCGGAGGTGCCGGCCGCTCCCGCGCCGCCGGCAGCGGTGAGGGCCTGCACGAATTTCCGACGGGTTACACTCATGGGGACCTCCAGAAAAACCTGCCAACCGCCAAAGGGTCAGGCCTTCGGCGTGGTCGGATAGAATCCGTAGTCGACCTGCACTTCCACCCACTCCACCGAAATGCCCACTCCCATGTGTGGCGGACGCTCATCCAGGGATATTTCCAGCAGGTTCTTACCCTTGCGGGGGCGCACCTTCCGCAGGTGAAACTCCAGCCACTGCCCCTGGTAGGGAACGATATTATCGGCGTAGTCGCGCAGGCAGATCTCCTCTGCCAGCGACTGGCCGTTCAGCAGGACCGTCAGCCGGTCGGAGGTCAACAGGTTGTCGATTTGCAGCTTCAGAACGACCTGGCGGATCCGGTCCGCCTTGCCCTCGATGTCGTCTGAAATCGAGAAGGGGATGGGGTAGCGCTTGCCGGGTTCGGGTCCGGGAATCTCCACCGGCAGACTGGCCGGGTAGCCCATTTCATCGGCCCGCTCGGAGCCCGCGTGAAGCACATAGTGCTTGTCGGCTTCCCCGATCAGTTCCGGGTCCCCCAACTCCGTCAGGATGCGCCGTTCCGTGTCTCCCAACGGCCACTGCATGAACCAGGCATAGAGGCCGTCGGCGCCGCGTCTCAAGTAATTGGCGGCCGCCGCCCGCACGTTTTCGGGAGTGGGGTAGATCCTCTTGGGAGCGGCCGGCGCCGACCCGGTGGCCTCGTCTCTGATGTAGGGCTGAAGGGTGCCGTAGACGGGGATATCCTTGGCGTGGGCCGCTTCGATGACCCAATCGATGGGCATGTCCACGTCCAGGGTGAAATCGATATAGAGGATGGGGGCCAGGTAGTCGACCAGGCCTTCCCGGATCCAGGTCCGTACGTCGAGGCCCTGCTTGAGGCACATCTCTTCGGTGGGATAGACCCGTGCCCCCACCTGGCCCGGCTTGCCGGGCCGGTTGCGGACCGCCTTGGAGATCTTGGCCACCCACTCGGTCAGCACCGGGGTCAGGGTGGAGACATCCTCCGGCCTCACGTAGAGAGGCATTCCCCCGGGCGCCGCCGCGAAATCGAGTTCCACGCCATCGGTGGCGTATTCCGTCGCCAACTCCTTCAACACCGCGTACTGGTGGTCGCGCACGAAGTCGTGGCCCAGGCCCCGGCCGCCCTCGGGGACCTTGTACTTGTCTTCCAGCCCCCCGTAGGAAGCCATGCGCACGCTGGCGAAGAAGTCCATCCCCTTCTCATGGGCGCGGTCGATGAGCACGGTCAGCGGGTCCAGGCCCCGGTCGATCAGGCTCTGCATGTTTTCCCAGGTGCGCCAGTAGGCGGTGATCGGGAAGGGACGCATGTCGGCCCCGAAGCGCTGGCCCACCCGGGAGGGATAGAAGAGGCCGTCCCCTCTCTCCACCCCGTAGACAAAGGTGTCCACCGCCGTTCCGGCCACCTCGTCGATGGGCACCCAGGCGTCTTCCATGGTCATGGGAGGCTCGAACACGTAGAGGTAGTAGTGCCGGGCGTCATTGAAATAGAGGGTCCTTTTCTTGCGCCCCTTCTGTTTGCCGGGGAGCGGCTCGGCCAGCAGGCCGGCGGAGGAGCCGGTCACTCCCGCTCCCCCGGCAACAGTGAGGGCCTGCATGAATTTTCGACGCGTAACGCTCATGGTTTCCTCCGAAGATTTCCTGACCGCTCCCTCGAACCGGCGGGTGCCTGGCTGCCGCCAAGGTTCGGGAAACCGACAGTTCCATGGGGCTCCTCACACCTTCAGCCCCGGGTAGTTTTCCTTCTTTCGAATCAGGCCGACGTTTTTGGTCCCCCTATCTTATACAATTCTCAACCATCAGGTTACAGATTCACAGATTCGTGGACGGAAAGGGGACAAAACCATGTACGGCCCAAGGACTCTCTCTCACTGGTGGTTGCTTGCGGCCCTGGCCTGCCTGGCGGGCTGCGGGACGGCTCCGCAACCGGAACCGGGAACACCCATGGAGCGGACCGGCCCTTCGCCGGACCTCCAGCGCCGCATCATCGTCAACGACGACGGCGAGGTCGACCCCATCTCAGAGCGCCGGCCACTGGCAGCCTACCTGGCCCAGCGTTTTCAGGACGCGGTGGGTTCCCAGGTCGACTCCTACTTCATCTGCGTGGGCAGCACCGACCGCGGACCCGCCACAGGGAAGAAAGCCAGGCTACAGGACACCCAGAACCGCTGGTATCCGGCCATGAAGGCGCCGCCGGAAATCGACCGAATGACCCGAGCCTACCTGGAAGCCGCCAAGGAAGCCGGAATGGAGATCTTCGCCTCCATGCGGATGAACGACATTCACGACGCCTGGGCTCCTCGGCTTACCTATCCCCTGAAAATGGCTCGGCCCGACCTTTTGCTGGGCGCCAGAATGGATCACGCCCCCGACGCCGTCATGCGCGCCTTCTGGTCGGGATTCGACTATGCCAGGGAAGAGGTCCGCCAACACTTCCTGGATTTCATTCGCACCTATTGCCGCCAATACGACTATGACGGGCTCGAGCTGGATTACTTTCGCCACCCCCTGTTCTTCAAGCTGGGCGAAGCGCGGCAGCACCTGGATACCATGACCGGGTTCGTGCGAAGGGTCCGCGGCAT
Source organism: Acidobacteriota bacterium (assembly GCA_022826755.1). GTDB lineage: Bacteria > Acidobacteriota > Terriglobia > Versatilivoradales > Versatilivoraceae > Versatilivorator. Next base: position 106,812 of record JAJDUG010000005.1, read on the forward strand.
CCTGCGCGAGATCGGCCGGGAACGGGGCAGGCCCTACCTGCTGGCCATACGGGTTCCCGACACGCCGGCAATGGCTCTCAGGACCGGTCTGGACGTGGAGCAGTGGATGAAGGAAGGACTGCTGGATCTGCTGATCGTGGGAGGCGGCTACATGCCCTATGCCGGCCGCTTGCAGACATTCGTCGACCTGGCCCACCGCTACGGGATCCCGGCCTATCCCTGCATCAACCACTTCCGCGAACCCGTGGCCATGCGCAGCCTGGCCTCCAACTTCTGGTCCATGGGTGCCGACGGGGTCTACCTGTTCAATTATTTCGGAGTCGCTTCCGGTATGGAAGGCGGGCGCATGGTTCCGCAGGTGAGCGATCCTGCCGAACGACGCAAGGTCTTGAGCCAGATGGGCGATCCGGCATCGCTCCAGGGACTGGAAAAACGGTTCCCGGCCGACAACGGAGCCTCCATCTTCTATGCCGGCTTCTCCAACCCTCAGGGGCAGTTTCCGGTGAGGCTGGTGGAAGCCCGGCCGATCGAACTGATGGTAGGCGACGATGTCGGAGAGGCCGAGCGGCCGGCGAGTGAACTGCTCCTGAAAATCAGCGTAGCGGATGTGCCATCGGGCGAAGGCATCGCCGTCGAGGTCAACGGCGCCCGCGTTCCCTCCTCCAGCCTGGAGCGGACCGGGAAGACCTCCTTTGCGGCCCGACTGCAGGCGGAAGCCCTCAAGCGGGGACTGAACGAGGTAGTGGTCCTGCCGGGACCCGATTCAACCGGGCGGCTGGCCTCCAGGGTGACGGGACTGGAGCTGCAGGTGAGGTATTGATTTTTAGTGGAGAGTGAAGAGTGGAGAGTGGAGAGTGATTAGATCCACACGATAAGCATCTTGTCGATCTCGGCGCAGTTTTCAAAAAAAGCTTTACAAGGTCATCAGGCGCTCGCCTCCTCCCGAAACCCACCGCTGACCACTCTCCACTCTCCACTCTCCACTCTCCACTGCCTAATACAGTCCCCCGGTGGCGCCGCCGTCGGCCACCAGCACCTGGCCGGTGATGTCGTCGGCCGCCTGGCTGCACAGGAACACCACCAGCGAGGCCAGCTCCGAGGCCTCTCCCAATCGCCCCACGGCCGTCTGTTCCGCCCATTGGGATTCGATTCTCTCGACGGTTTCTCCCTGCTTTTCGGCCTCCCGGGCCAACAGGTCACCCACCAGGGGGGTCTTGAAGACTCCCGGGCATACGGTATTGACCCGTACCCCGTCCCGGCCGAATTCCTGGGACAACAGCTTGCTGAGAGCCGCCACCCCTGCCCGGTAGACCGAGGAGAGGTAGTAGGGAGGATGGGGATCCTTGACGGCCACGCTGGTGATATGGACAATCCGGCCCCACTTGCCCTGGACCATGTGCGGAATCACCCGGCGGCACAGGCGCACCACCGGTAGAAGAACGCCTTCGAACCCGGCCCGCCAGGAAGCCTCGTCGTGCGAGAAGAAGTCGCCCATTTGGGGGTGGCCCACGTTGGTGACCAGGATGTCGATGGTTCCGAACCGTTCCAGGGCCTGATCCACCAGGCGTTCCACGCCTTCCCCACTGGCCAGGTCACATACTGCAGGCAGCACCCGGGCGCTTGTTTCATCGGAAATGGTCCGCGCCGTCTCCAGCAGCCGTTCCCGGTTGCGGGCGCAGATGACCAGCCCGGCCTGCTCCCTGGCCAGCCCCAGCGCACTGGCTTCTCCCAACCCCTGGCTGGCGCCGCAGACCAGGGCCACCTTGCCCTTCAATCCATAGTCCATTGTCCCCCTCCTCTCTCAGAATTGAAGCTCCCGTCGTTTCTCCCGAATGGGCCGATAGCAGTACTCGTTCATAAGCGCCACCGCACCCAGATCCCCGTGATCCTTGGCCACTCCGGCATAGGACTCGAGGGCTTCCCGAATGGCCCGGTGAGCCAGTTCAATCTGGCGTCCGGCCTCTTTTTTCCGACCCTCCCGCAGCGCCCGCCCGGTAGCCCCGAAGGCATCGGCGGCCTCCAGGTAGCGCACGGCAAAACGGAGCCGCTCCGCAAAATACCGGGTGTAGTCTTTCCCCTGCGGCCGGCTGCGCCTGTGGGCCTCTTCCATCTGCCGGAGGGCCTCGGCGTAGAGCTGCCGATCCTGTCTGATGGCCTCCGACAACCCTCCGCTCTCATAGTGCTTGGTCATCATCCCCGGCACGGGAAACCCGAACCCCAGGCCATGCTGATCCAGGCCCAGTGTGATTTTCTCGATGAGGGCGAAGGCCTCGAGGGCCGGCTCCACCGCCTCCGGCCCGCACACCTGCCGGACCTGGTCGGCATAGGCCTTCTCCGGCGTCATGGCGGCATCCCAACTGGCCCGGCTCAGATAGTGCACGGTCGGGTCGAGGTCTCCGACGGTCCAGTAGCGGGTGTAGAAGCCCGCCCAGCCGTTCTGGCGGAGCAGTTGCGTCAGCCGGTGCAGGGAGCCGGTCGCCAATTGAGGCAACACCCCCACGTTGTCGTCGGCCAGGGTGAAGATGAGCGTGGAGGGGACCCCACCGGGCGGGACCTGCCTCAGCAGCTCCGGTTGGCGAAGCTGCCGGCTGGCCGTGTAGTCGATGAAGTTCAGCATCTCTCCGCCCTGCGGCAGCATGCGTGCCACCAGCGGGAACAGTTCCGCCACCACGCCGTTGTAGACGATCCTGATGTCCTCTCCCCCTCCGGGGCGTTTCAGAAGCTGCTTCTCCCGCAGCAGCGAATCGAAGAACCAGAGGCTCGACAGGTCTCCCTGCAGCATGGTCTCCACCCGCTCGCCGCCTCCGGGGAACGACGTCCTGTCGCGCGCCCGCTTCCTCAGGCGGTCATAGCTGCCCAGGTCAGGCCCCGGGTAGCGGGCCGTCAAGCGCCGGTAGGCCTTGGCCGCCTGTCCGACCCAGCTCCGGTGCTCCGGCATGCCCACGTGGATGGTGTCGATGTCGGGATAGGTTTCGACATAGGCGCGAAAGATGGTGGCGACCATATCCCGCAGCCCCCGGTCCTGCATGGACTGGCCGCGTCCGGGACCTGCCGTCAGGTCTCCCAGTTGCCGTTCCATTTCGGACCCCGGCAGGACCTTCATGAACTCCTTGGGCCACTGGAAGGGCTGAATGGACAGCCCGGTCTCCATCCCCAGGCGTTTGGCTTCCTTCAGGATGCCGCGAACCAGGCTGATGGCTCGCCGGCGCATTTCTTCTGCGGATTGGGCGCCCACGAACTCGGGGTTGGTGAAGACCTCCATGGCGCCGAACCGCTCCCGGCCGATGGTTTCCGGCCCGATGGGATGGCGGTGGCCGAAATAGAGGACGCCCGGAGGCTTTTCCATCCCTCGGAAGCTGTAGTGCACGAAGGGCTGGGCCGGCCAGAGGGCGCAGTGGATGCGGTTGTACTTCATCTTGGCGATCTGGCGCAGAAAGCGGCGGTTCTCCTCCCGGCTCCAGGAAACCGGCCCGTGGGGCAAATCGTTCACCAGGCGCCAGCAGCGGATGCGCAGGTTGGGCTCCAGGACCAGGTCGAGGTCGGGCAAGCCGGACCATCGGCGGCGTTCGGGAAAGACGTCCCGGTTCACAAGATATCTCACCCCCAGACGCTCGCCCAGGTCGTAGGCGGCCCACAGCACCGCCACCGGACTGCCCCCGCCCACCAGCAAGGTCGGAACCGGACCGCCCACACTCCTGAGAAGCAGCCCCTGGTCGCTCAAATCGGGCCAGCTCTCTCCGGTGGCCTCGGCCAGCATCGGATTGCTTTGGGGACGCCCGACCAGGATCACCGCCCGGGCCTCTTCCTCCACAGCCGTTCCCACGGCGGCCGACACCTCGAACAGCTTCTCCAACATCGAGGCCAGCTCCGAAGCCGCCAGGCTCTCCAGTTCGCTGGCCTCGCCGCCCACCACGATGGCCACCCGCGGCCGTTCCTCCTCGAGCAGGCAAGCCGGCGCCCCCGCCAGCATCGCTGCCAGACACAGCAGACGAACCCCCGATGGTCTCTTCATGACGGCTCCTCAAGTGATTTTGGATAGCGCCACCATTCTATGACAAATCCCCCCGTCCGCAATGAGGATGAGCCAGGGGAATGGCGACCGAAGCCGGAACTTCATGGCCACAAAAGGCACAAAAAACCATCCGATCGGCGAGACTCGAAATCAAGAAACTCGTTTTGTGCCTTTTGTGCTTTTTGTGGTTACTGTTGCCTTTTGTGCTTGTTGTGGTGAACGCCGGAGCCTGCAGCGCATCACCTTTGCCGCCTCAAGGTCATTCCGAATTGCGAATTTTACAAGAGGCTCAACTCATCAATCCGCTTATTGGTGTTCATTCGTGGTTCGCCGTTTCCCTTTGTTTCGATCTTTGTGGCCCTTCACCCTACCCCTTCGACTCCTTTCCAACCCCTTGGTGGCCCTTCGTCGTCCTTGGTGGACCTTCGTGGATAACTCTTTTTCCCTCCGGGCTTTTGGTGTTACAGTGTGCGGGCGCCTGCACCCCCAAGTTTTTGGATCCGTAACGACCCTGGCCGCCTCGCCATCCCGGTGAGCGGTCACATTCGAGAGAAGGAGCCCCCAATATGGAATTCAACCGACGAACCTTCCTGGAAACGGGAGCCCTGGGCATGGCGGCCTGGGGAGGGTCCATGGCCGATTTTCCCTTGCAGGGGAAGGCTGCCGGCAGTTCCTCCCAAGGGTCCCCCAAGGACAGGCCACCGGCCTACCCGGTCATCTACAACTGGGACGGAGCTCCTCACGACTATTCCGAGTACCCGCAATCGGTGGAGCAGTTCGTGGAAAAGGCCTACGCGCCCATGAAGGACACCCAGGTGGGGGCTCACTTCTGGTGCACCGGCGAGCACGAGGCCAAGTGGCCTTCCAAGACCATCGAAATGGCGGGCGACTCCCAGGGCCGCCTCTACGACACGGTGCGGTCCATGCGGCACAACGAAGGCATCCGGGAGCTGCTGCGCAAGGGCGAGAATCCCTATGCCGCCCTGGTGAAGCGCGGTCATGAGCTGGGAATGCACGTCTACGCCTCCATCCGCATGAACGACAACCACTTCAACGGCCTGCAGCTCGAGGACATGGCCGAAGCCAGTATCGAAGGCTTGACTCCCTTGCGCAAGCGGCACCCGGAGTGGTGCCTGGGACCCCGCCAAGCTCCAAAGTGGTTCGCGGCCTCCTGGAATTTCGCCATCCCCGAGATCCGGGAACTCCGCCTGCAGAGCGTCACCGAGGTCTGCAAACTGGCCGACTGGGACGGAGTCGAGCTGGACTGGCAGCGGCACGCCTTCCACCTGCCCCTGGATGACGCCCAGCGCCTCAGCTATACCCTGACCGACCTGCAGCGCGCCTTGCGCTCCATGACCCGACGCCTGGCCCGGGAGAGGGGGCGGCCCTTCTACGTGGCGGTGCGGGTGGCGACCACCATGGAGTCCTGCCGGCGCATCGGCTACGACCTGAAGACCTGGGTCCGGGAAGATCTCTGCGACATGATGACGGCCGGGGGTGGAGCCCTGACCGACTACGGCGTGGAGGTGGAAGCCTTCCTCGACCTGCTGAAGGGCACTGGAATCCGCTTTTATCCCGGCTTCGACAGCGGCTTCTGGGGCCCCCACCAGGGACTGAAGCCCCACCGGGAATGGCATGAGGCCATGGTGCGGGCCGCCGCCACCGGCTACTGGGAACGCGGGGCCGACGGCATCTACTGCTTCAACTGGCACGCCAACGAGAGGACCCGCCGGCCCCTGCTGACGACCGTGGGATCCCTCGGGACTCTCAAGAGAACCGACAAGGTCTACGCCGCCCTGCACCGCTACATCGGCGGCTGGCCCTTCAGTGAACCCAAGGAAGGAAACTGGGCCGGCGCCGACCTTCACGACCGCCTCTATGGGGAGACCCCGGTGGCGCTCTACCGCACGCTGACGGAGGAAGGCCCCCGCTTCCACGTCAAGGTGTACGACGACCCGGTCCAGGAAGCTCGCGAAGGGAACCTCGAGACCGCCGAGCTGCAGGTGGAACTGAAACACCGCTCGGTCAAGGACAGGGTTGAAGTCACCCTGGATGGCGCCCCGCTGCCCGAGCCGCAGGTACGCAACGTGGCCGCGGAAGACCCGGACAACCCTTCCGACGTGGCTGAAGACAGTTGGCTGGTGTGGAAACTGCGCCCGGAACAAGCCGCCCGGGGCACCCACCTGGTCCAGGTTCGCCTGCTGAAGCGTGATGCACGGATACGACCGCCGCTGGTGGTGCAGAGCGTGGAGATGCACTTGAACTATCGGGGGTAGCTCACTGCTCTTTTCCGCGGATGCGCTCCGCCAGCTCCCCGGCCCGTTCCGGGTCCAATTCCTTGAGGACTTCGACCTGCGCCTCCGCTGAGGCCTTGTCCCCCGAGCTCAGGTAAACCAGGCCCAGGTAGAACCGGATCTCGGGATTGTTGGGGGAGAGGCTCGCGCTACGGGACAGGGCTTCAATGGCCTCCCGGGCGCGGCCCCGGCGGGCCTGGGTCAGCCCCAGGTTGACGTAAGCCCTGTCCGAGTCGGGCCGGAGTCGCACGGCCTGGCGGAAGGCCTCCACGGCAGCCTCCAGTTGGCCCAGTTGACTGTAGGCCATTCCCAGGTTGAATCGGGCTTCTGCGTCCTCCGGCCTCAGGCGGACTGCCTGCCGGAAGAACTGCAGGGCCTCCCGGGTGCGGCCCTTCCGGGCCAGAGCCACCCCCAGGTTGTAGTGGGCTTCAGCGGAAGCGGGATCCAGGGCGGCGGCCTGGCGAAAGGCCGCCAGGGCTTCCTCCTGCAGGCCCTGCCGCGCCTGGGCCAGACCCAGGTTCAGATGGCCCTGGGCACTGTCCGGGTCGACCCGGATAGCCTGTTGAAAATGGCCTGCCGCCTCGGCCGACGGTCCCCGCTCCAGAGTTTCCTTTCCCAGACCGAGGTGGGCCTCTGCCAGCAGCGGATCGAAGCGCAAGGCTCGCCGGAACGATTCCACGGCAGGACGGCCCTGCTGCCGGTTGACCAGTCCCAGGCCCAGATGGGCCTTGGCATAGTTTGGGTCGAGGGCCAGAGTGCTCCGATATTGTTCGACAGCGGCCGCGAGCTGGCCCTGCCGCCGCATCACCTCGGCCAGGTTGAAACGGGCGATGGGGCTGTCGGGATCGATGTCCAAGGCCCGACCCAGGCTGGCCCGAGCGGCGTCGTAGGCCCCGGTCCTGGCCTGGGCCATGGCCAACTTGACGTAAGGCTCGGCGAAGTCGGCACTCTTTTTTCCCAGGGCCGCCGAGAGCCGGGTCAGGCCTTGCCGCAAACTCCCCCGGGTCTGCACCTCGGCCATCCCCACATAGAGATCCCGTTCCCAACCGGACAACGACTGGGGAAAGTACAACAGCGGCTGCTCCTCCCGGGGAGCATGGTCCTCCTTGAAGGGAGCCAACAAATCCCGGTCCGGAGGCCCCCTCTGGATCAAGTGATCGGTCATGACCGCGTGCACCACGTCCTGGGCCCGCCGCTTGGGCATGTGGCAAGCGGTGCAGTCGCCGGGAGGCGTCTCTCCATGGACGGCGATCGAGGGGCGGTTGTGGCAACTCAGGCAGCGTTCCCGGTAATGGCTGGCGGCCTCCTTCCCTCGCAGCTTGCGGTGGGGGTCATGGCAGGTAGTGCAGGTCAGGGCGCCCCGGCTCAGGCGGAAGCAGGCCGACTGCCGCATCCGGTAGCCGGCGCTGTCGATCTCGAAGCGATCGAGCGGATCCTTGGCGTCGGGCTCACCAAGATCGAAGTGGACGATGTAATCCGCCAGGGACTCTCCCGGCTGAAAGGAATAGACCGGCCGGCCCGACCGCCGGAACCGCGGCGCCGCCGCCGCCGCTTCCAGGTGACACTGAAGACAGACCTCCAGTTGCCGTTCGGCGCTCAGCCTGGCCGGATTGACAATGGATTGTCGGATCTGTTCGGCAGCAGCCTCTCCCGTCGACGCCAGCTTCACGTGATCGGCGCCCGGGCCGTGGCACCGGTGGCAACCGATGCCTGAGGGCAGCTCGCTCCTGAAAACGTTCCGTTGGCCGTAGCGGTCCGAAGATTCCGGGAGCAGCGGATAGCCGTTGTGACAAAACAGGCAGGAGTGGGTAACCTGCCGGCCGAAGTCTTCGTGGTCCGGGTGGTCGTAGCCGGGGCTCATCCCCCAGCGCTGAATCAGCGGATACCAGGTCACCGGCAACTGGCGCAGCACACCCCCCTCATCCAGGTTCAGATAGCTGCGGGCATGCTCGCCCGATCCGATGATGTGGGTCACCTCCCGTTCCAGGACGTTCTTCTCCTTTCCACCCGCGTCCAGTTGGTAGCGCCTCTGGTAGAAGCGCCCCTCCCGCTGAATCATCCGGTAATGCCGATTGGAGGGGACGTGGTGGAAGTGGTTCTCCCGGGTATAGTCCTCGATCACGTTGTCCGGGGAGGGCCGGTAGAAGGAGCGGGCCATGGCCACTTCGCCGTAGCTCCGGTAGATCTCGGCATGGCAGGACTGGCAGACCTGAGAGTCTAGAGAGGAGTGAGTGGGGGCTTGGCTGGATCGGGTGTGACTGGCCTGCGGCCAAAGCGAGGCCAGGCAAACCAAGCCTAGCCCCACCCAACCCATGCGACGGGAGATTTCCGGAACCGTCATTTCCAGGAAGGACACTTGGGACCACCCCGGGCGAGCGCAATCAGCCTCGGCAGAGGCAGGCGGGAAGGGCTGCCCGGCCTATCTACTTGTCCTTCTTGGCGTCGAAGGTGGTCTTCACTTGAGCCGCCAGAGCCTGGATCATGCTGTTGGCTTCGGCGGCATAGGGACCCGAAGGTTCCAACTCCACGTACTTCTTGAAAGCCTCCAGGGTTCCCGGAGGCGGAATGGACCTTCCCTGCTCGTCCACCGTGGCCATTCCCAGCAGGCAGACCCCCAGTTGGTACTGGGAATTGGCGTGGTCGGGATTGGCCTCGATTGCCTTCCGAAAGGCGGTGATGGCTCCCTGGTTTCGCCCGCTGTTCACCAGGGTGGCCCCCAGGTTGAAATAGGCCAGGTCCGCGCCGCCGGGATTCAGTTCCAGGGCCTGGTTGATGGCCGCCAGGGCTTGATCGGTCTGGTCCATCAGGCCGTACAGCAGACCCAGATTCATCTGATACTTGGCTCCCACCTTGGAGTCGGGGTTCTGAGCCAGAACGGTCAGGGCCTGCCGGTAGCTTTCAATGGCGTCGTCGTATTTCCGCAGGGCCCGGTTCGTCTCTCCCATCTCGGCGAAAATAATGTGTTGCCGCGGATCCATTTCGGCCGCCCGCACATAAGCTTGCAGGGCCTGCCGGTAGCGCCTGGCATGGAAATGTTCCCGGCCCTTCTTGAACTCGTCGTTCATGTGGCCGAACTTGCGCTCCTCTTCCTTGGCGCGGTCGGCGGCGACTTCGGAGGCCGAGCGCTTGGCCAGGGCCTCCTGACGCTTCTTTTTCAACTTGGCGATCGCCTGGAGATCGAAGTCCACCTTGACCGGCTCGGCGTCATAGGCAAAGGTGTCGCCGGGCCGCTTGGTTCGGTATATCCTCACTCTGGGCACGGCGTGCATCTCCGTGCCGTTCACGTGCACACTCACACGGTAGTAACCCAGAGGGATGGCGCCGTGAAAGTAGCGCCCTTTCTTGTTGGTCTTGACCGTAAACTTGCGCACCACCTGGGTGTCATCGATGTGAATCACGGCGCCCTTCAGGGGCTTGCCGTCCACCCCCTTGACCTGCCCCATCACCTGCGCCCTCTGAGCCTCGCAAACCTCTGGGACGAAAAGGCCGAAGAGCGCCACCGCCAGTAGCGGCAACCCTGAAGACTTGACCAGTCGTGACATGCAACCTCCTGTTCCCGGCATGCCCGCGGCACCCGGAGATCTTGACGGCGCTATCGGGGTCAGCGGCAGCGACGCCAATGAGCATTTACCCAGTGACGGCTCCGCTCTTGACCTGGGACTCCCGAATCCTGCTGCCACCCTGCCTCAGGAATCCCACTCTGAAAGGAAAGTCCCTCCGACCGCTGCCATTTCCGCTGAAATTTTCGCTCTCCGATCATAGCATCATGCGCAGCTTTAGGGAATATCGGATGTCGGCGCATGGCTGGTTGGCGCGTCGGGTCAGCCTTTTCACTGACGCAATCCACCTCCGGTCCGGAATAGCTCCAGGAATGCTCTCGGCGATTCCACCCGCGCCCCTTGACGGTTCTGCACAGGGTAGTGCTTGAGATTCCCGGTCACCAGGAATTGGGCATTCCCGGACAGGGCAACCTCCAAGAAGACTTCGTCCTCTGGGTCCGGCAGCCGTTCGACCAGAGGAAGGGCTGTCACCAGATCCCCGTCGGCTTGCAATTGATCCAGCAGGGAGTCTACCTGGATTTCAGTGAAGGGAAATGCGGGCCGCAGGAGCACCTGCCGATACTCCACCAGGATTCGGGCGTCGTAACAGATCCTGACGGCGCCGGCCGTGATCAACCGCACGATGCTGCCGGGAGGACCAGAGGGAGTTAACAGACCGGACAAGAGGACATTGGTGTCCAGCACAATCCTCATCGACTCCGCTGCCTGCGGGTGGCATCGATTTCGGCATTGATGTCTTGCAGCGACAGTCGATCAGTGCCGGCTCTGACCGACGCTTGCTGCATGGCTGTCGCAGCAACCTGGGCGCGAGCCCGGCGCAGAGCGCTCAGCGATTCTTCCAGGTTCTCGTCCGACATCGCCGAAAGAAGCGCGACAGGCTTGCCGTTGGAGGTCACGATCAAGTCCTTCTCGTTGGCAAGCATCTTCCATACAGCAGCCGATTGCCCACGCAATTCCCGGACGCTCACAAATCGCATTCGACTCCTCTGCCCTATAAGTGCATACAAATGAGTACACGATTGTATCACAAAAGTCCAGTAAAGCTGCGCCACTACATCGCCCGACGACAGCCCCGCTTTCGGCCCAACAGTGGTCGGACACGGCACCACCGGCGAAGCCCGACCAGTTTGACGGAGAGCCTGCTTACTGCAGAACCGTCACCGTGGTCCGGGCGCCCACCGACTGGCCGCTGGCTCCCGGCGCCCGGGTCATCAGCGTCAACTTGTATTGGCCGGGCTCCACGTTCTTGAAAGACAGGTTGAAGGCCACGTTCACGGCGCCTTCTTCCAAGGGTTCAACTTGACCTTCACTCAAGGTGATCAGCGGAAACCGGCTGACCTTGCCCCAGCGGTCGGTCAGTTGAATTTTGGCCGTCATCCCCTGGCTCTCCCCGGGATACATCAGGTTGTAGAGGGTATAGAAGAAAGTGACGGGGTATTGGCGGTCGATTTGGTCGTCTAGCGGAGGATGAATCTGGATGTCCCCAAAGATCATGGCCTCCCCACCCTCCAGCAGACTGGCTTGCAGCTCGGCGCTCAGATCGGCCAACGGCGTGAGCTGCTGGGTCAGCACCAGTTGGCTGCTCTCCAGGCCGCCCGCGGGCAGGGATGGATCGGGGTCTTCCTCCGCCGGGGCCGGTTCCATGGATTCCGAGCGCACGAACTCCTCGGGAAGGGTGGTTGCGGCTGCTTCCGCAACCCCGGAGTCGGCCGGGGATGGCAGACCTGCCGCGGCGCTCTCGGGTATGGGCAGGGTGACTGTCTCGTCGAGGGACCCCATCCGGGTCCGGTGGCTTTCTCTGACCACCGCCTTGACATTGTATTCGCCCGCAGGAACCTCCCACTCCGTCCGGGTGGTGAAGCCGCGCTGGAGCATGGAGCGGTAGCTGGATTCGCCCAGATTCAGCTCGATGGTCTTTTGCGACCCTTCCACCCGCTGGCCGTCCCGGTCGTAGACCATCAGCACCAGGTGGAGTAGGTTCTGGCGCCGTTCTCCCTCCTGCCGAAAGGGCATCCCCGCGATACTGACGTTGGTGAAGACGTTCAGGCGGTGGCGATCGTCCCGGATCGGGGAGGAGCGATAGGCCAGTCGGAGCGGAATCTGGTCGAAATTTCCCGGAGCGGTCAGGGCCAGTTGAATGTCTTCGTTCTTGCGATCCTCCAGGGAGAGTGTTTTCCGGGGCGCAAAGTATCCCCGGCGGTAGCTGAGCTCCACGGTGGGCCGGTCCACTTCCACCCGGATCTTGTGGTATTTTCCGTCGGCCTTCTGATCGGGGGAAGCGTAAGAGAGCACATAGTAATAGGACTGGGTATGGCTGATTTGGCTGAGGCCCGACACCAGGTCGTTGTTGTCGGTGAACAGGACGCCCCCGGTTTCCTCGGTCAGTTTCTCCAGGGGGCGGCGCTGATGGGTCTGGTCGCGGTAAAGATGGGAGAATTCCCTGCCCATGGTCAAGCCTGCGTTGAAGTCCTCGTGGCTGATGGGCTCGCCGGTCAGGTTTCTGACCTGGTCGTTGTTGGCGGCCTCGAAGCCGACGGTGTGGAGTCCGCGAATGTCCACCACGTTGACGGCCACCCGGGAGCGCAGGGCGCGGCCCACGACCCGGTCCAGCCTCCAGCGCATGGAACGCGTCGGGACGAATCCGTCGGAAAACAGAACCAGGGATTTACTGGCCCTGAAATGCTGCAGGGTCTGGACATGGTGGCGCAGTGAGGCCACCAGCCTCTGAATGGCCCCCTGGGCTCCCGAGTACTGGTGAAAGGCTTCGGCGCGAACGTGCTGTTCGATGTCGCCCGGGTCCAGATCCCTCACTTCAGCGCACCTGCTGGCCTCCCTGAAGGCCCGGGTGAAATCGATTCCCCGGTGCCCGTCCACGATCCGGATCACCTGCACGTCGGTCATGACCGGGCAGCGGCTGCGGTAGGGGCGGGACAGGTAGAATTTCCCGACGTGGAGGGCCTCGATCCGCTCCCGAAGCAGCTTGCGGTCGCTGGTGAAGGGCATTCGGACGCGTCCCGAAGCTGAAAAGACGCCCACCTGGTCCTCAGGCCCCATCTCCTCGGCAATGAATTTCTGCAACGCGGATACGACCCAGAAAAAATACCTGGGGGAACGGGCCGTCAGGTCGTCGATGAAGTAGCTGATCAGCCGGGTGCGGTCGCCTGGCTCTTCGGCTGCAACCTGTGCACCAGGGGTGGGCCGCTCCGTTCCACCCCCGGCTGCATCCGTCCCGGCCTCCAGTTGGCTGGATTCCACCTCAAAGCTTTGAATCCGTTGGCGCTTGCCGTCCTCAAAGAGCTTGAAGTCCTTGACGGTCAGGTCCTTGACGGGCCTGCCGGCCTTGTCGGTGACGGTGACGTTCACCAGCACCACGTTCACCGGGACCCTGAAGGTGAAGCCCGAAGATGACTTGTCGGATTGGGGCTCCTGTTCGTCAGAAGCAGCCGGCACTGGAGTCGGTGCCCACAAGACAACTGTCAGCCCGATGGCCGGCAACCAGGCGCAGAACCGAAGCCAGGTCCGAAGATGCATCGTCATTCAACCCTTGACTGAAGAATAGGAAAGTGACTTTCCATTTTACATCAGGGGCTGGTTTTAATCCTTGAAATGTGCAATATGAGAATATCCCATCGCTCTGGAGCAAGCATGTCGGCAAAAACCCTCACCTCGGCACTGTTGGCTGTCCTGCTTGGCCTGCACTGGGCTGGGCTCTCCGAGACCCTTCCCGGCAGCGCGCCTCCCCAGGGAACCGAGAGTCAGAAGCAGGTGGTGCAGCACCTGTTCGACTTCCTGGACCAGAAGGAAGGGGCCCTGGAAGCCTTCGAGGCCGAATGGGAGATGAGCCTGGCTCCGATGGTGGTGGAAACCCTGCGTTTTTTTGCCCCGCGCCAGGAACTCCTGTTCGACGACGAGACCCCGGCAGGCAGGTTGTGGGACTTGCTGGAGAGAAAGACCGGCCAGGACGTGGATCGGGACCTCTACCCCATGATGGAGTGGGTGTGGGAACAGGATTTCGAAATGCATCCCTTCTATCCCGCCTTCAAGGCCGAAATCCACGCCCCCATCGACGAGCGGTTTCACTGGTGGTTCTATCCCGGCATGAAGCACACCATCCGGCTGGACGAGATCGTCTGGGGCGGAGTGAAGGTGGACGGCATCCCCCCTCTGGAGCACCCCAGGTTCATCGAGGCCGGCGAGGCCGCCTATCTGGAAGGGACCGACGTGATTTTCGGAGTGTACCTCAACGGCGAAGCCAAGGCCTATCCCAAGCGCATCCTGGCCTGGCACGAGCTGTTCAACGACACCGTGGGGGGCATGGAGGTGAGCTGCGCCTACTGCACCTTGTGCGGATCAGCCGTGCTCTACGACCAACAGATCGGCAAGCGCCAGTTCGACTTCGGGACCAGCGGCTTTCTCTTCCGCTCCAACAAGCTCATGTACGACCGCCAGACCCGCTCGCTCTGGTCGGCCCTGGAAGGGGTTCCCGTCGCCGGCAAGCTGGTGGGGTCGGGACTGAAGCTGAATCGGCTGCCCATCGTGACCACCACCTGGAGCGCCTGGAGAAAAAGCCACCCCCGAACCCGGGTGCTCTCGCTGGAAACGGGCCATCGGAGGGACTATGGCGAGGGCGTGGCCTACCGCGCCTACTTCGCCACTCAGGAATTGATGTTTCCGGTCCGCTATCGGGACAGCAGGCTCAGCAACAAGCAGGAGGTGGTGGCCCTGCTGCTGGAGGGAGAGGCAGTGGCCTACGACACCGCCTTCCTGGGCAAGAACCCGCTCTACCAGGACCGGGTGGGCGGGCAAGCGATCGTCATCTTGACCGACCGGTCGGGAGCCAACCGGGTTTACGACGCCGCCGGAGTGACCTTCACCCGCTGGAACCGCAAGGCCAGGCTGACCGACAGCCGCGGGCAATCCTGGAAGGTCAGCGAAGAGGCCCTGACCAACAAAGGCGGAGAGAAACGCTTGCGGCTTCCCGCCCATCGGGCCTTCTGGTTCGGCTGGCACAACCAGTTCCCCAACTCCCACCTGGTGCGTTAATTTCGGTTTATTTCCTCCATCAACCCGGCCGCGCGGGCTGCGTCCAGTTCCTTCAGCTTGTCGTATTGTTCCAGAGCCGCGGTCCTGTCTCCAACCGCCAGGTAGGCCAGCCCAAGCTCGAAGAGGGCCTCGACGTCTCCAGGCCGGAAACGAAGAACCTGCCTGAGGGCGGGGATCGCCTGTCGCGGCTGTCCCAAGCGGGCGTGGGCCTCCCCAATGAACTGGTGGAGTTGGACCAGGTCGGGCTTGATGCGGGTGGCCTCCTGAAAGGCCCGAATGGCCTCCGGCAGGCGCCCCAGTTGCACGTAGGCTGTCCCAAGATGGAGGTGAGCCTGCAAGGATTCGGGCTGCAGGCGCACGGTTTCCCGGAAGGCCTCACTGGCCTCCTGGTGCCGGCCCAGTTGGCCGAAGGCGGCCCCCAGGTTGGACCAGGCTTCGGCAAAGTCGGGCTTGACCTCGATGGCTTGCTGAAAGGCGTCCACCGCCTGCCGGAATTGTCCCGTCTGGCCGTAAGCCAGGCCCAGTTTCAAACGGGTCTGGACGTCCGCGGGGTTGATGCGGACTACTTGAGCCAGGGCGGCGGCGGCCTCCTGCCATTGCCCCATTTGTCCAAGCACCAGACCCAGGTTGGAGTAGGCTTCACCGTTTTCGGGATCGATCCGAACCGCCTCCCGAAAGGACTCCACCGCCTCCGCCAGGCGCCCCGCCTGGCCGAAGGCCACTCCCAGGCTGGAATGGGCTTCGGCATAGTCGCTCCTGAGGCCGAGCGCTTCTTCGAAGGATTGGATGGCTTCCTCCTGACGGCCCAGCTCATTCTGGGACAGACCCAGGTTGTAATGGGCTTCGGCATCCTCCGGCTTGAGGGAAATGGCCTGCCGGAAGGCGCTGACGGCTTGCTCGTGGCGGCCCAGTCCCGCCCGGGCCACCCCCAGCGAGCGGTATACCCCCGGACGATTGGGTTCGATCTGCAGTGCACGATGAAACTCCCGGGTGGCTTCGTCGACCTGACCCTTCTGCAGAAAAATGGTTCCCGAGTTGGCATGGGCGTCCGCCGAGAGAAGATCGCTGCGCACAGCCAGTCGAAAATGTTCCAGCGCCGCCTCGATCTGTTGCCGCTCCTTCAGGATCAGTCCCAGGCCGTTGTGGGCGGCGGCGTGGCCGGGATTGAGGCGAAGGGCGTGCCGGTACTGCTCGGCAGCCTCCTCCGGACGGCCCTGCTTCCTCAGCACCTCCCCCAAGCGGAAGCGGGCGGGCGCCAGCTCCGGATCGGCCTCCAGGGCGCGTCTCAGGGGAGTTTCGGCTTGATCCAGGTCCCCCGACTCCACCTGCACCAGGGCCAACTGAAGGTAGGGCTCAGGGCTGGTCCCCTGCCATTGGGGCAGGGCCAGCTCGAGTCGGTCCACCCCCCGGGCAAAATGGACCGGTGACTGAATCTCTCCCAATCCCCGGTAGATTTCCCGTTCCGAAGCCGGCAACGCATCCGGTTGATGCAGCACCACCTGGTCGGGCGTGGGGGAGTGGTCCTCCCTGAGGGGCGCCAGCAGGTCCTCTTGGGGAGGGTGGCGCTGAATGAAATGATCGGTCATCACCACGTGGACCGCGTCCTGGGTGCGGCGCTGGGGCATGTGGCAGCTCGTGCAGTCGCTCTCTCCGGGATCCGGATGAGCCTGCGGCGAGACCTTGGCGTGACAATCCAGGCAACGTTCCCGATAGTGCCGCACCGCTTCCTCCCCGCGGGGAGCGTGATGGGGATCGTGGCAGGTGGTGCAGGTCATCTTTCCCCGGCTCCCGATAAAGCAGGGCGACCGGCGCAGGCGATAGCTGCTGCTGTCCACCTCGAACCGCTCGCTCAACTCCCGGGTCTCGGGATCGACCAGGTCGAACCGGACGGCGTAATCCGCCAGGGGTTCGCCCGGACGGTAGGAATAGACCGCGCGCCCGAAGCGCTGCAGGTGCGGGCCGGCGGTGGCCACCGGCAGGTGGCACTGCATGCAGACCTCCATCTCCCGCTCGGGTCCCAGGCGGACCGGATTCACCATGGTCCGGCGGATGTCGGCCGCATCCGTCGTGCCGCTGGACACCAGCTCCAGGTGCCGGGCCCCGGGGCCGTGGCAGCGCTGGCAGTCGATCCCCGACGGCAGTTCCCGGGGAAAGCGGCTGCCGAGCCCAAGGTGGTCCGAGGGTTCCGGAAGGGGCGGATAGGCGTTGTGGCAGAACATGCATTCATGGGTCACCTGACGGCTGAAATCCTCATGGTCGGGCCGGTCGTAGCCGGGACTCATGGCCCAGCGCTGCTCCTGGGAATACCAGCTCGCCGGCAATTGCCTCAGCACGCCGCCGGCGTCCAGATTGAGGTAGCTGCGGGCGTGGTTTCCCGAGCCGATGATGTGGGTGACCTCCATCTCGAAGACGTTGTGCTCCGTCCCTTGGGCATCCAGTTGGTAGCGCTTCTGGTAGAACCGATCGCCCCGTTGAATCATCCGATAGTGGCGGTTGGAGAGCTCATGGTAGAAGTGGTTGTTGAGGGTGTAGTCCTCGATGACGTTTTCAGCGGAGGGCCGGTAGAAGGATCGGCCCATGGCGACTTTTCCGTAGCTCTCGTAGATGTCGGCGTGACAAGGCTGACACAGTTGGGGATCGACATATTGCGACGAGGAGGGATCGACTGGAACCTGGGACCCAATCGCCAACCCGATGAGACCCAGACCGACCGCCGCCCCGGCGCCCACGCCGAGCCACCGCCTGAGCGTCAAGGAAGATCCACTTCTGATAATGGGTGCAGCGTTCATGTCAGCCAGCAGAGCATCTTCGTGCCCCTTCGTGCAAACCTATATTCCCCTTTGCGTCTTTCTTGGCGGCCCTTCGTGGATCACTCTTTTTGTCGTTGTTCCAAGCTAATCCCGAGGCCGATCACCAGGGGCTTGCCGGTTCATCTGCTGCTTCAGCACTTCAGCCTGCCGGTTCGCGCCCAGGCGCTTCAATGTCTCGTACTCATTCTGCGCCGCCTCCCTGTTCCCCAGCGAGAGATGAGCCATTCCCAAAAAGAACCGGATTTCGGGATCCCGTGGCCGGATGGCCGCCGTCTTTTGAAAAGCCTCGAGGGCCTCGGGCAGTCGACCCAGTTGGGCATAGGCCAGGCCGAGGCTGGAAAGCCCCCCAGCATCGTCCGGCCTCAGCCGGACGGCTTCCCGAAACGCCGCCAGGGCTTCTTCCAACTGTCCCAGTTCGTTGTGGGCCACCCCCAAATTGTAATGATAGTCGGCGTCTTGGGGATTGAGTTGGATGGCTTGGCGGAATGCTTCGACCGCCTGCCCTGTTCGGCCGGCTCGTGCCCGAGCCAAGCCCAGACTGTAGTGAGCCTCGGAAAGGTCGGGCTTGAGGCGAACCGCCTCGGAGAAGGCATCCAGGGCTTGCGGTTGCCGGCCCAACCTGGACAGGACCGTACCCATATTGAGATACACCTGGGCGTTGGCGGGTTCAATGCTCAAGGCTCTCTCAAGCTCCTGAACGGCCCGGTTCCAATCCCCCTGCTGAAGATAGGCTGTCCCCAGGTTGGCAAAACCCTCGGCCAGAAAGGGGTTGTGCCGCACTGCCCTGCGAAAGTGGGCGATGGCCGATTCGCTCTGTCCCTGGCCCTTCGCGATGAGCCCCAAACCGATTTCGGCTTCTCCATAGGTGGGATCGGCATCCAGGGCCAGCCGGTAGTGGCGGACGGCCTGGTTCCATTTCTCCTGCTCCCTCAGCATGTCCGCCAGCCTGGTGCGGGCAATGACCATGCGGGAATCCAAACCCAGGGCCTGGCGCAAACGAACCTCTGCCGCGTCCGGTTCGCCGGCCTCCAGCAAAGCCTTGCCCCATTCGGCAAAGAATTCGGGGTGCGAGGAAGTCCCCGGGCTCAAGCGGGGCTTCAGCTTGCTCAGTCCCTGCCTGAGATGGGAGGGCGACTGGATCTGTGCCAACCCCCAATAGATGTCCCGTTCCGATGCCGGGAGGGCTTCCGGGTCGTTCAGGACCACCGCCCCTTCATGGGGCGTATGGTTTTCCTCGAGCGGGGCCAGCAGGTCCCGGGCAGGCGGACGGCGCTGAATCCAGTGATCGGTCATCACCACGTGGACGGCGTCCTCGGTCCGCCGGCTGGGCATGTGGCAAGCCACGCAATCGCTTTGAGACGGTTGCGGATGGACCTGGCTCGACAGGCCGGGGTGGCAGCTCATGCAGCGCTGGCGAAAATGTCGAGCGGCTTCCGGCCCTCGCGGAGTCCGATGGGGATCGTGGCAGGTGGTGCAGGTCATGGCCCCCCGGCTCTCCAGGAAACAGGCTGACTGGAGCAGCCGATAGGCAGTGCTGTCGATCTCGAACCGGTCCGCCGGCTTGCCGGGGTCGGGTCCCAGCAGGTCGAAGTGAACGATGTAGTCATCCAGCGACTCCCCGGGGCGGAAGGAATAGACCGAACGCCCGGCCCTTCGGATTCGGTCTCCCAGGTTGCCCAGGCTGGACTGGACGTGACACTGCATGCAGACGTCCATCTGGCGCTCCGGACTCAAACGGTCCGGATTGAGGATGGCCGCCCGGACGGTCTCCATGGGTGCCTCTCCGCTCGACAGCAGCTCCACATGCCTCGCACCCGGACCGTGGCAGCGCTGGCAGTCGATGCCCGAGGGCAACTCCCGGGGGAAACGGCTCTGTTGCCCGTAGCGGTCGCTGGGCTCGGGAAGCCGTGGATAGCCGTTGTGGCAGAACATGCAGGAGTGGCCGACCCTGCGGCGGAAATCATCGTGGCGGGACTGGTCGTAACCCGGACTCATCCCCCAGCCCTTGCCCTGGGAATACCAGCTCACCGGCAATTGCCGCAACACCCCGTTTTCGTCCAGGTTCAGATAGGTCCGGGCGTGGTTGCCGGAGCCCATGATGTGGGTGACTTCCAGTTCGAAGACGTTCTTTTCCCTGCCCTGGTCGTCCAGTTGGTAGCGTCTCTGGTAGAACTTCCCCTTGCGCCGGACCATCTGGTAGTGGCGATTGGAGGGCGCGTGAAAGAAGTGGTTGTTGGTGGTGTAGTCCTCGACGACGTTGGCGGGGGAGGGCTTGTAGAAGGAACGCCCCATGGCCACCTGTTGATAGCTCCGGTAGATTTGGGCGTGGCAGGGCTGGCAGGTCTGCGGGTCGACGTAGCCGGAAACGGAATCGGCCCTGGAAACCTGGTCGCCATCGTGCCCAACCAGGACAACGCAGCAGGCAGCCAGCAGCACCGCAATCCACAGGAAAGTGGAGAGTGGAGAGTGAAGAGTGAATAGTTTTTTGATCGATGCGTTACGCATCTTGGCAATCTCGCGCAGTCGTTAAAAAAGTGCAACCAGGTCAAAAGGCCCCTGCCGGCTTGTCGGGAACACCCCGGTTTCGCGCTGCATGCGACGGGGGTAAAAAGAGCTATCCACGAAGACACACGAAGGACGACCAAGGGCCACCAAGAAAGACCAATGTTCTTGACCCACTCAAAGGGAACGCCCCTTGGGTTCGGGTGAGGAAAAATGCAGCCAGTCGGCTTCCCGTGCCACAGCCTCTCGTCCTGTCAATCCTGTGCATCCTGTGCATCGATGTTCAATTAGGTAGAAAACCGGATCAACCGGACAGGGTCCTTGTTGCCGACAGGCCACGAAGAAAACCCGAAAGAGATCCATTCCTATTTGTGCCCATTCGTGGTTCGTCTTTATTAACGATCCCCTGTTTCACTCCCGGATGATCCGCCCCGTCGCCCGGGGCGCAAACCCTCTCACCACCCCTCACCCCTCAACCTTCATCCTTCAAACTTCACACTTCAAACTTCACACTTCAAACTTCAAAGGTCCAGCTTCCCGTCGGTGATCATCTTCTTCAGCTTGAAGGAAGTCTTCACCTTCAGAGGGCCCTGACGGCTCACGAACCGGGCTTCCCCGTCCCTCAGTTCCAGGGACCGTCCTGCCTCGGTGACCCGGGGAAAAAGGAAGAGAGCCATGGGGAACCGAAGGGTCTCCGGACCCACGAACTGTACCGGGGCGATCTTTTCGGGCTTGCGCTTTCCAGCCAGCAGGAAGGTCTTCCCCTCGATCTCCTCCAGGGTTGCGCGGCGGTAGAACCTGGAAACCGAGCCGGCCACGGCGATGATGTGATGGCGGCGTGATTGCCCGTGAAGCGCCTGCATCTGTTCCTTCAGGTCCAACCCCCGGAGCTGGCGAAGCCGGCCGATGGATTGACGGACCCTGAGAGAGGAGTACCAGAAGACGCGATAGCGTTCGGCCGCGCGCCTGGCGCCGCCATCGCGAGACTCCCCCTGCCGGATGGAGTTGCGCGGGTCGTCCAGCGGGTCGTCGGAACGGGAGGCCATCCGCTGGTCCACATCGCCGGATCGGGTGGGATCGGGAGGACCTTGGGGGTCCAGTGACGGCCAGGCGGCTCGTTCACTCCTCAGGTCTCTCTCATAGCCGTCCCCCGAGGGGATGACGAAGAGGTGGGACTTTCCCCAGGGGGATTTTCTCAGAACCTTGCGAGCCTCCTCTCGAGTCCACTCCTGAAAGGGCTTCTTCTGCCACTGACCACCCACCGGCAGGACCAACCCCAGACCCAGAACCAACAGGGTGAGGGCACTTGCAACCCCGCAACGGCGGTTGATTACGATTGACATGCGCCACCTCCAACCTCGACGGCAGTGCCGCAGTGACCCGGCCGAGTCCCCGCCGTGCCATGCGGATCATGCACGGAAAACCAGCCGATCATTAACGAACTTGAACCACGAATGGACACGAATATTCACGAATAGACAAAAAGACACATGGATATCCTTCAACGACAATCGGCACAGAAACGATTCTGCAAATTTGTTACTTTGTTATCCCTTCCCGTCCTTCGTAGAAAACCTCCTCGATTTCGGCTGTCGCCCTCCCAATGAACTTCTCATCCAGTTATTGGTGTTCATTCGTGTCCATTTGTGGTTCGTCGTTTCGCTTGGCGAACCCCTCTTGAGGTTCCTCCAACGCCTTGGTGTGTCATCGTCGTCCTTTGTGGCTCTTCGTGGCTATCTCTTCTTTTGTTGGTCTGTCCAAGGCGACGCCTCGCTACGGTTTGACGCTTCCGCCCGGCCGCGACACCTTCGTGACCTCCACCTTTCCCGCTCCTTCCCTGATGGTAAGAATCCGATTGACGTCCAGGTCCCGGTACACTGCTTCGGTTCCGCCCGGCCAACGGATCCGCAGCGATTGGATCCTGTCGGCAGCGCCCAGGCCAAAGTGAGCCCGCAGGTCACTGGCCCCCAGGTACCCTCCACCTCCCGTCACCTGGTCGACTTGCCGGCCGGCGGCAGTCGTCACCTCGATCCTGGCCCCCACGCCGTCGCGATTGCTGCGCGAACCCATCAGGTTCAGCAAAATCCAGTTCTTCCGGGCGCCCACCTGGTTCAGCAGGAGATGGGGCCGCCCCCCGCAGTTGTTGACCAGGATATCCAGATCGCCGTCGTTGTCCAGGTCTCCGAAGCAGGAACCGCGGCCGACCCGAGGCTCCAGACCCGCTTGACGGGAGAAGCCCCTGTGCTCGCTGAACACGCCCTGCCGGTTCTCCAGCAACATGTCGGGCTGGGCGTAACGAAAGCCGAACTGGACCTGCTCGACATTGTCGAGGACGTGTCCGTTGACCACCAGCAGATCCTGATCCCCGTCGTTGTCAAAATCCAAAAAGCCGGTGCCGAACCCCAGCAGGAACTGATCCCCTCGGGTCACCCCGGAGGAGGCGCGCTCATCGGTGAACAGCCAGTCCTGGTGGTTGCGGTAGAGGGCGTTGGTCTCCATGTCGTAATTGGTCACGATGATATCCATCAGGCCGTCCCCGTCGTAGTCGGCCGCGTCGGTGCCCATTCCCGCCTCGGCGTTGGCCTCCTCGTTGTAACCGGTGCCGGAAAGCAGGGTCATGTCTTCGAATCCGCCCTGCCGGTTGTTCTGATAGTGGAAGTTCCTGACCGTGTCGTTGGCGACGTAGAGATCCATCCAGCCGTCATCGTCGAAATCGGCCGCCACCACCCCCAGGCCCTTTCCCTCCGGGTTGAGAATCCCGCTGGCTGCTGACACGTCCCGGAAGCGGCCGTCGCCCAGGTTCTGGTAGAGCCTGTCGCCGACGCCGTCGTAGTGGCCCGGATAACAGTAGGTCCGGATGTTCTTCAACTCGCAGAGGGGATTGGTCTCGAAGCTGGTCTCCAGGTAGTTGGTCACGTAGAGATCCAGGTCGCCGTCGTTCTCCATGTCGAAAAAGGCGGCGCTGGTGCTCCAGTCGGAACAGCCGACGCCGGCTCTGGCCGTGACGTCGCTGAAGGTCCCGTCCCCGTTGTTGCGATAGAGCGCATTGGGTCCGAAGTTGGTGATGTAGACGTCCCGGTCGCCGTCGTTGTCGTAATCGCCCACGGCAACGCCCATGCCGTAGGAACCGTTTCCCTCCAACCCCGCCTTGGCGGTCACCTCCCGGAAGCGGCCGTTGGCCAGGTTGCGATAGAGCGCGTGGCGAACCGGCCCGGCGGCGCTGGTGTCGGGCGTAAGGCCTCCGTTGATCAGCAGGATATCCAACCACCCGTCGTTGTCGTAGTCGAACAGGGCGCATCCCGAGCCCACCGTCTCCACCAGGTGCTTCTGGTCGGAAGCGCCTCGCTGGTGCCGGAAATCGATGCCGGCGGCAACCCGTTTGTCGCGAAAGGGGGATGGGGGGTCCGGCAGTGCCGGCAATCCGGTAGAGGCCCAGATGGACGCCAGCAGTGCCGACGCAATCACTGCCGGCAGTCCTCGCCATGGCCGGCGTCTCACCCCAACGGGATACCGGTTCACCGGGATGCTCCTCCTGAACAGGCAAGCGGAGTCGACCTCCGCCACGGAATCCCGCGGCGGGCATACACCAACCGATCCATTCGCAGACGCCTCCCCATCCGACACTCTTCTACCTTGCCCCTTGCTCCCGGGGCAGGCGGGCCTCCTGCTTATCCTTGTCCCCCCCGCCCAGGACAAACTTCGGCAGAGAGAGCCGGCGGTACCGGTTCTCCCCCTCCACGATTCGGATGAACCGATCCAGAGGCACATCCCGGAAGACCTGGGTCTCGCCGCTGGTGGGCCAGGAGACCTCCAGGCGCCCGATCTTCGACGCCCGGCCCAACCCGATGGTCTGGCGCAAGGGATTGGCGCCGAAGGTGCCGCCGCTGTTGACGGTCTTGAAAATGGTTCGTGCCTTGCCCTCTTCCTCCACCTCCAGACGAATGCGGGCGCCGATGGCGGACCGGTTGGAGCGCGTGCCCACGAGCTGGAGGGCGATCCAGTGGTTGCCGAATCCCGGGTTTTCGTAGAGGGCGTCGGCGTACTTGTCGCCGGCGTAGGACCCACCCATCTGTTCGAAGATGTCCTGATCCCCGTCGTGGTCGAAGTCGGCGAAAACCACCCCGTGTCCCTTCTGCAGGTGGGCGAAGCCGCCGGCGATGGAGATGTCGGCAAACCGTTTCCCTTCCAGGCTGCGGTACATCAGATTGGGCATCAGGTCGTGGTAGTCGGGGGTGCCCGTACCCAGGTAAAAGTCGAGAAAGCCGTCGTTGTCCAGATCTCCAAAGTTGGATCCCATGGGCGCGGAAGGCCGGTCGAGGCGGAGCTGCCGGCTCACCTCTTCAAACCCGCCCGACCCGTCGCCGCGATAGAGCCGGGGCAGCTCGGTTTCAAAGGGAAGGCCCAAACTGGCTGAGGCCAGGTCGGCCACTTCGGTCATGTAGGCCGAGACGTAGAGATCCTGGGTCCCGTCGTTGTCGAAATCCCAGAACCAGGCCGGGAAACTGGCCAGGGGGCCGGTGACTCCCAGCTTGGCGGCCACGTCGGTGAAGGTCCCGTCCCGGTTGTTGCGGTAGAGCCGATTGGGCTCCCAGAAGTTGGAGACGTAGAGGTCGGGATAGCGGTCCCCGTCATAGTCCGCCCAGATCACTCCCTTGGTCCAGCGATTGTTGGCGACACCCGCCTGCCGGGCCACGTCCGTGAAGGAGCCGTCGCCGTTGTTGCGGAAGAGTTGACAGGGAAAAGGCAGCCGGTCGTCCTCGACCTCGCCCAGGCGTTGGGGCAGAAAGATCCCCCGGCGAGTGGCTTCGTTGCCGACATAGAGATCCAGGTGGCCGTCGTTATCGAAGTCCGCCCAGGAGGCCGTCTGGGTGGGATAGTGCACCTCTCCCAGTCCCGCCAGGAAGGTCACGTCGGTGAAGGTCCCATCGCCGTTGTTTCTGAGGAGCGAGTTGGGATGCCGGTCGCTGTCCCCCAGCCATCCCCCCCGCAGGACCAGCAGGTCCACGTGGCCGTCGTTGTCGTAATCGGCCTGCAGCAGATTGATGCCGCCCAACAGTCCGGTCAGCCCGGCTTCCCGGGTCCGGTCCACGAAGGAACCGTCCCCATTGTTTACGAAGAAGCGCATCTGCTCGGCGGGATCCCAGGTGGAAACGACCAGGTCCAGATAGCCGTCGTTGTTGAAGTCGTCGGCGCAGGCGCCGCCGGCCAGGTTGAAGGTGTCCAGTCCCAGATCGGCCGCGATGTTGTGGAACCGGGGGAAAGGTGCATCGGACTCGAACGTCTTGGGCGGGATGAGATAGGCCCGGGGCACGCCCTCGGGATACGTGCCCAGAGTCATATGGGCGATGTTCAGCAGCCAGCGGGACTCCAGGTAGGCAATGGAGTCCGCGGCCGATCGTTCCAGCACCTGGGTGAAATAGCGGATGGCCTGCCGGGACCCCTCCGGCTCGGTATGGATGCCGCCTTCCCGGATGGGCAGGATGCAACTGTCCGGGTTGGCCCGCAGGCAGCAGTTTTGGGTCTCTCCGACACGCAGGTGAGACACCCCGAGATGGAAGCGCAGCCGGATGGGCAGGTCCGCCCGCAACAGGTTCTCGACTTGAGGCAGCAGGCTGAAGGCGGCGCCGGAATGCTCCAGGGCGCGCTGCTCGTTGCCCAGTTGCAGCTCCTCCCGGCCCAGGTCGAAATGGAGCCGCCAGCGGGTGACCTGAGGAAAGAACCCGGCCTTCTTGCGGCCGGCCTCCAGGGCCTCCAGTTCCGCCCGGAAATGGCGCGCCCGGAAATCTCCCAGCACCGGGTCGCGATCGGGAACGCGCGCCTTGAGCTCCTTCAGGGCCTGCAACATTTTCCGGTGGCTGGCAAGAGCTTCCTTGCCGGGGGGGGCGGCGTTCAAACTCTGAAGGGTTGCCGAAACGAGCGTGAAGAAAATCAAGGCGACGCCGGACGCAGCCGCATGCCGGCCGGGCCGTCGCGCCCATCGGACAACCTGTTCCACTTGCAATCGCCGTCTCAGGGCGGATTTGGGTGGTCTCACCAGAGGAACTCCTGCCGGACCCGGGCCTGAATCCAATTCGAATTATGGGAAGAATCCCCGGATGGCGTCAAGGTTGGGGGTGTTCCGATCCTGAGGGAGGAGTGGGCAGCGAATGGAATGGCCACCCGGACCGAGACCAATACCCCATTCCTGATGTAAATGTTCCTTGTGATTCACGAGGCGGGAGAGGACCCCCTTCCACCGGTTCGACGGCGGGCTTCGCCCTGGTCCCGCCGCCAGCTGCGCCGGCCGGCCGCGGCAGCGCGGCTTTGGCAGGCCCCCCCGCTCCCACTTCCGCCAAACAGTTCGAAAACCCGAAATATCCGGCGCTTTGATCCGTAATTTCGTATTCGGATGGGTTGGATCTTAAGTGACTCATTTTATGAGACTTGGTGGTTTTAGCGGCAACCTCTGGTCACGGACGCGGGACGCCACTTCAAAATCTCGTAGATTCAATCGAGAAACGC
The DNA here is from genome assembly GCA_022826755.1 of Acidobacteriota bacterium. Lineage (GTDB taxonomy): Bacteria > Acidobacteriota > Terriglobia > Versatilivoradales > Versatilivoraceae > Versatilivorator. The sequence goes on from JAJDUG010000005.1 coordinate 133,534, forward strand.
GTGCGGGCACCGAAGGCAATGCGGGCTTTAAACAGCCTAAAATGAGTACTTTGCATTTTTTTTGCCCTCATTGGCGTTTTGGCAAGAAAATTGCAGATACACCAGCAGTAAAAGTATCGAAATCTGAGTACGGCATCCCAATGAGACAGATCCGAGGTCGATTCCAGACCCATAGAGTTTCAGGAGACACCATGCTAACCAAGTGCATCAAGGGTTTTGTTCTCGCTTCACTGCTGGCTGCTCTTTCCATGAGCGGCAGCCTTTACGGCCAGATCCTCAACGGCAACATCATCGGCAACGTGACCGACCCCGATGGCGCCGTGGTGGTGGGAGCCACTGTCGTTCTCCGCTCCGAGCTGACCGCGGTCGAGCGGACCCTCAACACCCAGAGCGACGGGAACTACCTGTTCTCCACCATTCCTCCGGCCAGCTACACGGTGGAAGTCGAGATGACGGGCTTCAACCGCTACATCAATACCGGCGTGGTGGTGGGCGCGGGACGCACGGTCCGCGTGGACGTGCAGCTCGAGGTGGGGGACGTGGCCACCGAGATCAGCGTCACCGCCGAGGCGGCCGTGATCGTCACCGAGACCGCAGACGTGTCCTCGGTCCGGGCCGGCAAGTACTGGACCCGGAATCCCAGCGCCCAGAACACCGGGGTCACCTTCGGGCAGCCCACCGTCTCTCGGGCCGGCGGCTACTTCGGCTACCACGGGACCCGCGAAGGCGCGGCCCACATGTCCATGGACGGAGCGGAACTGGACGCCTATCGTCAATATCTTTCTTCCTATGCGGTGGATGAAGTCAAGGTCACCCACACGGTGGCACCGGCCAACTTTCAGACGCCGGTCAACATCCAGATCGTGAGCAAGCGCGGCACCAACAGTTTTCACGGGCGTATCGAGGGGATGATGAGGAACAACGTCCTGAACGCCAACAACCCGCGCAACCACACGCGCCCGGTGGGTACGGGAACCTGGGAAGCCGGCTTTGTGCTCAACGGTCCGGCCTGGGTCCCCAAGATCTATGACGGCCGCAACAGCTCCTACTGGATGCTCACCTATATCACCTTCAAGAACAATGCCGGCGACCGCCAGGTGAGTCAGTTACACCCCGAGGCGGCCTGGCGCGCCGGAGATTTTTCCTCTTTCGGCGACCAGATCGTCGACCCGGTGACCGGGTTGGATTTTCCGGGAAACATCATTCCCGCCGATCGCATTCACCCCATCGCCCTCAAGCTCAACACCTATCTGCGCGACCCCATCCCCGGCACCAACCGGGTGCCGGGCATCTGGACCTACCTGGCCGCGGGGGGCCGCAGAATCAACTACCGCTTCGATCACAAGGTGACCGAGACCTTCGAGGTGCTGACCTCTTACGCCGAGCACTCTCAACAGTGGGATGGCGCCGGAGGCTTCAACGATCGCTCCGTGTACGACTGGGCCGGGCCCTTCCACCAGAGCTGCTGCGCCAAGACCTTCGCCCTGGGCACCACCAACACCCTCTCGCCCACCCTGGTCAACGAGTTCCGCATCGGCTTCTACAACTGCGCTTCCTGTAACGTCTACCGGAACTACACCCGGGGCGGCAATCCGGCCGACACTGTCGCCTGGGCGGAAGCAAGGCTCAAGGACCTGGGTCTGACCGGCATCACGGCGCCTGACTCCGGCGAGGCCAGTTCGGGACCCAATTTCCGGATCAGCGGGTTCACTCCCTTCAACGGTTGGGGGACCAACCTCACCCGAACCTACCAGTGGACGGTGAGCGACTCCCTCTCCTGGTACAAGGGCAAGCACAGCGTCCAGATGGGGTTCGAGATCCGGCGCCCCACCGACGAATCCAACAGGGTCTGGAGCACCAACTGGGGGACTCAATCGTTTACCGGCGCCTTTACCAAAAATCCCTACGCCGACTTTCTGCTGGGCATGCCCACGACCATGGCCAAGGGCAACCTCCGGCCCATCATCGTGAAACAGGCTCATTCAATAGGATTGTTCATCACCGACACCTTCAGAGTCCTGCCCAACCTGACCTTGTCCTACGGCGTGCGCTACGACGTCTCTTCGCCCACCACGGATGAGCTGGGGCTCCACTACACCTACAGTCCGGAACGAAACGCGATCGTGGTTCCGGACGATTTCGCCATGGGCTTCATCGATCCGCTGTGGGTGCTGGACCGCAATCCCGTCATCACCGCCGATCAGGCCGGGCTGCCCAAGGGCCTGTGGCGCACCGACAAGGACAACATCCAGCCCCGATTCGGTCTGGCGTGGCGGCCCAACTTCGACGACAAGCTGGTCATCCGGGCCGGATACGGCATGTACACCATCATGCAGCGGCTGACCCGGCTGGATTTTGTCGAAACCGGAGGACCCTTCGCCCTCTCCTACACCTACAACAACGTGGACGCCAGCAGCGGCAGAAACCAGCCCAACTTCACCTGGCCGGTGGGACTTCCGGATGCTGCAGCGCTAGGCGCCCCTCCCATCCCCAACCTCAGCTTCGTGAACCCCGACTCCGTCTGGCCCTACACCCAGCAGGCGAACATCAGCATCGAAAACGAATTGGGGGGACAGCGGGCCCGGATCTCCTACATCTGGAGCAAGGAGACCCAGATGTTCTACCGGAGGGACATCAATCTGCCCATGCCTGTGGCGGGGGTGGCCTGGAGCGACGAGCGCCGCCTGGTTCGCAACTATAACTCCATCACCGAGACTCATAACGGGGGCGGGGCCACCTACCACGCCTTCGAGGCGGTCATCTATCCCCGCGACCTTTTCGGCTTCACCGGGGAGATCGGCATGGCTTGGTCCAAGCAGATGACCGACGTGGTGGAGGTGCGGTTCAACAGTAACCGCGGCAACGCCAACGAGAATCCCCACTGCCGCCGTTGCGACCGGGCCGAAAGCAGCGCCGTGTCTCCCTTCCGCACGGTGAACTACGTCCACTGGCAAGTCCCCTACGGGAGAGGCCAGCGGTTCGGTTCCGGGATTTCCGGAGTCATGAACCAGATCCTGGGAGGCTGGGAATTGTCGACCCAGACCGACTTGCTCTCCGGCCAGGGTGTCAGCACTCGTTTCGCCGGCTTCGACCCCTCCGGGCTGGGGAAACGGGGGGGGCGTCCCGACCTGGTGGGAACCTGGAAGAGCTGGGAGAAGCCGGACGGCAGTGACGACGACTGGTACAACGCCGGCGCCTTTGCCGTGCCCGGCGAAAACATCGGACGCTTCGGCAACGCGGGAAGAAACATCCTGCGGGCCCCCAACGTGTTCTCGATGGCGCTGGGGATCTTCAAGAACTTCCCCATCGGGGAGAACATGAACATTCTCTTCTCCTCCCAGATCAACAACCCCTTCAACTACGCCAGTTGGGGATACTCTCCCAACCAGCCGACCTTCAACATCAACTCCCCCACCGCCACCCGGCTGCCCGGGTTGCGAGCGGGAATGCGGTCAGCGCGCTTCAACCTCGCATTCGAGTTTTGATGGAAGGCTAGCTGCATTATTCGCCCCGGCTCTGTACGAGCCGGGGCTTTTTTTTGGCTGCCGCTTCTCACAAAGAGGCTTGCCTGAAACCAATCTGGCGCCCAGGTAGCTGCATCCCGTGGAACCGATTGAAACCATGAGACTTGATGGCTTCTTTCTTGAAACACAATTTGTTTCCCACTCGGATGATCCGCCCCGTCGTGGGGGGCGGGGGCGCGGCTTGTCTGAAACAACCGAAAAAAAGAGTTATCCACTAAGACACACGAAGGACGACGAAGGGCCACTAAGGCGTTGAGGTTAACCGTGACGGGATGCCAAGGAAAACGGCGAACCACGAATGGACACGAATGAACACCAATAAACGGATTGATGAGGTGTCGATTGGCGGGTGTGACAATCGATATCGAGGGGTTATCCACAAAGTCATGACAAGGGTGCAGAAGTTACAAAAGCGCTTCGGTGTCGCTTGTCGTTCGAGCGAGTCCACCCGTATTCGTGTGAATTCGTGTTCATTCGTGGTTCGTCTTTATTGACGCCCCCCTGTTTCACCCTCGAATGATCCACCCCGTCGTTGGGGCGGGGGCTCGGCTTACCGGAAACAACAAAAAGAGTGATCCAACCAGAATCCGGGAATTGGCTCGCAAGCCCATGGGAATCACTTCGCAGGCGCCCCGGATCATCGAGGGAGTCCGCTTCCTGCGCAACCGCGTCTCGTCCTGGTTATCCTGTGCATCCCGTGCATCCATGTTAAATAATTGGAAAACAGGATAACGGGACAGGGTCCTTGTTCCCGAAGGGTCACGAAGAAGGACTGAAAGAGATCCATTCGTATTCGTGTCTATTCGTGTTCATTCGTGGTTCGTCTTTATTGACGATCGGCCGTTTTCCCCGCATGATCCGCACACGGGGTGCAAGATCGGCCAATCAGGTACAGAGGGAGCACAAGGGTGGTTTTCCGACTCAGCCGAATTTTCCAGGCGGTGACGTTGCTGCTGGTCCCCTTCCTGGTTGCCTGCAACCTCTCCGACTACCGCCGCGCGACCGATGACCGCCCCCCACGGAATCGACCCATCCAGGTCCGGGAAGACAGCTACACTTCTTCTCAGGCCTGTCAGTCCTGCCACCCCGACAACTACAGGACCTGGTACGGCTCCTTTCACCGAACCATGACCCAGGTGGCTGACGCCGATACGGTGGCGGGGCCCATCGACCAGCCCTTCTACTTTCTGGGCCAGAGCTTCCGACTGCTGCGACACGGCCGCGACGTGTGGTTCCAGATGGACAAGGCAGGCCCGGGCGGCCAGCCCCGCCGTCTTCGCTTGGCCATGATCACCGGCTCCCACCACATGCAGGTCTACTGGTATGCGACCGGGCACAGCCGCAAGTTGGGTCAGATCCCCTACATTTACCTGATCGAGGAGCAGCAGTGGATTCCCCGCAATGCCACCTTCCTCACGCCCCCGGCACCCGAGATCAAGTCTGCTCTGCCCGGCGCCTGGAACATGGCCTGCATCAAGTGCCACACCACCCAGGGGAAAACCCGTTCACCCGATTGGGGCCGCTCCAATGTGGACATGACCGAGTTGAGCTTCGATACCCGGGTGGCCGAGTTCGGCATCGCCTGCGAGGCCTGCCACGGGCCCGGCGAGGCTCACGTGCTGCTCAACCGAAATCCGCTGCGCCGCTACGCCTTTCACCTGAATGGGACACCGGACCCCTCCATCGTGCAACCGGCTCGCCTCTCTCATGAGCTTTCCTCCCAGGTCTGCGGTCAGTGCCATGCAATCCTGGAATTCTACGAGAAGGACGACTTCCAGCAGTGGATGGACCATGGCTATCCCTACCGGCCCGGCCAGGTGCTTTCGGAAAGCAAGCTGGTGGTCCGGTACCAGGACAGGCAGCAGCCTCGGCTGCGGCAACTGGCCAAGCGCAAGCCGACCTACTGGGAGGAGAAGTTCTGGTCGGACGGCATGGTTCGGGTTTCCGGGAGGGAGTACAACGGCCTGATCGAAACCCCCTGCTTTCAACGGGGGCAGTTGTCCTGCCTTTCCTGCCACGCCATGCACCAGTCACCGGAGGATTCCCGGCCGCTGAGCCAGTGGGCCATCGACCAGCTCAAGCCCGGCATGCGGGGCGACCAGGCCTGCCTGCAGTGCCATAACCCGGCCCGTTTCGACACCCCGAACCACACCCGGCATGCGCCGGACTCCAGCGGCAGCCGGTGCTACAACTGCCACATGCCCTACACCACCTACGGAATCCTCAAGGCCATCCGCAGCCACCAGATCGACACGCCCACGGTCCAGGCCAGTCTGCAGACCGGTCGTCCCAACGCCTGCAACCAGTGTCACCTGGACAAGACCCTGGACTGGGCGGCTTCTCGCCTGGAGGAGTGGTACGATGTCCCCAGGCCCAAGCTGTCCCGGGAGGAACGCTCGGTGGCAGCCTCCCTGTTGTGGCTGTTGCGCGGCGACGCGGGTCAGCGGGCCCTGATGGCCTGGAGCCTGGGGTGGGATTCGGCCCGCCAGGCTTCGGGATCGGACTGGATGCCGCCTTTCCTGGGACAACTCCTGGAAGACCCCTACGATGCCGTGCGCTTCATTGCCGCACGCTCCCTGAGGCGGTCGGAGGCCTTCGCCGACTGGAGCTACGAATTCTTCGGTCCCACAGAGGTGAGGGCGGCGGCCCATCGAGAGGTGCTGGAGCGCTGGCAGCGTCTTCCCCATGGCGCGGACAGGCCGGCCGGCCTTATCGATGCCAATGGCGCCGTGAACCGGGACCTGCAGGAGCGCCTGCTCGGCCAGCGGGACGATCGTGTCGTCAGCCTGGCCGAATAGCGCACCTCATCCCGTCATGACGGAACGGGAGGCTTTCCGAATTGGAACAGGACTCAACTCCCACGGCCGCTGAAACCGCCACCGCCACCTACCTGCGCCGTCACCTGCGCTTCGGATGGTGGTCCCTGCTGGGCTTCCTGACCCTGGGAATCGTGCTGGAATCGCTGCACGGATTCAAGGTGGGCTGGTACCTGGACGTGGCCAACGAGACCCGGCGGTTCATGTGGACCCTGGCCCACGCCCACGGGGTCCTGCTTTCGCTGGTTAACCTGGCCTTTGCGGTGAGTCTGCCCCACTTGGCGGCAGACACGGTGCGTCTGGCCCGCCTGGCTTCGCCCTGCCTGATGGGCGCCACCCTTTGTCTGCCGGGAGGATTCCTGCTGGGCGGGGTGGTGATCCACGCCGGAGACCCTGGACTGGGAATCCTGCTGGTCCCCGTCGGAGCGCTCTTCCTCTTTATCGCCGTCCTGCTTACCGCGCGCCGGGCCACGGCCCTGAGAAAACCGGCATCTTCCCAGGGGCCGGAAGCGGCCTCGTCCGGTCCCCGAAGACGGGAAGGCCGGCGACGGCGGCGCTGAGCCCGGTTGTTGGAGGACCCATCCTCCGCGCCCGAAACAACAGAAAAAAGAGGTATCCACGAAGACACACGAAGGACGACGAAGGGCCACGAAGGGGTTGGAATCGGGCATTTTCATGAAACAACAGAGAGCGGACTTGCCTCGCGACTGACCTCTCCCCTGGCTTCTCCCGGGAAAGCTCCCGCTGCACGGAGAATGGGAGAAACGGCTCAACCACAAAAAGCACAGAAGGCACAAAAAAGGCTCCAGCCTTACCCTGTCCCGTTATAGATGGACAGGATGCACAGGATTAAGAGGCCCAAGCCCATGCTAAAATTTGAGGGCGCTCTCTTGAATTCAGACCTCAACCATTGACTCCACTCCCGTGAATTTCCTCCAGTTAAAAATTGCCATCGGCGTCATTTGCCTGACCGGATTCGCACTGGTCCAAGCCTCTCAGGCCGCTCAGGGCATGGACCCTCGTTTCCGCCAGGCGGTGGAGCAGGCCCAGGCCGGCAGGCTGGCCGAGGCGGAAGCGTCGGTCCGGTCCCTGCTGTCCGATCAGCCTTCCCCCGACGGCTATCGTCTGCTGGGTTTCATCTGTGAAAACCAGGGCAAGCTGGACCAGGCCGAGCAGGCCTATCGCGAGTCTCTGACGCTCAGTCCCGGGCTTGAATTCTCCAGAATCAGGCTGGGCATCGTCTATTGCAAAGGCAAGAAATACACTCAATGCGTGGATTCTCTGCAACCTCTCCAACCCGGGATCGATGCCATTCCGGAGGCCCTCTTCTACCTGTGCCAGGCCCTGCTCGAAACCGGCCAAGTCTCCCAGGCCCTGCAGATCGCCGCCAAGATGGAGCAGGCGTCCCGGGCCGACCCGGAAGCCCTGTTGTCGATTTGCCGGCTGCTGACGGAGAGGAATCTCCATCGGGAGGCGCTCCCCCTGTTGACCCGGAGTGTAGAACGCCTGCCCCGATCGGCCGAAGCCCACTACCTGCTCGCCTTGGCCCTGTCCCGAACCGATCGGATCGACCGCGCGGGGCCACTGCTGGACAAGGCCCTGCAGCTCCAGCCGGATTTCGTGCCGGCTCTGCTGCTTCAGGCCATGGGCCAGTTGGAGGCGAAGCAGCTCACCGAAGCCAAGCGGTCCCTCGGCAAGGTCCTGGAGATTCAACCGGAGGAACCCAAGGCCGTCTTCCTGTTGAGCAAGGTGATGATTGACGGGGGAGAGTACCCGGAAGCCATTCGGAGTCTCAAGGGATTGATTGACCGATTCCCGGAAGACCCCGACGTGCATCTGCTCCTGCTGAGCGCCTATCGGAAAGACGAGAACTATCAGAAGGCGTTCGAAACCTCGCTTCAACTGCTTGAGCGGTTTCCCGACTACCCGCTGGTCCTCTACAACGGCGGCCTGGACCTGGAGATCATGGGCCGCTTCCAGGAAGCCGAGACCCATCTCAGGAAGCTCCTTCCCATGATCGAAGGCGACCCGGAACTGATGGCCGGAGCCAGGCTGGGGCTGGCAAGGGTGCTGGCCCATCAGCAGAAGAACGTGGAGGCGAGCGCCCTGTTCGAAGAGGCGATCCGCCTCAATCAGGGTGGGGTGCCTGCCTTGGCGGATTTAAGCGAAATCTATGTGAAAGCCGGAGAATTCGAGAAGGCCGCGAGGCTGCTCAGGCAGGTGGTAGCAAGGGAGCCCAAGAGAAAACAGGCCTACATCCAACTGGCCAAGGTGTTGAGGAGGCTGGGCAAGATCGAGGAGGCCAGAGAACAGGTCCGCATCTTTCAACAACTGAACAAGGCCGAGAAGGCGACTCCCAAGGGAAACCAGACCCAGCAGGTGGTGCAGCCTGCGGCAGGATCGACTCAATAATGTCGTCTACAGCAGGAAGGATTTGAGAATGGGAAAGACGACACAAGCCAGGACAACTCCGATCATCCACTTCAGCAACCTGATATCGCCCTTGACGATGGCGACGTCAGCCCTGGTGGAAGCGATATCCTGCTTGAGTTCGGCCCTGGTGGAAGCGATATCCTGCTTGAGTTCGGCCTTGGTGGATGCGATATCCTGCCTGAGGTCGGCTTTGACTTCGATCAGGTCGGCATTGGTGGCGACCGTATCCTCGAAGGCGCCGGCCATGGTGTGAACGATAGCTTCGGCCTGCCTGGCTTCAACGCCGGCGGCTTTGAGGGTATCGCTGGCCTTCAAGGTGTCGAATACGGCGGTGGCCATGAATTTCTCCCTTGGAGGGAGTGATTGGTCGATAGAGCGGGAGGCTAGGCCACGATCTCCTTCATGACCCGGCCGCCCAGGTCGGTGAGGCGCTTGAAACGGCCCGCGTGGTAGTAGGTGAGCCGCATGTCGTCCAACCCCATCAGGTGCAGGATGGTGGCGTGGAGGTCATGCAGGTGGTAGACGTTTTCGACGGCCTCGATGCCCAATTCGTTGGTGTTGCCCACCACCGTTCCGCCCTTGATCCCGGCGCCGGCAAACCAGGTCACCATGGCCTTCTCGTTGTGGTCCCGACCGGGGTGGGCCCTGAAGAAGGACATGTGATTGTCGGCGGTCCGACCGAACTCGCCCCCCCAAACCACCAGGGTCTCGTCCAGCAGGCCCCTCTGCTTCAAGTCCTTCAACAGCCCGGCAACGGGCTGGTCGCTGCGAAGACCGCAACGCCGGTGCCCTCCATCAATATCGGAATGGGAGTCCCAGCCTCCGCAATAGACCTGCACGAACCGCACGCCTCGTTCCACCATGCGCCGCGCCATCAGGCAGCGGCGGGCCATGGGCTCGGCGATCTTGTCGTTCAGCCCGTATAGCTCCTTGATCTTCTCGGGTTCCCGGTCGACGTCCAGAGCTTCCGGGACGGCCATTTGCATGCGGAAGGCCAACTCGTAGCTCTTCATCCGGCCCAGCAGAGCGCTGTTGCCGGGATCGGAGTCGATATAGCCCCGGTTGTAGTCGTTGATCAAGCCCAACGTCTCGCTCTGCTGCTTCACGGTCACCCCGCTGGGGGGCTTCAGATCCACGATGGGAACGCCCTGGGGGTTGATCAGCGTGCCCTGATAAGCGGTGGGCAGATAGGAGTTGGAGTAGTTGGCGATCCCGCCCTGGATTCCCCCGTCGGGCAAGACCACGAACCCGGGCATGTTCTGGTTCTCGGTTCCAAGTCCGTAAACCAGCCAGGACCCCATGGAGGGAGCGGCGCCGGGCTCCTGCACCCCGGTGTTCATCAGAATAAACCCGGTGGGATGGCTGTTGGAGTTGGTGTGCAGGGAGCGCACCACCGCTATGTCATCCACGCAGGTGGAAAGGTGGGGAAAGATCTCCGAGACTTCCATCCCGCACTGGCCGTGCTTGGCGAACTTGAAGGGGCTGCCCACGTAGATTCGCTTCTCCAGGCTGCCATAAATGCGGGTGATGGGTTTGCCGTGGTACTTGGCCAGAATCGGCTTGGGGTCGAAGGTGTCCATCTGGCTGGGGGCACCGCCCATGAAGAGGAAGATGCAGGCCTTGGCCTTGGGAGCGAAATGGGGAGCCTTGGGGGCCAGCGGGTTTGCGGCCCCGGTCCCCTTGGCCAGCAGGCCGTCACGGGCCAGCATGTAGGACAAAGCCGTCCCTCCGATGCCGCGGCCCATGCGGAAGAGGAAGTCTCTGCGCCCCAGTTCCCCCGACCCGGGATCCTGCATCTCTACGTTTCCACATTGATCGAATTGCGGCTTGATAAGCATCAGTGACCCACTCTTTCGCAGGCTGCGAATGGACTCCTTCGCCTACTGCAGGAAAATAAATTCGTTGAGATTAAACATGGCCAGACAAAAGTCGGACAGAGACCTGCCGGTCTTCCCATTGGATGGCGAACTCTCGGCCCCCTCCGGAGAATAGGACGCCTGCTTGAGACTCAGCTCGGTCCCGGGCACATCCGTTTGAACTCCCAGGAACTGCAGGCCCCGGATTTTTTCCACTTCCGTCGGCTGCCGCTGCAAGGCCAACTGGAAGGCGCGCTCCACCTGCCGGCCCGGATCCGTCCCCACCTCCCGCCGGATCCGCTCCGCCATGGCGTGGCTCTTCTCGTGGGCAAACCTGCTGTTGAAGAGGGCGAACACCTGAGGGGTCACGGTGGTGACCTCGCGGACATCGCAGCTCTCGCTGATGTTGGGCCCGTCGAAGACCGAGATCAGGGGCGACACCAGCACCCGCTGTTGCAGCATGTAGATGCTTCGCCGGTTGCGCTCCTCCTCCGAATCGGGCTCCCACCAGGTGCGGGCGCGCTTCATCATGTCGTCTTCCAGCAGTGGGAAAAAGCTGGGGCCGCCGGCCAGCAGGTTCAGGTCGCCGCTCACCGCCAGGATGTTGTCGCGAATGACCTCGGCCTCCAGGCGGAGGGGCGGCATCCGCCACAGGTAGCGGTTGGCGCTGTCGATGGATTCGTACTCCTTGGCCCGAGGATTGTTCAGGGATTGCCGGTAGAGGTTGGAATGCACCATCAGGCGGTGCATGTCCTTGATGCTCCAGCTCTTTTGGATGAACTCGGCCGCCAGCCAATCGATAAGCTCCGGATGGACGGTGCCCCCGCCGTTCTTGCCGAAGTCGCTGGGAGTCTTCACCAGCCCTTTTCCGAAGTGGTGTTGCCAGATCCGGTTCACCATGACCCGAGGAGTCAGAGGATTCTCCGGGCTTGCCAGCCAACTGGCCAGCTTCTTGCGCCGGCTCCCGCTCCAGCCCTTCAGATCCACCGGATTCGGGTCCCCGCTGGCCGCCACCACAAAGCCGGGCTCTATCACTTCCTGCTTGAGATCGGGGTCGCCTCCCTTGAGCAGGAAGGTGGTCGGTGCATACCCTGTGCTCCCCAGCGGCTCGCTGGGCACATAGGCCATGGGCTTGTAGCGGTCGGGATCGTTGGGGTTGGCAAAGCGGGCGTTCTGCCTTCCGATCAGGGAGAACTGCTTGCTGATCTCCTTGGGCACCAGTTCACTGGTGGGAAAGGGCACCCTTCTGAGGTCGGCCACCACCCAGTCCTTGAGGTCGAGCGGCGACATCAGAACCCGGTGCGGATCGGTCAACTCGCTGACCTGCTTGCGCAGCCCGGCGGCCCACTCCTTGCGTTTCTTGAGCCGGCCCTCCCATTCCTTGGCCTTGCCCTCCCAGATCTCCGGATTCTGCCTGGGGAGTTCATACTGGGTGAACGACACCGACTGGGGCTGCGGCTTGGGCATGGGGGCGTAAAAGGCCTCGATGCGGTAGTAGTCCTTGTGAGTGATGGGGTCGTACTTGTGGTCGTGACAGCGGGCGCATCCCAGGGTAACGCCCAGAAACACCGACCCGGTGGTGTTCACCACATCCGTCAGGAAGTCGCGCCGCTGATCGCCCGAGCCCTCCACCTGCACCTGAAGATTCAGGAAGGCGGTGGCAATCTTCCCCTCCTCCCCGTAAAACCTGAAGGCATCCCCTGCAATCTGCTCCTTGACGAAGCGGTCGTAAGGCTTGTCCTGGTTGAAGGCCCGGATGATGTAGTCCCGGTAGCGCCACATGTGGGGCAAGGGATAGTCCAGCCCGCCTCCCACCGAATCGCCGTAGCGCACCACGTCCATCCAGTGCCGGGCCCAGCGCTCGCCGTAGCGGGAGTCGGCCAGCAGCTTCTCCACGGCATTGCCGTAGGCGTCGGGCGACTCATCCTGGAGAAAGGCCTCCATCTCGTCCGGAGTGGGGGGTAATCCAATCAGATCGAAATAGAGCCTTCGCAGCAACTGCCGTCTGGTAACGGACGGGGCCGGCTCCATGCCTTTCTCTTCCATCTTGGCCAACACAAAGGCGTCGATCGGATTCTTGACCCAACTCCCTTGCCGGACCTCGGGAACAGCCGGCTTTTCCAACGGGGTCCAGGGCCAGCCGGGTTTTTCAGCCTCTGCCGTTTGCTGAACGGGCGCCACCTGCAACTCGTCGATCCAGCGGGCAATCAACTCCACCTGCTCTTCCGACAGGGGTTCCCCGTTCAGGGGCATTTGCGGGGCCTTCTGGCCGCGCAGCCGCTGGATGAGCGGGCTGGAAGCGCTCTTCCCCGGAATGACTCCCGGACCGCCCAGGGATCCTCCCTTCAGCAGGGAGGCCATGGTTTCCAGCACCAGTCCGCTCTGGTGGTTCTGGATGGAATGGCAGGTAAAGCAGTGCTGCTCCAGGAGGGGCTTGACGGCTGTTTCGAACTGATGGGCGGAGGCGTCAACGGCAGCCGTGTCAGTCGCCTCCTGGCTCGAATTGTCGGACCCGGGAGAAAGCTGGTCGACCCAGCGGGCGATCAGGTCGATCTGCTCCGCCGGCAGCGGATCGCCGCCGATGGGCATCTGGGGCTGACGCTCACCCCTCAGGTAGAGCAGAAGAGAACTCTCGGCGCTCTTGCCCGGAATGACCGACGGACCGTCCTTTTCACCGCCCTTGAGAAGCGCCTCCACCGTCTCCATGACCAGGCCGCTCTGGGCGGATGCGCCCTGGTGGCAGGCGATGCAGTGGGCCTCGAAAATGGGCTGAATGTCAGCTTCGAAGCTGGGCCGCTGTTCCTCCCCGTGGAGCGAGACAGCCAAAAGGTGAGCGGCAATTGCGACGAGAACGGCCAGATAGCTCATGCAACCCCCAAACCGCTTGCCGCGGCAAGCGTCCGGCAAACTCTGGAAATATACTTTTAAATGCCTTCGCATTTTATACCTGGTGGCGTCAACGGTCAAACTTTGTCGACGTATTTTGTCGGTGCTTACGCTTTATTTTGAATTTTTGCAGCATCATCCGGCAACGCGCACCCCTGACTCTCTTTCTTTGCCTGGAACAACAGAAAAAAGAGTGATCCACGAAGACACACGAAGAACGACGAAGGGCCACTAAGAAAGACCCTGTTCTTGACCCACTCAAAGGGAACACCCCTTGGGTTCGGGTGAGGGGAAACGCAACGAGTCGGCTTCCCCTGCGACAGCGTCTCGTCCTGTTAATCCTGTGCATCCATGTTCAATAGGTAGATATCCGGATCAACGGAACAGGGTCCTGGTTGCCGATAGGCCACGAGGAAAAACCGAAAGAGATCCATTCGGATTCG
>JAJDUG010000019.1 GCA_022826755.1 Acidobacteriota bacterium
AACCGGACGCTGGCGTTGTCGACGGCCGGCACCAGTCGATGTCCCCTGTGCACGGAGGGCGCCCGGACCGGATCGGCTCGCTGTTCGACAATGCTTGTCCGGCTGCCGTAACGCCGGATACCGGCTCGACCGAACGCTTACTCCGCCAACGTCCCGGAGGGTCCAGTGGATTCCTTTTCAAAAAGAGGGATATAATGAGGGAACTGCAACCGGATGGCGCTTAATAAGTCTATTATAAATAATGAGTTACATTTTCTATATTGTGGCCGCCGCCTACGCGGCTCGACTCTTGGGCCAACCCTGTCCACGGGTTCACGCCCACGGCTAACTGCTGCCGCGGCTTCACAGCCCGACTCGAATCCAGGCTGTACGGATGCACAGAATTTTTCAGGAAAGGGCCGGCTGTGGTTGAAGGAGGTCCGTCGCTATTCGTGTCTATTCGTGTTCATTCGTGGTTCGTCTTTATTGAGGCCCGCCTGTTTCCTACTCGAAGGGTCCGCCCCGTCGTGGAGGGGGCGGGGGCTGGGCTGACCACTGGTCACTATTCGGTCTCAGCGCTACCCCCAGGTCTCCAGCGGATGCCGGCGGTCTTCGAGAGGCAGGTTCACCCGGGCTCCGGTCTTTTGAGACTGGTAGACGGAGGTGATCATCTCGATGGTCCAGTGTCCATCCTGCTCGCTGCAGGCCGGCTTGCGGTCCTGCTCGATGGCCTCCAGCAGGTCGGCGACCAGCAGGGCGTTGCCCAGGGTGTGACCTTCGGCCCGGAAGCGGCTTGACGCCGGCGGCCTGGCTTCGATGGGCTCCCAGCGGCGGGTCTCGTCGGGCAGCCAGCCCGGTGAGCGCAGGATCCAGGGTTGGCCTCTGGGATAGACGTCGTTGGGCAGGTGAATCACGCCCCGGCTGCCGTAAATCCAGAGACCGAAGCGCTTTCGGTCGGTTCGATCGCTGGCCTTGGAGCCGAAGTAGGAGTGGATGCCGCCGGCGAAGCCGAAAACCGCCGCGATCTGGTTGCCGGCCACCGGGCCGATGGGTTCGGTGGCCTCCCGGACCTGCCCCCGGCCCACCTCCTTCCCATCCTCCGTCACGTGGGAGAAGACCCACCGGGGGTCACCCAGGAAGTAGCGCATCATGTCGCAGATATGGGAGCCCAGCACCATCAGGTCCTCTCCGCCGGCGCGCCGGTCTTCCTTGCCCCGTCCGCGCACCTCCTGGATCATGCCGATCTCCCCGGCTTCAATCATTGCCTTGACGCGGGTCACAAAAGGGGAGGTCCGCATCTGGTGGGCCATCTGGACCTTGACCCGGTTCCGCTCCACCGCCGCCACCATGCGATCGGCATCGGTCAGGCTGGGGGCAAAGGACTTCTCATGGAAGATGTGGCAGCCGGCCTCGGCGGCGGCCGTGGTCATGGCCGCCCGCTGGTCCAGCCAACGTGGAGCGATGGCCACGATATCCAGCTTTTCGCGGTCCAGCATCCGGCGATAGTCGCGGTAATCCCGGCCGGCCCCGGTGCGCTCCTTGGCCTGGGCCCGGCCCTCGTCGTCCGGGTCTGCCACCGCCACCACCTCGGTATCGTCAAAGGCCCGCCACACCGTGTCGAGCCCGTGCCCGTAGTTGCCGCGACCGGTGTGGCCGATCACGCCGATGCGATACTTTTTCCCTCCGGCCCAGCCCATAGTCGCCAACCCCGCCAGGCTTGCCTCCAGAAAGGATCGCCGTTTCATTACCAAGTTCCCGAAATTATACTCGCCCAAGTTCAGAAAATGACCACGGCGGTGCCGCTGACGCTGACCATCAGCATGCTTCCCTTCCCGCCCAGGACTTCGTAGTCCAGGTCGATTCCCACCACGGCGTTGGCCCCCAGGTCCCGGGCGGCTTGCTCCAATTCTTCCAGGGCGATGCCCCTGGCCTTGGCCAGTTCCTGTTCGTAGGCGGCAGACCGGCCTCCGATCAGATCCCGTATCCCGGCAAAAAGATCCTTGACCAGGTTGGCCCCCAGAATGGCTTCACCGGTCACGATGCCGCGATACTCGCGGATGGATTTGCCCTCGATCGCGGGAGTTGTCGTCAGAATCATCATGACCTCCTATGGTTGAACGCCGGTACTGTCGAAAACGGCCAGGCCTGCCGCTTCCGGAGACCGGATAACGGCGCCGAAATTGGAGATTCAGGCCTGCTGTTCAGTAGGCGGTGCCTGCGCCATGCTCTCCTTGGCCGGCCCGCCCAGGTGTCGCCAGCACAGCCATCCGGCAACCAGGGAGCCCGCCGTCGCCAGGCCGTAGTGCAGCAGGGCTCCTCCGTAGGGTTGGTCGACGGCCTGCTGTAGCAGTCCGAGAGCCAGGTAGGAAGCCAGCGCCAGAGGGATCAGGCCCGCCTCGGCCCGCAGATAGACATAGGCGGCCAGCAGCACGATGCCCAACAGCAGGCCCTTGACCAGCCATTCCCCCGTGCCCTCGACATCGATGGGCTGCCACACCAATCCCAGAAGGATGAACAGGCCGCCGGCATAGCGGCGCCGGCTCCAGCCGCGAGTCAGCACTTCCACGGCGGCGACCGCCACCAGCAGGACACACAGAAGGATGAAGTATTGGGTGAGCGACTGCACCAGCGGACCCAGGGTCGGCAGGACGTTGTCCAGAGCTCCGAACTCCGGCCACGCCGGAGCCCTGGCGCCGGTGAAGGCCGTTGCCAGCACTTGGAGCCCCTTGGCCACAACGCCCACGGCCACCCCCAAGGCTATTCTTCTTCCCGTGGTTTCACCGCTCCAGCGGCCCGAGTTCTTTACCCAGCCGAACAGCAAGGCCAGCAGGAGCGAGAGAAAGAGGGTTCCGATCAGGCCGCCCGCGATCAGCGACAGGAGTTGGTGGCTCAGTGGCTGAGCCGTGGCCAGGTTCGAAATCATGGCCGGCCACCCGTTGAAAAAGGCGGCAAGCTGGAGCAGGAACAGGATGGGGGCCAGCCAGAAGAACGTCCGAGCCGAAAACCTCTTCCGACTCCAACCGACCACGGCGACCACGGCTGCCAACACTGCTCCCAAAGCCAGCAGGACGCCGCGGATAACGCCGAGGATCCTGACAAGATTGAGGCGGCTGCGCTCCCGCCTCTCCCAATCTTCGGGCAGGTGAACCAGGCGGTAGACGTCGGAAAGCTCATCGCCCGCCACAACGGCCGCCACCCGAGCCTCCCCCTCGGGAAGCGCCTGGGTGCGATCGGCGAAGACAAAGGTCCAGTCCCGGCGGGCCGGCCGCTGGGAGGGCTCGGCCGAGACCTCATCGAGGTCTCCCGGTTCGAGGCCGAGACGGGCCGCAATCGCGGCCTGAGCCTTTGACCGCGCTTCCTCCTCGGACAACGCCGCACCCTTCCTGGCTTCCGGAAGCCTGTGGATGACACGGGGAACCGTGTCCGAGTCGGCCACGATCACCCGGTACTCCTCTGCCCGTTCCTCCACCCTTCCTTCGAAGGTGGCGTACCGAATCCTCCAGCCCGCTCCCGGAACATAGGAACCGGCCAGTTGCGCGTGGGTCTCCGAGCCGGCCGTCTGCCAGATGAATCGTCCGGTCCGGGTCGCTTCCCCCCGAATGGAGACCATCTCCCGCCAGGTCGAGGGAATTTGAACACCTCTTTGCTCCAGCGCTTCCCGGGCGATGTTCACCGCCTGCTCCCGATCCACCTTCAACTCGGGCACGTCTGTCTGGAATTTCCCCAACAGGACCCATACCGCCAGACCGGCGATCCCTCCCAGCAGCAACCCGGAGCGCAGGGCCGGAGCCAGCGCCGGGACGCTCCGCCGAGGCGGCGCTTCCGTTTCGAACTCGGGCTCCCGTGGTGACGGGGGACTCCAGGCTCCGTTCAACTTGTCTGGAGAGAGTGCGCTCCATTCCCCCGCGCGCCACCTGACCCACCCAATGGCACCCAAGGGAACCAGGGTGAGCAGAACCACCAGGACCTGATCGACCCAGACGCCGGGCGCCTCGGACACGAACAGCGGGATGGCGAACCAGACCACGTCGAAGGCGAAGTGGAGGACGATGGCCGGCAGCAGCCCGTACCTCAAGTAGATGGCGCCGAAGAAAAGGGAGGGCAGGACCAGTTCCACCACCCGGGCGTAGGCAGGCTGGGTGGGATAGGCCGCGTGGCCGGCGCCGAAAATAAGCGCCTGCAGGACCATGGCCGAGCCGATCCACAGGGCCGGCCTTCCAAAACGGCGCCCCAGCAGCGCCGCGCCGGCCAGGGGCACGGCCCGAAACAGGCACTCCTCCCAGAAGCCGGCCTGAAGCGAAATGGCTATGGAAGAAAGCCAGGGCAGATAGGTAGCCAGGACATCCGGCTCCAGCAGCGCGTTGGAGGGGGACCACCAGCCCAGCACGTTGTTGGAGAAGAAATAGAGCGCCACCTCATACCCGAAGAAGAGCGGCACCAGCAGATAACCCGCCACCGTGTATCCCAGGACCGGCGTGGTATTGGCCACTCCCCGGGAGCCCAGTTTCCAGAGCTGGATATGGTGGGGAAACGCCTTGCGCGAGAGCGTCTCGGCGGCCATGAAGGAGAGGGTCAGCACAATGCCCAGGGCCACGAACTGGACCAGCGCCCAAACGATCTGGTCGGCCAGGAATCCCTGGCGGGACAAGGCCGTGTCATAGTTCATCCAGGCCAGCGGCAACTGGTTGAGGGCCACCAGGCCTTGCAGAAAGGCCACCAGCAGACCCCAGAAAAGCGCTTGCTTCCACAGCACCCAACCCCGGCGCAGGAGAAAAAAGAGACCGATGAGGCACCCGCCCAGGACATAGACCAACACCATGGCGACGCTTCCAACGGCCCCGATGGCGGTGTTGGAAGAGCGCATTTCCTGGTAGCGCCGGTTGAACGCCTCGGGCACCTTGACAAATCGCGCGATCTCGGTGAACCGGTCGCCGCTCACCGTCAAGCGCAGCCGGTAGCGAGCTTCCCCGATATCCCGGCGCCGATGCTCGTAGACCAACCGGTGATCGGTTCGCCCTCCCGGTTGCACCTCCTGAGCGTGCTCCACCAGTTCATATGGCCCGAGTCCGATTCCCAGAATTTGCTTCAGGCGAGTCCCGGCCAGGCTTCGAGCCTCCTCGTCCGAAAGCGTGGCGCCCGGCTGGTCTTCGGGCAGTTTCTCGCTAAACCCCCACAGCTCTCCGGCGGGGGTAAAGCGAATCAGGCTCTCGGTGGTCTCCTTCTCGCGGAAATGGCGGACCCGCCAGGTGTAGGCGGAGTAGAGGTCGCTGGCCATCACCTGGGCGAACGTCTCCTTTCCCCCGCCCTCCAACTCGATGTAATTCTGCACCTGGGAGCTCGATCCGAAGGAGGCCGCCTGCTCGTACTCCCCCGGACCCAACTGGTAGCGGCCGGCCAGTTCCCTGGCCCGCTGCAGGGCGGTGGCCCGATCCATCTGAAGATCCAGGGTGATGAGAGGGAAAGCCTCGCCAAAATAGCGGTAAGCTCCCGCCAGGGAACCCAGCGAGAGCAGCGCCAGCACGATCCAGAAAAGAGGTCGATTGGTTTTCATGGGCATTCGCTTGGATCGAAGGCCGATTGTCCAACATGGCCCAGGGTCACGCCTGGGGCTGGAAACGAAATTTCAACGCCCCGTCACCGGGTATTCCTACCGGCCAAGTTCTTCGACACCGTATTCCCGCGTTTCAAAGAGCGTCATGTCGACTTCTCCCTGGCCGGGAATGTTCATCTTCATGGTGACGGTCCGTTCCGTGATTTCCGAATAAATCATCATCGTTGTCGGGTCGACGATCCGTCTACCCTTTCCGGTGATCTTTGCGGCAGAAACGTTGTGGGTTGCTTCGCTCTTCGCCAGTGTGGCCAGATCGTCCAGGACGCCGCCCAAAAGTTGATTCAGGGCTCCAGCGTCGGTATCGTAGAAGAATTCAATCCGGACGCAGTCGACCTCGCCAAACTTCACCTGTTCAGCCAATTTCGTCACGGTGTGAAATGACAGCGTCCCACCCACCGGCAGCGGTATTGTCTTTTCGCCTGTCCAAACCTCGCCTATTTCCGCGTCGACACCCAGGAACTCGCCCACTCTGCCCTGCCATTCCTGTTTGACTGTATTGACGATCGTTTCCTCACTGACCAAGGTCGCGAAATTGGGTGGCAGATCTTCGGGCAGTTCTGCCTTCAGTCTTTCGACGATTCCCTCGAGTCCACGGACTTCGAGCAGTTTCCCGTCACTGTCCAATTCCGCGGTCAACGTCGTTTTCTGGATGAAGGATTGAATGGGATTGTCAACCGGCTTCCCGTCCTGTGTCGTCCTGAACAGAATCGGAACGGCCGTTTCCTTGTATCCAGTGGGCGTTTTCACAACCTTTATCCTGGACTTTCCTTCGACTACGGTTGTCCGTTTTACACTTTTGTCCAATTCGATGATTTTCGTGTTCTTGTAGGTCGATACGTATCCCGGAAAGTCCTCCGGCCGATGGAATCGAAATTGAATCTCCTGCCCCGCCGCCGGAGCAACGATTCCCCAGCCAAAAAAACCATGAAGAACAACGAGTGCGGCCAGACGATTTGCGTTTGAAGGCACGAAACCCTCCTCAAAAAGGATTCGGTAACCGAGAGAACGGTCACTCCAAGTGTCAATCCCTCTCAGAACATGAGTCCCCACCGCTTTGACGGAAATCTATCCTGACACGACTGGAAGGACCTGCGCAACCAGCCGGCCCACTTGTCTTGGAAGGAACCGTGTCCCCACATCGGTCCGGGAGATGCGGACTGGACAAAGTGATTTCCGCGGACATATTCTTGCAGAGCGGGCAGGGACAGGCGGTGAGAGGAAGGGGCAGGAATCGTTGGCGGCCTCGGGAGAGTCGTTTCAACTCCGCATGCAGGTTTCAGCAGCCCTCTGCAGAAGGGACAAACATGGGCACAGGAAACGTCGAAGAGGTCTCCGCCGAGGGTGGGCGCCAGGACTACGTCGAGTCGCTGCTGAACGACCTTCGTGCTCTTCAACTGATGCTGGATCAAGGCTCGATCGAGTCGGAGCCGTTGCGGGTGGGCGCCGAGCAGGAGCTGTTCCTGGTTGACGGCAATTGGCAGCCGGCTCCACTGGGTCCCGAGATTCTGGCGGAGAGCCGGGACCCCCATCTCACTCCGGAACTGGGGCGCTTCAACCTGGAGTTCAACTGCGATCCCCTGGAACTTCGAGGGGACTGCCTCACCCAACTGGAGAAGCAACTGAACCGGTCGGTGGCCGGCGTGGCCGCCCTGGCGGAGCGTCACGGAGCCGCCGTCCTGCTCACGGGGATCCTGCCGTCCCTGACCCTTTCCCAACTCAAGCGCCGCAACATGACCCCGAAGCGCCGCTACGAGCTTCTGTGGGAAGCCGTGAAGAAACTTCGGGGAGACAGCCACCAGCTTTACATCAAGGGGATCGACGAGTTGATGCTGGAGGGCGACACCGTGATGCTGGAGGCCTGCAACACGGCCTTTCAGATCCACTACCAGGTAGCCCCCGACCGGTTTTCCCAGCTCTACAACATTGCTCAACTGGTGACGGCTCCGGTGCTGGCGGCGGCCACCAATTCTCCCTTCCTGCTGGGGAAGAGGCTCTGGAAAGAGACCCGCATTGCTCTGTTCGAGCGCTCCATCGATACTCGGCGACCCTCGCCCCACGTCCGCACCTCCAGGTCTCGTGTCAGCTTCGGCGACCAGTGGGTCCGCCACTCGGTGCTGGAGATCTTTCAGCAGGACATTGCCCGCTTCCGGGCCCTCATGACCCATGAGGGCGCCGAGGATCCCTTCGAGGTCCTTTCTCGAAATGAAGTGCCCCGGCTCGAGTCCCTCAGCCTCTTCAACGGCACCGTCTACCGCTGGAATCGTCCCTGCTATGGAGTCTGGCAGGGAAAGCCCCACCTCAGAATCGAGAATCGGGCGCTGCCGGCGGGTCCCTCGGTCGAAGACGAGGTGGCCAACACGGCCTTTCTGTGCGGTCTCGTGACCGGCATGGCCCAGGAGCACGAGGACATCACGCGGCTCATTTCCTTCGAGGAAGTCAAGTCCAACTTCTCGGTTGCGGCTCAATCCGGCCTGGATGCCCAGTTGTACTGGCTGGGGGGAAGAGTCCTGCCGGCCCCCCGGTTGATTCAAGGCCAACTGCTGCCGTTGGCCCGCCAGGGACTGCGCCATTGCGGGATCCACGCCGACGACATCGAGCGCTTCCTGGAGGTGATCCGTCAGCGGGTGCGGCGCCGTCAGACCGGGGCCGACTGGCTGCTGAGGTCCTGCTCGCAAATGGGCGGCGACCGGCTCAGGGGCAGCGCGCTGGTGGCCGTCACCGCCGCCACCTACCGGAACCAGCAACAGGGACGCCCCGTGCACTCCTGGCCACTGGCGAAATTGCAGGAAGCGGGAGACTGGAGGGCGCACCATCAGCGGGTGGAACAGTACATGAGCGTGGAGTTGTTCACCGTCCATCCCGAGGACCCGGTCGACCTGGTGGCCAATATCATGGACTGGGAGCGGGTGAGACACGTGCCGGTGGAAGACGAACCCGGTCGCCTGGTGGGAGTGGTCTCCTACCGCTCGGTGCTGAAGTGCTTCAGCCGGCAAGGCGTGAAGAGCAAGCAGGAACGGGTCCGCGCCATCATGAAGTCCGACCCCGTCACGATTCCCCCCGAAACCTCCAGCCTGGAGGCTGTACGCTTGATGCGGCGCCACCGCATCGGGTGTCTGCCCGTGGTGCAGAAGGGCCGCCTGGTCGGCATCGTCACCGAAAGCGACTTTCTCGGAGTCGCAAGCAGCCTGCTCGAGCAGCAACTGAAGGAATGACCGAACCCGCTATCCCGAGGCAGTTGGCGGAGGGATGAGGAGCCTGCAGGCATTTCTCGCCGGAACCCGCAACGGCAGACCCGGTCGGGGATCGGGGTCACCGGTTGGACCCGGGTCTCCGGACCTGGACCTGGGTCCTCACTGGGCACATTCGGCGCCGGCTCCTTCGGCTCGAAAGGAGACCCATGGCAACTCCCTCGAAGGCCTTCAACCGCCGGGTCTGGCTGGCCGGCGCTCTGTCTCTGGGCTCGCTACCGCTGGCTGGCTGCCTGAACCGCCGGTCAGAGCCTCCTGAAACCACCGCCACCGACTTTTCACGCTCTTTCTGCTACTACATCCCCAAAAACCAAGAGATCCTGGTCCGGATCCAGATCGAATGCCGGTGCCAGGTCTTCGACCGTTCCAGCGGCCAATCCGACGAATATTTCCTGACCGTCCGGACCCAAACCGGCCTCAGGACCGACCCGCCGTCCGACCACCTCGATCCGGGCTATGACTTCTGGATGATATTTTCCGGAAAGCACGTGTTGATCCGGCGCGTCCACACCTCCTCCTACAACCTGAACCCCAGCCGGCCGGGAGTGGACCGGTTTCATGCCAGCGGTTGGCGCCTCCAGCCCAGTCCGGCCAGACTGCTAAGCTCCGGAAAGGAGATTCGCCAGGCCGTCCAATCCTGGCGTCCCCTGGTGGCCGTGAGCCAATTCGTGGGGGAGGATCCTTCACGTGGCTACCGGATCGAGTACCCGGTGAAATGGGCAGACGGAAACCCGGACGACACCTTCCGCGTGGAAACCGGCCCGGTGGTGCTGCTGGACCCCGATCGGACCGAGGTGGGACGCAGCCTGGAGTTCGACGATTTTCAGTGGGCCTACCTCGACTACCGCTCCTTCGACCGGGTGCGCTGTTTCCTGGAGCAGCCGACCTCCATTCTGTCGGGGGCTACCTACCGGCCCCCCGACCATCTCCCGCGCCGACATCCGGTTCTCACGGGCGAGCAGGTTGCCCGAATCCGGAAGCGCCTCTTCAGCGGATGGAAACCGCCCCTGCCCTTCGACCAATTGCGCAAGCTGTTTCAGACCGATCACCACTCGGCCGTCGACCATCGGCCGGTATCCACCACTCTGTACGCCCTCGATTCACCCGCCGGTGGACCGGCGGCGCACAGCCCGGCTCTTCCCCAGGCGGAAGAGCCTGCATCCTGAAAGGAACTTGCCCGTGAAGACACCCGTTGCGTGCTACCTGCTGGCGGCAGTAATGCTGTGCACTCCGACTTGCGGTCCAGGCCCGGGCCGGCCGGACAGCGGCCAATCCGGGACCGGCCTCTTCGAACAGACCGACGTGTTTGTCGCCGGTCAGGACGGCATCTCCCAGTATCGCATCCCGGTGCTGCTGACCTCCACCCGCGGGACGCTGCTGGCGTTTTGCGACGCCCGGGTGGAAAAACCGGGGGACCCGCCCAACAACATCGACCTGGTCATGAAACGGAGTACCGACCAGGGCCGGACCTGGGGACCTCTGCAGGTGTTGCTGGACGTCGGGGCGGGCGCCACCGCCGACTCCTGCGGACTGGTGGACCGGCAGACGGGCGCCATCTGGGTCTTCACCGTCTACTGCCCGGAGGGAGTCGGCACCAGCACGGCCAAGCCGGGACTGTCCGGAGACACCTTCATGTACTGGGCCATCAAGAGCAGCGACGACGGCCTGACCTGGTCGGACAAGATCGACCTCACGTCCATGTTCAAGAAGCCCGAGTGGAACTCCGGATCCCCGGGGCCCGGCAAGGGCATGCAGATGCGAAGCGGCCGCCTGATCGTTCCCAAGTATTTTGTAAGGGACGGCTACGCGGCCTCTCACGTGGTCTTCAGCGACGACCACGGAGAATCCTGGAAGATTGGCGGTGAAGCCTACACCAACGGGACCACCAACGAGAGCCAGGTAGCGGAGCTGAGCGACGGGACCCTTTTGCTCAACATGCGCGGGACCGAGGGGAACCGGCGCAGAATCAGCAGAAGCGCCGATGGAGGGATGAGCTGGTCAAGAGTCAGCCTGGACCCGGCTCTCATCGAACCTCGCTGCCAGGCCAGTCTCTCGAATTTCACCAACCGGCTGGATCACGACAGGGACCGGCTCCTGTTTTCCAACCCGGCCGCCTTGGAGCGCAGGAACATGACGGTTCGACTCAGCTACGACGAGGGCCGCACCTGGCCCGTCTCCCGGCAGATTCACGCCGGACCGTCCGCCTACTCCTGCCTGACGGTGCTTCCCGACATGACGGCCGGCTGCCTCTACGAGCGAGGCGACCGAAGCCCCTATGAAAAGATCACCTTCGCCAGGTTCGACCTGGCATGGCTGACACGGGGGAAGGGTGAAGTTTGAAGTTTGAAGGATGAAGTTTGAAGGGGGAAGGGTGAAGTTTGAAGGATGAAGGGGGGAGGGTCTCGGGAGCAGGCAGGTGCCTGACGAGGCAGTTGAGCGTCTTCTAAACACAACGTCTTAATTAATGGTGAATGAGCCGATCCCTCTACCCGTTGAAGAGGAGTAACTGTGATGACCAGGATGGAGGAAAAGAGGCGTATTGACAAGCTTGTTTCAAGACACAAAAAAGTCAAGGAAGAGACCGTTCGCCTAAACTCACTTGTCGATCACTACACACTTGTCTGGATGGGTTTGATTGAGAAACTGGATGGCACCGCACCGGACTCAGATCATTCCGTTGACATATCCCAGTATCCGTCTGCTGAACAGGTTCAGTCACTGCACGCAGCGCTTCGATTCAGGAAGCGGCAACTCAAGTCGGTCACAGCGCAGTTGAAGAAGCTGGATAGAGACGAATTAGATTAAGACCATAAACTAGGAAATTCCGAATAATTTTTCACACTTCAAACTTCATCCTTCAAACTTCACTCGGAGCAGGCAGGTGCCTGACGAGGTAGTTGAGCTTTTTTTGAATGACTGCGCTGAGTTCGACAAGCGCTTAACCTGTCGATCAAATATTTTTTCACACTTCAAACTTCACACTTCAAACTTCACTCCATGAACTCTCTCATCACAGACAGCGTCTACCTTCGAGTGGGCAAGCGCCGGCAGTTCTTCTTCGACGACCTGCTGCTGGAACAGACCCAAAACCTGACGCGGCGCTTCCATTCGCCCCAACCGGCCGGCGACAGACCCGTCCTGGTCAAGGACCGCCCCTGGGAGCATGTGCTCTATTTCACCTGCAATACCTGGAACGTGATTCGGGATCCGAAGGATGGCCTCTTCAAGTGCTGGTACGAGGACTGGCAGATCGACGACCTCTCCAGAGCCAAATCCTGGATCCGGCCCTCGGACCGCAAGCTCTGCCTGGATCTCCACCGTTCCTGTCCCTCCAGGGTGCTGTACGCCCAGTCCGAAGACGGGATCGCCTGGGAAAAACCCGACCTGGGAATCGTGACTGAAAAGGGCCACCGCACCAACGTGGTGCTCGGCGGCTACGAGCCGGTGGGCCCGGCCCACTGCGCCTACGTTCTGCTGGACACGCTCGAAGCCGAGCCGTCTCGACGCTACAAGGCGATTTTCGAAAACCGTGCCAGCCCTGAAGCCGAAGATGCGAGCGGCGGCAGCTTCCGCAGTGCCTTTTCAAGCGACGGGATTCACTGGACGGTGCACTCCGAGCCCGTCCGCTACGGCCACTGCGGTTCGGTTGCGGGCGACGTGGTGACCGTCTCCATCGACCCCGAATCGGGCATCTATCGTCTGAACGGACGCCACCCCAACATGGGCTCCAACGTCATCCAGGACATGCGCAACCCCACCGACGGCGGCTGGATTGCTCCCAGCTACCCCCACCGGTTCGGACAGGAGAGGCGGCGGCGCATCTTCCGGATGGAGAGCCGCGACATGATCCACTGGTCCACCCCGACGCCCCTGGTAGTTCCCGACCACGACACCGACAACATCGACGACGAGTTCTACGGCATGGAACAGTTCCGGATCGGAGACGATTGGCTTGGGATGCTCAACGTGCTCCACAACACCGACAACACCATGGACGTCCAGTTGACCTGGTCACGCAACGGGAAGGACTTCAAGCGGATCCGCCCGGGACAGCGCTGGTTGGCTCCGGGAACCGAGGGGAGCTGGTATCCATACATGTGCACCGTGTGCAGCAAGCCGATAGAGGTGGGTGACGACCTCTACGTGTACCACGGCGGCGCCAATGTCCATCACGACTGGTGGATGGTGGGATACCACGAGGGCCTGGAGGTTGCCGAGAGCGGCAAGCTGGAGGGGGTGAACTACGCCCTGGGCCTGGCCAAGATGAAGCGGGACCGCTTCGTCTCGCTGGCCGCCGGTCCGGCTCGCACCGGGATTCTGGTGACCCGGCCCATCTTTCCGACCGGCCGCAGCCTGGTGGTCAACCTGAAATGCCACCGGGGAGGCCGGTTGCAGGCAGCCATTGCCGACGGACAAGGGAACGTGCTGCCCGGATTCGAGCGGCAAAACTGCCGGACCGTCGCGGCCGACAGCGTGAGTTGCCCGCTGAGGTGGCGTGGTCAATCGGGAGTTCCGGCCGGGAGATTCCTGAAGCTGCACTTCTTCCTGCAGGATGCCGAACTCTTCAGCTTCCAGTTCGCCGACGAGGACTGAGGGCCGACTGAACCTAACAGCCGAGACCCTGTGACAGTTGGCAGTAACTGGTGAGCGGGACGGCGCACATCCGATTCCAGTCCGATTTGTCGATGACCGACTGTTTCATCAGTTGGATCATATCGTCGAACTTGCCAAGCGCGGCGCAATCCACCACCCGGGGGTCCGCCGCCTTTCGGTGCCGTGGCCAGACGTGGTCGCGAGCGCGGCGCCAGAATGGGCTGTCGTATCTTGAGCCACAGGAATAGTGCCAGCCCACGAACAGGCCGTAGCAGAGCATGTTGTTGACGAGAAATCGATTGACCACCGGAGCGTCGCGCTCGAGATATTCCACCGAACGGTTCAGGCGCATCTGGAGAACCATCCCGATCTGAAACTGGGCGGATACGATCGCCGTCGCTTCCAGCGGCTCCATGAAGGCGGCCGCGTTGCCGATTCGGGCCACCGCGCCATCGTAGATGTGGCGATGGACGAAATTGGGAAAGGGAATGACGGCGCGTTGCTCGAATTCCGACACGCCATCGGTTTCAAGGAACGCGTCAAAGTCCGATTCGACCTCGGCAAGGCTGGATACATCGCGGTTGAAGATGTACCCGTAGGATGTGTGTACCGTCAGCGGAATGATGAATATCCAACCGTGGGGACGCGCCACCGCACGGGTATAGGTAGGTTGCAGAACCGGACCGTCCTGATCTCCCTTGACGATCGCCGGACAGCGGCGGATGACGGCCGTATCGGTGGGGATGAAAGAGATGTCGATGTGCTGTTCCGGATGAAGTTCCGCCGGAAAGCCGCGAGCATCGAAGACCAGGTCGTAGCCTTCCGGCGCCAGGCCCTCGAACTCCACTTGGGCGCCGCCTTCCACCCTGGTGATATTGAGCACTTTGGCGTCGATGTGGCGCGCGCGTGCGCTTTCTTGGAGCAGTTCCGCCATCGAGTCGGCGGAAAGGTGGTAGGCGTAGGACACCTGTTGCGGCGTGAAGTAGTGGGTGAAGTCGCGACTGCGCCGCCCCCATCCCTCGAAGGCCACACCGTACTTGCGAGTTCCGTTCAGGCGCTGCTGGACGGTTTCGTGGGAAAGATCGGTCAGGTGCCGCAACTCCTGAACCAGGCTTGGCCAACTGCCTTCACCCACTCCGATGACCGGGATGCGCGAGTCGTAGATGTGGTGCAGCTCGTGGTCGCTGTCGGGGTGAAGGCGGGTCACGCTGGCGGCCGCCATGCACCCCGCGGTTCCTCGCCCCACAACCGCGATCTTGCGTAAAGTTTTACTGCCCGGCTGTATCACTCCGCATGGCTTCCATGAATGTCGGTCGACGACCCCGTCTTGGGATACCTGGAGGTGCTGTGTGAACAACAAGCTACCACAATCCCGGCATCGTCGCCCTCGCACTTGACCTCGCCTCGGCGAGATTGCGTATAATTCGCTGAATCCTTCGCCCAAGCCGGATGACATTTTCCTTGTCCTCGCTTGATCTGCATGAGGTGGCTGTGCACGGTCGTGTTCAATAATCCATTCGACTCATTTCACAATACTGTTGCCGAAGCCAAGGAAGAGCGTGAACAACTCGACCGGCTGCTGACCATTTCCACACCGCGGGAACGTCTGCTTGTCTCCGTCGTTGGGATGGCCTTGGTTGTCCTGGTGGCATGGCTCTTCCTTGGGAGCGTAGCCCGCAGCCTCGCGGTTGACGGCGTGCTGGTCGAGCCCGGCGAGAGTCTGGTAGAGGACAACGGGTCTGTGCAAGCCCTGGTCTGGGTTCAGAGCGACCTCGCGCCGCAGATCGAGGCCGGCATGCAGGCCCTGGTAGAGCTCCCCGCGACAGATGGAGAAGCAGAAACACTTGATGGACAGGTTGCGGCCGTCGCCGCCGTACCCTTGTCCGATGAGCTGGCAGCCTTTGAATCCGCCGGGCCCGCATCCTTGCACCGCGTCGACATCTCGCTCGATGAACGATTTGAGTCTGCCTCCCTTGCGGGCAGGGAATGCCGGATCGTCATCCAACTCGGCAGGCAATCTCCGTTGGCCCTCTTCGGAATGAGGCGAAATTAGGATGCCGCCGAGGATCTCCAAAGGGCGAAGCAACAAGCCCGCATCCGAGGTCTCGAAACGAAGGGTAACCACGCCGATTCTGTTGCAGATGCACGCATCGGAATGTGGCGCCGCCTGCCTCGGCAGCATTCTGGCCTACTTCGGGCGCTGGGTCCCGCTTACCGAACTGAGCGAAAAATGCGAGGTGAGCCGCGACGGCAGCAGCGCCGCCAGCATCTTTCGCGCCTCCAAACACTACGGACTCCAGTGCAGCGGACTCAGCCTTCGCGCCGATCAGCTCAAGAAGCTGCAACTGCCTCTGATTCTCTTCTGGCAGTTCAGCCACTTTGTCGTCCTCGAAGGGTTCGACGGCCGCCATTTCCATCTCAATGACCCGTCCACGGGGCGGCGCACGGTTCCCGCCGAGGAATTCAACAAGAGCTACAGTGGCATTGCGCTGCGATTCAAGCGCGGCGCCGACTTCAAGCCCGGTGGCGAACGGCCCGGATTGTTCAGGCAATTGGCCGGATTGCTCGCCGGATCATGGAGTGTGCTTTCCTGGGTCATTGCCTGCGCACTCATGCTGACGTTGCTGGCTCTTGTTGTTCCCGCAACTCTCAGTGTTTTCGTGGACGATGTTCTTCAAAGCCACGGGCCCTGGGGGGGATTGGTGGCAGCCTTGCTGGGCGGCGGGATCCTGGTTTACATCCTGTCCCTGCTCAAGCACCGATTCCTGAGGCGTCTCGCAATCCGGATTTCGGTGATCGGCTTCAATCGGGGCATGTCACGGCTGCTCCGGTTGCCGGTGGAATTTTTTCAACACCGGCTGGTCGGCGATTTGACCGATCGAGTTTCCTCCACCGACAGAATCGCGAAAAATCTGACAGACCAGTTTCTTGTGCTCGTTATCGACATGGCAATGGGCGCGGTCCTGCTCGTCGCCATGTTTGCCTTCGATGTCCTGCTCGCGCTGATGGTGCTGTCGCTGGCCCTTCTGCACGGATTGCTGGCCCACTTCCTGAATGGGCTCCGGACTGTTCGAAGCCAGGCCATGAGGCGCGAACAGGGTTTGCTGATCGGCGTGGGCATGCAGATGTTGAGCCATGCGGACAACCTGCGCATGACCGGATCGGATGACCGGTTCTTCTCCCGCTGGAGCGGTCAGCAGGCGCGCGAACTGCAGGCGCGCCAGCTCTGTTCGGAACTGGGCTCTATCAGTACCGCGCTTCCGGGCCTGGTCACGACACTTCGCAGCGCGGCGATCCTGGGAATCGGGGGCAGCCTGGTCCTGACCGGAGCCATGACCCTGGGAACCCTGGTCGGGTTCCATATCCTGGCAGAGATGTTTCTGGCGCCCGTGGGGCGATTCCTGGAGTTCGCCGACAAGCGCAGGGCGCTCGAAACCGACTTGCAACGCCTGGAGGACGTCTTCAAGACGGCTGAAGACCCCGCTTTCAACCGCCGGAGTCCGGAATCGGCGTCCATTCCCACCTTCAATGGCCGGCTCCAGCTTGCAGGCCAGCTCGAGCTGCGAAAGGTCTCCTTCGGTTTCAACAAGAGCCGGCCACCCTTGATCAAGGACTTCAACCTCGCGATCAAGCCGGGGCAGCGAGTCGCCGTGGTCGGTCCCAGCGGCTCCGGCAAGTCCACCCTGGCGCGCCTGGTTTCGGGACTCTATCAGCCCTGGTCGGGCGAAATCCTGTTTGACGGCCATCCGCGCAGGGAGATTCCCGAGGAAGTCCTGCGGCGGTCCGTTTCCATGGTGGATCAGGAAGTTGTTCTTTTTTCCGCCTCCCTGCGCGACAACATCACCCTGTGGAACCCGGCCGTTCCGGATACAGCCATCGTCGACGCGACCCGAGATGCCTGCATCCATGACGAAATCCTGGTCAGGCCGCAGGGATATTCGACCCTGGTCGAGGAAGGCGGGGTGAATTTCAGCGGCGGCCAGCAACAGCGGCTGGAAATCGCCCGCGCACTGGTGGGCAATCCGACGGTGCTCATTCTGGACGAGGCGACCAGCGCCCTCGATGCGGCGACAGAGGAACGCGTGGATGACGCCTTGCGGCGTCGCGGCGTCACCTGCCTGATCGTGGCGCACCGGCTTAGCACGGTGCGGGATTGCGACGAAATCATCGTGCTGGACAAGGGCGCCGAAGTGCAGCGCGGCACACACGACGAGTTGATCGCAGACCGGGATGGCACCTATTACAAGCTGGTCAGGTCGGGCTGATGCCGGAATACACATCAATAGTCGAACTCGCGGGACGCTCCGGCACGCCCGTGCCTTGCGCCGGCAACCTGCCCGTAAAGCTCGATGATCCGGACAGCGTCTGGTTCATCGATCAGGGCGCCGTCAACCTGTTCCTGGTCGAGTTCAAGGACGGGGTGGCGCAGGCGGCGCCGCGGCATCTGATGCGCCGCCAATCGGGCCGCTTGCTGCCTGGCGTCGCACCCGACAAGCGAGACAATGACGAAGATACGACGCTCAGCCTGATTGCCAAGGGATCGCCGGGTACCCTTCTGAAACGCCTGCCCGCATCCTTGCTGTCCCGGATTCATCCGGCCGAACTGGCGGAACAGATCGATACCTGGCTGACCGCCATCACCGACACGCTTTCCCGTTTTGCAATCCGCCTTCCGCGACCGACCGCGCTGGCCGAACCGGGACTCATCCAGACCCTGGCCGCTTGTACGCTATCGGTACGGCGAGGCGTGGTATGGGTATCGGAACCGCCGAGCGGCGCAAGCCTTTTCATGGACATGGTTGACCAGGCGGAACTGGCCGAGGCAAGCGGCCCACACGAAGCCGTCATACCGCTGACGCGGACGGCATGGCTGACCCTATTCGACGAGGCGACACTTTCCGGCAAGTCAACGGAAACACTGGCCGAGCAAGGCACGCTGCTGCCGGCGCTCGCCTCCTTTCATTCGGTTGCTTTCGGCATGGAACGGATCAACCGGCGGCTGGCCGTAGTCGACGATGCCAATCTCGAACGCGCGCGGACCACCAGCCGCCACACGGCCGAAAAGGCGGCCCGGCGGCGGCTCTTCAATATCCATGACCTGCCGATTGACGGTGATGCCCGCGTCGAGGACACGGCTCTGGCGGATGCCCTGGAAATCATCGGCCGGCACCAGGGAATCAATTTCAGGATTCCGGTCCGTTCGGGGGCTTCCGACACTCCGGTGGGCCTCGTCGACGTTCTCGATGCGTCGGGAGTACGCGCCCGGCGGGTGCGGTTCGGAGCCGAGGGGGCCTGGTGGCGCGGCGACAGCACCGCGATGCTGGCTTTCCGCGCCGAGGACGGCCGGCCTGTGGCGCTATTGCCGGGAATGTTCGGACGCTACCGGGAAATCGACCCGGTCAGCAAGCGCAGCGCCCGCATGACGGCGGATCGCGCCGGCGCGTTGGGGAAGGAAGCCTGGATGTTCTATCGGCCATTGCCTTCGGGGAGCGCGAAACCGGCGGACCTGCTGCGAATGGCCCTGCGGGGATCGGCCGCGGACATGGCGCGGTTGCTGGTCGCCGGGCTTCCGGGAGGCCTGATCAAGCTGCTGCCGGCGCTGGCGCTTGGATTCGTCGCCAACCATATCGTGGCGGGCGGAAACGCCGGAACTCTCTATGTGGTGGCCGTGACGCTGGCCGGGTTCGGACTGCTCGGCGCACTGCTGCACCTGCTGCAAAGCACGTCGATGATGCGGCTCGAGGGGACTTCGGCCTCACGGGTCGAAGCTGCCTTTTGGGACCGCCTCATGCGCCTCCCGCCAGGCGTTCTGCGCCGCCGTCCAGCCGGCGACCTGGCCATGTCGGGAATGACCTTCCAGAATCTTCGCGACGGCATACGGGAAGTCGTCGCCGATGGCCTGCTGTCGATCATCTTCCTGCTTCCGGTGTTCGGCATCATCTTCTTCTACGATGCCACCCTTGGGGTCATCGCTCTCATCTTCAGCCTGGCTTCCTTGCTGGTCAATCTGGCCCTTGGTCTGCGCCAGATTCCACCTCATGGGCGAATGATCAGCGCAACACGCCGCGTAGCCGGCCGGCTGTTCCAGATCGTAGGCGGAATCGCCAAGCTGCGGGTGGATAGCGCGGAAGGGTCGGCTTTCGCCATCTGGGCGCGGGACTATCGCGAGCAGAAACGCGCGGAGATCGAGGTCGGCGCGCTCGAGGGACATTCGCGGGCATTCGGCGCCGCCCTTCCTTTTCTGGCGGGTGGGGTACTGCTTTTCGCAGTGGCGGCGACGGACCACCGGAACGTCCCGGTCGGCGATTTTCTGGTCGTCTACACTGTATTCATCGCGTTCCAGTCGGCCATAGCCCGGCTCGGCGAGTCCTTCGGCACCGTTGCCGCCATGCTGCCGGCGTTCGATCAGATGCGCCCGCTGCTCGCCCCGGCTCCCGAAACCGAGGTCGAAGGAGAGCCGGTGGAATTCCTGGGCGGCGATATTCTCTTCGATCACGTCTCCTTCCGCTACGATCCTGATGGTCCATTGATTCTGGACGATGTCACCATTCACGCCGGTCCCGGAGAATTCGTGGCGATCGCCGGCGAGTCCGGCGCGGGCAAGAGCACCCTGTTCCGGCTGGCGCTTGGAATCGAACGGCCGTCCGCCGGCGCGGTCTACTACGACGGACGTGATCTGAGACACCTGAACCTGAAACAGGTGCGCCGGAAGATCGGCGCAGTGCCCCAGTCGGTCGGACTCCATCCCCAGGACCTCTGGGACAACCTGGTCAGTCACCACCAGGAAGTGACCAGCGAGGAAGTATGGTCGGCGGTTCGGCTCGCCGAAATCGAAGACCAGATCAAGGCCATGCCCATGGGCATGATGACCATGGTCGGCACCGGCGGCGCTGTCCTTTCGGGCGGGGAGAGTCAGCGCGTCACCATCGCCCGCTCGGTGATCGGCGCCCCGCGAATCATGCTCTTTGACGAAGCAACCAACTGGCTGGATAACGAAAGCCAGGCCAGGGTCATGCAGAACCTGACCGCGCTGACCTCGACCCGGGTCGTCATCGCCCACCGCTTGTCCACGCTGGAACAGGCTGACCGCATTTACGTGTTGCAGGCCGGGAAAGTCGTGCAAAGCGGCTCCTTCAAGGAACTGATGGAGGTCGACGGGGTATTCAGAGAACTGGTCAGAAGGCAGATCGCCTGATCCGAAGTCTCAGAGTGGAAGGCATCGATGAAAAAGGCCACCGAGGCAGCAGATTCCCTTTTGTCAAGAGCTGCCGAAGACACTGACTTTCGCGAACGTCTTCTCGCGAAACCGAAGGAAACAATCGAACGGGAATTCGGCGTGACACTGCCCGCGGACCATGAGATTCACGTGCACGACGAGTCCCATAGCGCGACACACCTGGTGCTCCCGCCGCGCAGCAGGCTCAGCCGGGAAGAACGGGAAGCGGCCAGGACCGGCGCGGCCTCACTCGAGTTTCTCAAGA
Source organism: Acidobacteriota bacterium (assembly GCA_022826755.1). GTDB lineage: Bacteria > Acidobacteriota > Terriglobia > Versatilivoradales > Versatilivoraceae > Versatilivorator. The sequence continues at coordinate 20,913 of JAJDUG010000019.1, forward strand.
AGACGATGGTCGATCCCGCCCCGCCGATGCGCCCCCCCACCCTGCAACCGGCGGCTTCCGCAGTGCGTTCCCTTGCCCCCGGAGCACTTGCCGAGGCAGGTAGAGAGAGCATCCGCCGCGGTCTCGATTTCCTGGAATCCACTATCGACGGGAATGGGGCCTGGCACTGCATCCGGTTCAACACAGCCAACCCGGACATTCCAAGGCATTTCGAGAGGCCTCCGTTCGTTTCGGCTCTCTGCGTCCTGGCCCTGGAGAGCAGCGATGAAGCACGGGCCAGGGCTCTCTGTACCCGTACGAAGTCCTACCTTGTCGACACCATGGAATTTCCGGGACTCTGGCGCTACTACCGCCATCTTCCCCAGGATCTGGACAGCACCACGCTCTGTTCGCTCGTCATCGGGACACACCCTTGGATTCTGCTGGGCAGGAACGTTCCGCAAATATTGGCCAATCGCGACGACAAGGGTCGCTTCATGACCTGGGTGCTGGCGAAAGACGAACCCAATGTCGTGTCACCCTTTCGCATCGAAGCCGATCCCGTAGTCAACGCCAATGTCATTGCCTACCTTGGCGACCACCCTGAAACCAGGCGTGCCCAACGATGGTTGGAAGCTCTCATTGCCGAGGACGGCCTCGAGGGCTCGTCCAAGTGGTATCCCGACAGGGTAACGATCCACTATGCAACCACCCGCGCCATGGTTCGCGCGCGGCCTGCCCTCGATCGACTACGCCCCATCATGGCGGATCGAATCCTGGGCTTGCGCGACCCACGGGGAGATTTCGGCAACATCCTTCAGACCGCTCAGGCAGTGGCGGCGCTCTACAATGTCGGCAGCCTTGAGCGCATCGACGCGACGCGCGAAATCGAGAGGTTCATCAGTTGGCAACACGAGGACGGCAGTTGGCCGGAGCTTCTCGCCTTTGGCGACCAATCGTTGAAGTGGGGCGCCGTGGGACAGATAGGGCATGGTTCCGAATCCGTGACCTCCGCGTTTTGCATCGAAGCTCTGGAGCGCCTGGTCGAAACCTTAACGACCTGAAGAACGTGCCGGTTACGTCATCCGGTGCTAATATGAATCTTGATCCGGGAACAATGGTCCACAAGGGAACCTGCCATGCCACAAGATTCAGCCACGGGTGTTGGCTCAGGTCCGAACGAGGCCGACATCACTCAGCAGATCGAACCGTCCATTCGTAACGCCCTTCCGCACTATCTGCCGTTGGGAATCTTCCCGTTGCTTCTTCTGGCCGCGATGCACGGCGGCTGGTGGTTGCTGCCGCCATTCCTCTTTATGAGTGTGGCGGGGCCGCTCGATCGGGCTCTGGGTCTCGACGGACGAAATATGGACCCGGCGAAGACGTCGGAGCGGCGCCTGCTCTGGCACAATCTGCCCGTGTGGACCTGGGCGTTCCTGTGGCCGCCGACACTCATTTTCGGCCTGTGGCAAATCCTGGTCGCCAATCGGTTCGCAATCTGGGAGGACGTATTCCTGGCGATCATTTTGACCATGGAAGCACAGGCTGTATTTGTCGTCGGTCACGAACTGATTCATCGGCGCTATGCCTGGGAGAGGCGGCTCGGCGAATTCCTGCTCGCCTGTGCCTCCTATCCGCAATATGCCACCGAGCATGTCTATATCCACCACGCCAGGGTCGGCACTCCCCATGATGCGGGGTCTGCTCCCAAGGGAGAGAGTTTCTGGAAATACTTCCCCAAGGAAGTGGCGAGCAACCTCACCAATTCCTGGGAAGTCGTTCGTGAGCGCCTGGCGCGGCGGCGGCTGTCCCCCTGGCACTACGGCAATCCTTTCTGGCGCTACGGCCTGTTTGTCGCGTTCTGGTATGGGCTGGTGTTCTGGATGAGCGGGATCTGGGCCGTTCTGGTCTTTGCCTTCCTCGGCCTGAGCTGCGTCTTTTCCATGAAGATCAGCAACTACTTTCAACACTACGGTCTGCGCCGGGTCCGCCTGCCCAACGGCCGCTGGGAACGGGTGAGGCCACGCCACTCCTGGAGCGCCGACTGGAAATTCAGCAACTGGATGTTCTTCAACATGCAGCGCCATGCGGATCATCACGCCATGGCATCCCGCCACTATCCGCTGCTCCAGGTTCATGGCCCCGATGAATCACCGGAATTGCCGGGGACCTACGCCGACATGATGAACATCGTGCTGCGTCCCAAGCGCTGGTTCGAAAAGATGGATCCCCTGGTCGATCAATGGCGCAAGCATTTCTATCCGGAGATCGATGACTGGAGCCCCTACGACAGCCCGGTTTCCGCGGCGCGACCTGAGGCCTTCGAGGCGATCGTCGAAATCTTCGGGGCCGCTCCCCGACTCGCCAAACGCATCGAACGCAATTCGGAGCTTCTCGACAACCTGCAGGATCGGGAATTCACCGATCTCGATCTGCCGAAGGGATTCGGACCGGATCAGGAATACGAATCGATTGCGCGGCGCGGGCTTACCAGGCTCTATTGGACGTACGAAATGGGCGTAGGGGAAATGAAGGACCTGATGGCCGAACTGCCAACCGCCGATGCCAGGGAAACGGCTGAAATCGTCCGAAACTGGTCGAACGACAAGGCGTTTCAGATCGGTATGCACGTGGTGCGTGGAAACCTTTCGCCGGCCGAGGCCAAGACTGCCCTGTCCAATCTCGCCGAGGCTTCCATTTCAACCGTGCTCGCCGCCGTGGTCGCGGATTTTGTCGAGCGGGTGGGGCCGCTGCGCGGGGACGGGGTGGCTGCCATTTTCCTGGGCGATCTCGCCAGCCGGGAGGTTTATCCCGGCATGGCAATCGACATGCTGCTTGTCCATGACGGCCGGCAGTCAGGCGAGAAGGAGCGTCTATGCCGGCGTTTCCGGCAAGCGCTGGCCGAGCTGGCGCAGAACAGCCTGCTGTTCTCCCCGATCCGGCCCGTCTCGAATCCCCTTCCCGTGCTGCCGCTTTCGGAACTGGCCGGGCATTGCGGGAGTGCTGCTTCCGCTGAAATTCCCCTGCTCACCAGGTCACGCTGCGTGTTCGAGTGCGGCGATTCCGAAATCGGCCGCCGCTTCGGCGAAGCACGGCGCGAAGTCTTGGCCGAATGCGGTGCCGACGAGTCCCTGATCGCCCGCTTGCGCATGCCGTTGGAAGACTCCGCCGAGCCGGGCGTGTCTACCTTTGTCCGAATGCGCGGCGGGCTGGACGAAATCGAGAGGGCCGCGCGTTTCCTGCAGTTGACGAGTAACGGAGCCGGTCTCGACGATCCGGCTCCTACCGCTGCAGCGGTGTTCAATGTCGCCGGCTTCGAGCCGCTGGCTCAGGCCGCGGCCATGTGGCAGGATTTGCAGGGCATCACAAGCCTCATCGCAGAAGAAGGATTTGACGCCGCAGCAGCAGGGCCCCAGGTCAAGTCTCTGGTTGCGACCGCTTGCGGTCAGCAGGATTTCGATGCTCTGGAGTCGGTGGTCGCCGAAACCGCATCCCGCGCTGCTTCCGAGATCGATAGGCTCCATTTGCGCATATGAACGTGCCGGCCGATCCGGCGCGGAAACCCCAGATGCCAGCCCAGACGGACACGGGTCCCCCACGAGGGATTCTGGTCAAGACGACTCCAGCCGACCTGGGTCCGGTCGAGCTTCCCGCGCTTACTCCACACCTTCGATTCCACGAAATCGGCCAACAGCAGACGCTGCTGGTTTCCGAATCGTTCAACACCCTTTTGCACGGCAAGCTGTATTCAGATCTGCTGCCGCTGCTCGACGGCCGGCGCCCCCGGGACGAGATTGTGGCGGCCTTTGAGGGCTCCCATGCTGCCGCCGACGTTCTTGCGGCCATCGTTTCGCTCTCCGCCAAGGGCTATATCGTCTCGGCCGATCATGGGATGGACCGATGCCGGGCGGCCTACTGGTCGTCGCTTGGCGCATCGCCGCGCTGGGTCGAACAACGGCTGGCCGAATCGCGCATCGCGGTCGAGGGCGACGACGGCCGCCTGGTCCGGCATCTGCAGGAGAGCGGCGCCGGTATGGCGACCGGCGATCCCAGGCTCACCGTTAGGGTCTGCGACGATTACCTCGCGGCGCGCCTTGCGGAAGTGAATCGGCGCCGGCTCGAGGCCAGAGCGCCCTGGACGCTGGTGCGACCGCGCGGCATGGAGGCGCTGTTCGGTCCCATCTTCGCCGCCGACAGACAAGGACCCTGCTGGGACTGCCTGGCTTTCCGCCTTCGCGGCCATCAGGAGGTTCACCATTTCCTGCGCAACATTGCCGGCGAGGAGGCTGCCTTCAAGCCGTTCGCAACTCAGCCCACGGTGCTGGAAGCGGTCTACGGCCTGGTCGCGGCGGAGATAGTCAAGTGGCTGGTGCTGAATGAGGCGGCCCCGATTCACCAACATGCGATCGCGTTGAACCTCGGCACGTTGGCCAGCTCACACCATCGGGTAATGCGCCGGCCCCAGTGCCCGGCCTGTGGGGACGAGGAGCTGCGCCGGCCGGATCGGCCGCCGGTCCCGTTGTGTCTGAAAACCAGTCCCAAGACCCATCGCAACAGCGGCGGCGCGCGCACGGTGCCGCCGGCAGTCACCTTGGCCAAATACCGCCACCTGGTGAGCCCGATCAGCGGTGTCGTAACCTGGCTCAAGCGCACTACCGACGAAACCGATTCCTGGCTGCATGTCTACTGGGCCGGAACCAATCTCGGCATGAGAGGCCGGAGCTTGAGTTCGCTCAGACGCAGCCTGCGCAGCAAGAGCGCCGGCAAGGGCAGCACGCGGGGGCAATCCGAGGTCAGCGCCCTCTGCGAGGCGGTCGAGCGCTATTCGGGCGCTCGTCATGGAGACGAGATCCGCACCCGCAAGCGACTCGTCGAGTTCGCCGGGAGAGAAGAGGCCATCCATCCCAACGATGCGCAACTGTTCAGCGACACTCAGCTTGACAACGCGAAGAGCATCAACGCCAGGGGCCACCCCTACAACATCGTCCCGGCGCGTTTCGACCCCGAAGCCGAAGTCGACTGGACACCGGTGTGGTCGCTGACTCAGCGCCGGCATCGCTACCTGCCGACGTCGATGCTCTACAGCATGCCGGCCGAAGAGCGCGGTCCCTCCGACCTGGTCGCCGATTCCAACGGCTGCGCCGCCGGCAATACCCTGGAAGAAGCCATCCTGCAAGGCTTCTATGAACTGGCCGAGCGCGATGCCTTCGCCATCTGGTGGTACAACCGGCTGCGCCTGCCGGCGGTCGACCTCTCCAGCTTCAACGACGACTACCTGGCATCGGCCTCGGACTATTACGCCCGCTACGAGCGCAATCTGTGGATGCTCGACGCCACCTCCGATATCGGCATTCCCACCTTCGTTGCGCTCTCGCGCAGACCGGGCGCCCGAACCGAGGACATCATCTACGGCGCCGGTGCCCACGCCGACCCGCGCATCGCGGCGCTGCGGGCGATTTGCGAACTGAACCAGTGCCTGACCTGGCTGCCGCGTCCCGGGAGGGGCGAGGGCCGGCCCATGATCGACGATCCGCTGGCGCTTTGGTGGTGGAAGACCGCTCGACTGGCCGATTGCTCCTGGCTGGCGCCGGCGGCGGGGGAACCTCTCCGCAAGGCTTCGCGGTATCCGGTGATTGAAACAACGGACACGCGCGAAGACGTGGAATATTGCCGCGCGCTGGTCGAAGCCAGGGGCATGGAGTTCCTGGTGCTGGATCAGACCCGGCCCGACATCGGCATGCCCGTGGCGCGAGTCATGGTTCCAGGGATGCGCCATTTATGGGCAAGATTCGCGCCCGGGCGCCTGTACGACGTGCCGGTCGCCATGGGCCGCCGCAGGCACCCCCTGGCCGAAGCCGATTTGAATCCCGCACCGGTCGTCGCTTGAGGAGACGATATGGAGATTGACGAGGCAGTCACACTGACCCAGGACCGCCTCGCCGAAGAGGGCGAAACCATGGGTGACTTGCTCGGCCACTTTCGGAGCAGGATTTCGCCGATTCTTATCGGGGATCGGGAATGGGACCGCATACTCGACCGCGCCGGGAAGCTTCCAATCACAATGGGCGCCCTTCCGTTCGGCTTCGAGCTGCCGCTGCATGCGCGCGAGCCCCAGGCGGACTTCGGCGTCTCGCTGGCCAGCGGAACCCGATCGGCGGCATTCTTTCGCGAGCGCGCACGGACCGAAGGGACGGATGACACTGCCAAAGCGATCACTAGCCTGTTTGGGCAAATGGATGCCGAAACCTCGCCTCTGCGTGAAATCGTGGGCCGCAAGTTGATGCTGGAATATGACGTCGGCTCGGCGCAGGCAGGTGAACGTGCGCTTCCGGGCATGTTCCTGCGGCCCGGCGAACGCCCGATCATGGGCGCCGGTGGCCAGGTGGACGATGTCGGCCTGGTGGTCGACGCGCTGGCTTCCTGCGTCGGCTGGAAGCTGAGTGACGCCGAGCGGGAGAGCGTCGAGCGAGCCTACCTGGCGCAGCCGGGAGATACGCGCCTGGATTCGTTCGGCGTATTCCCGTCGCGCTCACGGTCAATCCGCCTGGCGATCATGGGGTTCAAATCGCGGCAGGAGATCTGTTCCTATCTCGAAAACACGGGTTGGCCCGGTCAACTCTCGGCGCTCGAATCCGTGATTTCACGCTTCCAGGAACGCGTGAATATCGTCAGGACCGGGGCAAATCTCGATGTGGGGGAAAAGGGCTTGGGGCCGACCCTCGGCCTGACTCTCATTGTCAAGCAGAGATACACCAAGGATTCCCGCTATTGGCTCGACGGACTGACCGACTGGGATCCGTTCCTGGAAGCCCTGAGCCATGAGGACCTTGTCGTTCCGCAGAAACTCAGGGCACTGGCCGGCTGGGTTTCGAAACCGACAATGCTGTTTGGGAAGTCCGGGCGTTTTGTGCTGCTACGCGGCATTCACCACATAAAGCTGGTGATATCCGGAAATCGGCTTCGAAAAGCCAAGGCCTACCTGTTCATGGTGCTTTCGGCCGGGGTTCCTTCCTGACATCAACCCGACACGGGCAAAAAACAAACCCCCGCCAGCCCCGCAATGCAACGGGGGCGATGGGGGTTCAGTTCAAGCAATGCGCAAGATGCGGATTCGGATTGCTCCGCGTCTTGACGGGCTTCAGGCCTGCTATGGGTTTACCAGCAGCAGCAAAGGCCGGCTGAGACGGCTTCGAGCTGCTCCTCGGTGATGTTCGGGTCCGGCGGCAGGGCGAGATGAACCGTCTGCATGTCGCTCTCATGGACCTTGATTGTCATCGAGTCGGGAATGGTGATGCCCAATTCGGCACTGATGGTCGTCTTTGGATCCGCGAGAAGCTGTTGCCTGAAATCCGAGTCCAAGGCCGACTTCTCAACAATCTGCTGCAGCATTTGATCACCACTTCTCATGGCAATCCTCCTTGCATTCTCTGTAACCAACGAGTGACAGACAACGCCACAATATTCATTGAATGATCACAACACAAATATGCCGCAAATGCAACGCAAATATGCCTCACATTCAAGTCTTCAAAGTGCCGAAAAAGTCGATTGGGTGTGTATTGGCTTGCGATGAAGGCTATTTGCAGCCCGGTGGTTTGGATCGAAATCCCCTCCGCGGACTTCCATCCGGTGGGGCCGGCAACTCGTGACGGTGGGGAAAAACTCCGACCGCGTCTTACCGCGCGGATCATTCAGGGGGAAAACAATCGATCGTTGGATGAAGACGAACCACAAATGAACACCAATAGACACAAATACTAGAGAGTTGGTGACTCTGCCAACTACCGCAGAGAAGTCGCAAATGGTTGATTCTATTGTTCGAGGATTTGGCTCGGCCGCAGAGATGCCCCGAATTCTGCCCCTCTTTGGTTGACATATTCGCTGTAAATCCTTCGAATCGGTCGAGATGCCAGAAGATAGCTTGTGCACGCCATCCTTCCAAGACATGCTCCGATTCTTTGCCGAGATTCCTCACTCTCGAAGTAGACCGTTTTTTGGGGGGGAGGTCAATCCGTTCCCAACAAGAGTATTCCTATTCGATCTCATCTTCGTTCTCTTCCTCCTCTTTCTCGGTTACCGTGTAGGGAGAAGCGTAGTCACTACGCGCCGGGTTACCACCGCCACTGGCTAATTCTCGCCATCCCGTTTCATCACAGAGTGCGACAAGAATACCTTCCGGCGGAGCAGCTGTCCCCGAAATCACTATCACGAAGCTTGCCAGCTTATGATGGGATTTGCGGAACATCTCCCTGAAGCTGTCGGTGTCGGTCTGCGACGGTTTCGGCAAAGACTCTGGGTGTGTATGCCAATCCCCTACATAATGAAGCCCTTCCTTGAACAGCCGCTTTATCTCCCGGCGCTCAGCTAGGCGATTTGGCACGAATTTCCTGAAGCCTCGGCGGTCAGACAGACGCGGTCCAGTAGCTCGTTCGATCCTAATGTGATTGCCTTCAATGCGCGCGAACAGCTGGCCGCCGGCCTCTCGACTGCAGGGGCTAGACTGGCGATGGCGCTTTAGGTGGTCGATCACCGCATGGGTGATGATAAGGGTCTGGCCCGAGCCTTCAATGGAGTACTTGATCACGCTGCATGCACGTCGGACACGATTCGGAGATCGCCCATCGCCGCTCCACAGTCATACCACCAGCGCCTGGGTTACCCATCTCTGCGATCCAATCGTCCGCCCAGCTGCCACCTGCTGCTTCCACGCGGCTATATACACCGATCCAGATGCGATGGCAGCCTGCTGAAGCTTTGCCCGTGAGCGCATCGATTGTGGCCTCTGAAAGAAGAGCATGGGCCCAGCAGAGCGCTGCGGGGCCGTAGGGGGTGAATTGTACACCGCAAGCGGGCGCCTGGAGAGTGCCTCCACCGCTCGGCCAACACGTAACCTCTAGGTATGGACGCCCCTTGTCGTTTGTTCCACATCGTAGACAGGCGTCGTTTCTGGAAATCAGAAGCGCGTGTGCAGCACCCGCATGGGGCTCTACCCAGCCGTAGAGGACCGGCGGGAAACCGGTGGACCTCTGTTGCTGCGTGTCATTCAAGTAGCTCTCTGCGCCCCAGTTTCCCATGGTGCTGACAATCAGATCATAGGTTGCCAATTCACCCATAAGGCTCTGTGCACCAACGCCCACCCGCGTCTTCCGATAGGCAATGTTTTCCAAGTGCGGATATGCCTTCTCTATCTTGTGCGCTAACTCCGCTGCCTTGGATTTGCCCACCGAGTCGGCACACAATTCGTGACGGCCTACGTTTGGCCAGTCCATGTTGTTGGGATCAACCAGCAGCAGGTTGCCTATGCCGGCTTGAGCTAAGAGCCGGGTTAGCGTTGCGCCTACCGAACCGCAGCCCAGGATTGCGACGCGCGCCTGCCGCAGGCATTCCTGCCGAGGATCCCGGTCCCGGCCGTGTATCCAAAAATGATCGGCACGGTCGACATTAGACTTAATCACTTTCGCATTTTTAGAGAAATAACGGTCAACCATCACTCTCCGGGGCACATGCCCGGGGCGGAATCCCTTCTCCAGCACGTTCCCCTTACTCCCCCGCGCGCCGCCGCGACGGTGCGGATGAACAGTCACTGCTGCAAAACAAGTGCCGTTGGGCGTTCTAGCTCCCAGCACGACATCGATTTCGTCTGCACCCGATGCCGCTATGTCCTCCAACACGCTCGCTGCCTCGGTCGACCGCTCACGCGCCAGTGCTCGCACGTCGGAAGCCGTACGCGGATACTCTGAGGGCAAAAGCGGCTCCGGCAACCAGATCAACACGCCGTCATAAAGCCTATGGCTCCGGCTTGTGTTTTTCTTTACACCCCACCGCTCCAACCACCGCTGAAGGGCCTCCGGCCTTTCGCCCACAATCCGCTTTTGCTGGCCACGCCAAACGCTCACGCGCCGTCCCGGGCCTAACGGCTCCAGCAAGCTGATGTGCCTCCGAAAGCCATTGCCAACAGACAGATTCCAATAGCTGAGAAACTCCGAGCGAAAGTCCTCGATATTGCGCCCGTGGATGCTGTCCTCGATCAGCTGGCAGGCTTTGCCAGTGATATATTTCGCCACCTCCGCAGAGTTAGCGCTCGACACCGCAGTATCAGGCGGAAGAACGCACAAAAACCCTTCGGCTTCCAGATGGGGCCAAGTGAGAACATCAGGTGGATCGGCTACAGCAACTCGCAACGGGGTGTAGGGGAACTCGCCATCGGCAATCACGTGTAGGACGCGGAACCCGTCGGAGAAATCCACGGGAATCCTCCACCCCAGCCTATAGTCGTGGTTGCAGTACCGGTCTAGGACAAGGCTCGAAAGGCGACCAGCTCCCGTGAGGCCCGCAAAAAAGTCATCTACCTGATCGATAGCGGTTGACCGCAAATCCTCTGCCCAATCCGAAATCTCATCATGCATACCGTCCGCCACCGATTTTATCCACTGGCTCCTTGGTCGCTGCGTACTCAGCGCCCTTGATCAGGAGCGCCGCAGCAGTGCCCCGGCCACGCACGCTTTTGTGGATCTCTGATTCATAGTTTGCAAGGCGCTCAATGAAGAATGTGGCGTTGAACACTTGGTCCCACGCTTTGAGTGCCTGTTCACGGGTACAGGCCGGATCGAACAACACCGCCAGTTTTTCGATGGCCCAGTCCAGTTTCTCCAGCAGGAACTTAGTTCGTCCGTCATCGGAGCCTTTCGTGAGCATCTCACCTTCAACTATCGGATGCTTGATTTTCAGGTCCCAATTAAGCCGGTCACGGACGGCAACCATTGTGTTGTACAGCGCCTTGTCCTCGTAGGTTGCATTGGGTCTGTACTTCTCTACCACGAGCGTGGTGATCATGAACCCCGTGGCGATTCGATCCTTCCAACTCGTCCGGCTGCGGGAAAATGTCTTCAGCAAACGCACTATACGGCGGAGTTGGCCACCGTTTGCAGTGTCCGGGCTCTGGTCTTTATTGGCTGCCAGAAACCAATTCGTCACCGCCAAAGGGTCCGAGCGTTCCCAGGCCGTGCTTGCTAGCTCGAAATAGGTTTCATTCTCTCCCCAAATATTTGTCTCGGTCACCTGACGGTAGACCGGCACGTCCACGTGATAGCCCTCGGCGTAGTACACACGGACGCAGTTCTTGAGTTTCTCCGGAGGCCACCTGAAGCTATCGTCGTGCAGCGCTTTCCGGACCATCTCCTTAGCGTCGTTTGCAGACTTGTCCCCGCCTCGGGCACCCTTGAGTTTTTCCTTGTCAAAATAAACCCCGTCGTCGATGTCGTAATCCTTGTCGGGCTGTTGGACCATGGTTCGCATGGAGTAGGAGCCTTGGGACCGGCAATCCATGGGCTTGGGCTCGTTGTCCCGTTGCAGACCACTTTTTAGACGCCGCCGGTTAATGTCCCTTCGGCCGCGCATCTCAGTCCGGTCCTTGTGGGGCAACGTCACCTCTTCATTGTGATAGGCAATCAAATCTTTGTGGCAGTTTTTCATGTTTTGATCTCCTTTACCCTTCCGGGCATCTTAGAGCAGATTGGCCGCCGTAAAGGCGGCAAGTCGTTAAGTAGAGCATCCAGGAGTTGGCCCTCGTGGTCGCTGGGGTCACCACAGCGGCTCAAGGTTTCGTACACGTCCGTCTGGGCTTGAGAGACCAAGGAATTCATGGCCGCTGTGCTGGTCTCGTCTAGGTCCAGATACTTCATGATGTCTGCTGGGACCTTGCCGTGGGGGAAGCGGACGATCTGGCAGTCCCGGTCCACATGGTGACCAATCATCCTAGCCATGTTGTCAAAAGCGAACTCCTGGGCACTCAGGGCCAACGTCAATACCCCGCCGCCAAACCGCCACTCACCAAGCCCCCGATCAAGACCGTCGTGGTCGATCAATTCTCCTTCAGGTCGCGGACAGGTGCCCAAGCAGAAAATCTCGATACGGTCCCCCGGCGCTGTCATACCGAGAGCGTCAATAAGGCTGACGAGAACAGGGTTGTTAGCCCACAGACCACCATCAACAAAGACATGGTGGCCAAGTGTGTCCGGGTTCTGGATTCGCGCCATGGATCTATAGATCGGTGCGGCAGTAGTCGCAAGGCACACGTCTACCAGCTTGTAGCTGTCGTCCCGGTGTTTGCTGTTGGCCAGATGTGGGGTCTTGAAGACCCAGGAATGATAGCGGGACATCTCGACCGCCGGAACAGCCAACGCGATCTGCCGGTCACGCCAGATATCACCCAAAGTGATGTCACCCAATTCAGCGTGAAGTGTTTCTTCAAGAACTGCAGCGCCTGCCTTTAGGAATCGAGGCCGCTTGCACACCTGCCACGCTAAATCCACACCCACTTTTTCCGGCAGCTTGAGGGGAAAAATCTCCGGTCCATGCCCCCGATAGAGTGCGGAAATTCGACCGAGCGGTATCCCGGCCGCCACGGCACAGGCAATAATGGCACCGGTGCTGGTACCCACAATCAGGTCGAAGCCCTTGCCGATATCGAGTCCAGCCTCGTTGCGGGTCACCGCATAGCGCTGCTCCAGGGCCGATAGGTACGCAGCCGTATACATGCCGCGCATACCGCCACCGTCTACGCTCAAGACCCGTAGCCGCTTCGGCCCGTTCGTCATGGTCACCTCCTTGGTTCCTCTCTCCCGGATGCGCCTGTCACACTGGCGGACAAACAACACCGTTCCCTGGTTCTGGGCAACGTCCCGAGCATGCCTGCAGGAAGCACCCGTGCATTCCTTTAGCAAGGTTGTGCTTACCAAAAATGAATTATAAGTTTACACAAATAAAATATCACATGTCAATACTGGTAAATTGATTTACTATTGTAGAGATGGGATATGATGGGGAGGGGGGAAACGTGATTGTCGACCCGAAAAATGTAATTGAGTTGACGGATGCTGCCTTGGCCGCCGACTACACGCGCGTTCGCCGTGCAGCGAACCTGATTGCCCGAGAATTCACCAAGGCTGGTAAGGAAGCAGTCGCTAGGGAGCTACGCTCGCTTGTTCGCAAGCGCGGGGTGCCGCTCAGAGCGTCGGGCTATCTTGAGGCCTTGCCAGTCGATTCCAAATCTCGACTGCCTCTCGTGGAAGAGCAGCCGTGGCCCGAAGCACCAGTCTTTTTGGGTAAGGAAGCCAATCGGATTTTCCATGACTTCCTGATGGACGCACAGCATGTGGGTGAGCTGAGTGCGAAAGGGTTGGCTTCTCGGCTTTGCCTTCTTCTGTCGGGTCCGCCAGGAACAGGAAAGACGTTGCTAGCAGCCCATGTGGCCGCACAACTCTCCCGCCCCTTTTATGTCGTGCGCCTCGATTCCGTGATTTCGTCCCTATTGGGCGACACAGCGAAGAACATCCGTAGCGTTTTTGACTTCGTTCCTTCGCAGAAGGCGGTCCTCCTCCTGGATGAAATGGATGCTCTGGCCAAGCTGCGCGATGATCGCCATGAACTCGGGGAGTTGAAGAGAGTCGTCAACACTGTGATCCAGGGGCTAGACAGTCTGGATTCGCACACGGTCGTCATCGCAGCTACCAACCATCCCCATCTTCTTGATTCTGCCGTTTGGCGCCGGTTCCCATACAAGATCAACCTGGGTTATCCAGATATGGGAGTGCGGAAAGACCTCTGGACCCATTTTCTCTTCGAGGACCAAGACGAGAGCCAGTTGTCAGAATTGCTTGCCTCTTTTTCGAAGGGTCTGTCCGGCGCAGATATTGAAGCCATCGGTCTTGCCGCCCGCCGCCATGCGCTCCTCAATTCCCAGTCCGTCGATCTCGCTGCAGTCGCACTTGCTGTCTTGCATTCGGAACAAGGCAAATCGGCCCTGCCACAAAGAGGGGGACTCGACGCTGAACAAAAAAGGCGTCTTGCTCAGGAGCTGAAAGTGCGAAACGGCCTTACTGGTGCCGCGATCAGCCGTTTGCTCGGCGTGACCCGCCAGGCCGTCTATAGCTACTTGAAGCGGGATGCGGAGAATCAACATGGCTAACCAGCACGATCCTCCGATTCTCAATCCAGTCCTCAGTCTTCAGATGGAGCCGATTCTCGAGAGTCCCCGTGGCGGTGGTAAAGGCCGAGACAGTATTGTTCAGGACCGCCTCGTACCGCAGCAAAGTAAGCTGAGGGCGCAGGCCCAGTCCCTTTACGGATCCCGTGCGGACTTCCCTACCTTTAACGGAAAGACTCACGTGGCCGTTCACATGTTTTCAGACTCCCTCGCGCCGAGTTACACACCGAAGGATCTTTTTGCCTCCGTGCATGGTTGTAGGCTAGTGGCACCGCTCCGCAATGGGTACCTCGTTGAGGCCGACCTTAACCGTTTCTATGGCCTAGCCTCAGCGATCAGGAGGCCCCGAAGTCTTGCCTTTCAGGTGGACATTTCGCGGGTCTCCGACATGGTGGCGTTCGACGACAAGGCTCGTTTGTGGGGTCACTCCGTTCAGGACCTTTGGGAAGCGGCACCGGAGGAGGAGGGTGCCCGGCTTTTTATAATTACGCTAATGCCGTTTCATGATCGCGGCGCTCGCGAGGCGCTCTTCGCGGTCATCGAGGAGTTAAGCAGCGATCGCTCATTGCTTCCCGTCTTTCCCAGGTTACCTTCCCCTGGACTCACTGACGACACAATGGGTGAACTGCGGCTGGCACCCATACCGCGTCAATCAAGCATGGCCCGTGCGATGCGAAGCTATCGCAACACCGGAGTTGGACATGCCGCGGTACGGATACCCGACCAGGAGTGTCTTTCCGCGATAGTCGCTTCCGGCACCTCCTTCAGGATTGCCCCCGTTCGCGCGATCCAGGTCACCTCGCCGGGTGAAGGGCAGTACCCCGCACCTCCCGTCGGACTTGAGGATGCGCCGACTATCGCAGTTGTCGACGGCGGCCTTCATGCTGCGAGCTATCTGGCTGCGGAAGCTTGGCGGGCCTCACCCTTGGTGTCAGACGACGAGGCCGATTGCCAGCACGGTAATGGTGTCAGCTCCCTCGCCGTCCACGCGTACGCCTGGAACAACAATCGAAACCTTCCGCCGCTGGAATGCCGCATTGGAACAGTTCAGGCGATTCCCCATCGGAACAGCACCCGCTACGTCAATGAAGATGAACTGACTAATTACCTCGACGCCATTGCCCGTGCCCATCCCGATACGCGTGTCTGGAATATATCGGCCAACCAAGCCGGACATAGCCTGGACCATGACGAGGTCAGCTTCTTAGGACACGAGCTGACCCGCATAGCCCGAGAACGCGACATCCTTCCGGTCATCTCAGTGGGCAATGTTGGGCCTCACAATTCCGAGCGGCCAAGCCCGCCGGCTGACTGTGAGGCAGCAATCGTTGTCGGCGGTCGGGAAGCTGACGAAGGCGGTGATCCTACACATCACTGTTCCCGCTGTCTATGTGGGCCGGGACCGGATGGCATGTTGAAGCCAGATGTTTCCTGGTTCTCCAAGCTCAAAATGCTAGGCGGCGTTATCGGCACCGGAAGCAGCTTCGCAACACCGCTGGTTTCCTCTCTGGCCGCTCACACCTTTGATGCCTTGCGCGATCCTACGCCCGATCTTGTGAAAGCGCTCCTTCTCAACGTCGCTGAGCTTGACGAACACGATCCGGCTCTTGGTTGGGGAACTCCTTACCAAAGCCACATGCCATGGAGCTGCGCGCCAGGTAGCGTGACATTGGCTTGGCGTGCTCAGCTCAAGCCCGGTACCACATACTATTGGAACGATATTCCGATCCCACCGGAACTGGTTCGCAACGGCAAGCTATATGGGAAAGCACGCCTCACCGCCGTCCTGAGTCCCCTTGTCTCTCCCTTCAGGGGCAAGAACTATTTTGATTCGCGGCTTCAGACTTCGCTCCAGTACTTCGCCGTCACGGGTTGGAAATCTCTACTTGGGCCTATGAAGGAATCGACGATTCGCGAAAACGATTCGCGAGATGAACTTAAGAAGTGGTACCCCATCAGGCGCCATTGCGCTGACTTCACAAAGCGAAGGGGGCGACAGTTCTCGGGGCAGCATTTCCGGCTCTACGCGCGTGTTTACACCCGGGACCTCTATCAGTTCGGATGGAATGACCACAGCCAAGCAGGTCCCCAAGAAGCCGCCTTCGTCCTCACTCTCTGGGGCGGTGGACAGCAACGCTCGATTTATGACTCGACTGTTCAGCAACTCGGCACCTTTGTTGAAAGCGCCGTCCTCGAACAAGAAATCGAACAAGAAATTCGTCGCTGAGCGAGCCAACGATTCTCAACTGTCCACGCGGAATAAGTTGGAGATGATGTTGCAGATCAGTTTCTCGGGCAACGCCTCTCCGCAGGAAACTCACAAGTGGTTTGCCAGCGGATTCGACATCGCCAGAAGGACGCTGTTCAAGCTGG
The DNA here is from genome assembly GCA_022826755.1 of Acidobacteriota bacterium. Taxonomy (GTDB): domain Bacteria; phylum Acidobacteriota; class Terriglobia; order Versatilivoradales; family Versatilivoraceae; genus Versatilivorator. Next base: position 37,249 of record JAJDUG010000019.1, read on the forward strand.
TACGAGAAGGCCGGCGAAGCCATTGGGACGAATTTGGATCACCGGAGACTCGGGCGAAAGGGTGCGCTGCTGCAGAGCGGGGATGATCGGGATCGGTCGTCCACGACGGAAGCGGTCTGACGAACAGATTAGTTAGGTGCAAGGATTATGGCGATTAACCTATCGATATGTACTTTCACTGGAGAAACCGAGGAGCACAGCAATGTATGAGTGGTTGGGTAGATGGCTAGAACCCTCAGTCCTCATCCAATGTTTGATACTTGCTGGACTGATCTGGTACGCGCGGGAAACGTGGAAGCTCCGAAAAGCCTCTCAGGAGCAGAACAAAATCTCTCAGGAACAAAACGAAGCAATGGAAAAGCCGTGTCTGGTGCTCTCGGTTCGGAAGCGCAGGGATATGGATACGGCGGCGGATGCCTTGGGAGGCAACCCATATCCAGAACAAAAGGTCCCAGACGGTCAAAAGTCAGGCACGGGTCATGTCGAACTTCACAACATCGGCGCTGGCCCGGCCTTCAACATCAAGTACGTGGTTCTGGTAGAAGGGAAACCGAAAAAGTTTACTCCGGGCTCTTTGCCGTATATTTCGAAAGGGGGGAGAGCACCTATTTTCCTTATAGAGCAATCCTTCAGCACCTCGGGCCAACACGAGGAAGTGGAACTCAAGGTGTTGTATGACAGTCTCAGAGGGAGACGCCACGAAAGCGTAACACGCTTTCGACAAGGTACAGGATCCGAACCCGTTGTGAGTCATTGTCATTTTCGATGAACGTTTGCCTACGATTCCAGGTTTTCAAGGCGAATCCCCGCGAAATGGCTGGCCTATTTCTCGGGGTCAACCCGAACTTGATGGCCTGGCTGTTCATCCGTCTACTGGCTTGGGGGCCGTCCCCAAAGTCGTGAATTACTGGCTGATAAGATACTTTATCGGGAGCTAATTTCACCGACAGACAGCCCCACAGAGAGCTACCTGACAGGCACTCCACCGCTCCATTCCAAATGGGCCTCCGGATCGGTTACTACTTTAGGCAAGTTTGGTCTTGGCTGAAACCTTTAACCCTAACGAGGACCGTGCCGGCCAGGTCGGCACCGCTCAGTGCTGCACCTGTCAGGTTTGCACCTGTCAGGTCTGCGTGGAGCAGGTACGCGTTGGTCAGTACTGCGCCCGTTAAGTCTGCGTTGGTCAAGGTTGCATTGGTCAAGGTCACGCCCGTCAGGTTTGCATTGGTCAAGGTTGCGCCCGTCAGGTTTGCGTTGGTCAAGGTTGCGCCGCTCAGGTCTGCACCGCTTAGGTCTGCGCTGGTCAGGTCTGCGTTGAGCAGATTTGCTTTGACGAGAGTCGCTTTGAGCAGGGTCGCATTGAGCAAGTTTGCGCCGGTCAGATACGCGTCGGTCAGGTTGGCACCGTTCAGGTTTGCTTTGAACAGGTCGGCACCGTTCAGGTTTGCTTTGAGCAGGTTTGCGCCGGTCAGGTTTACGTCGCTCAGGTAAGCGTCGGCAAGGTACGCACCGGTCAGGGTTAAGGAGAATTTCTCTTTCTTCTCAAGTTCAATTTTGTCTTCGCTACGGGTTCCGATCGCCGTCATAGCGGCCAAAACATCCTCGCGGATCTGGTGTGGTTTCTGTGCTGTGACCCCCAACGCAGCCATGTAGTCCGCATCCTCGGTTGGATGGCTAGCGAATGCGCAGAGCAGATGTGTGACTTGGACGTGGTACCGCTCTGGCTCGTCATCGGCCAAGCGTTGCAGTGCATAGATGCCCCCCAAGCGGACGGAGAGAACCTCGCTTCCGAGCATCTCGGCACCTTTCTGGTATCGCTCGTTCAGAAGGCCGAGTTGTGATATTACGCTGCGCCGGTATGCGACCCATATCGCAATGCCACCGCCAACCACGAGACCAATATTGCGGAGGGTCGTGGACTTGGACTCCCTGGATTCCGACACCACCCCGAGCCATTCCCAACTCCACCACCACATAATCCGGAGCCAATCCCAACCGCACCACCACACAGTTCCTGAGAGCACGGCCAGTAAACCAACGAGGGTGACAAAAAGTCTTCTACGAATCACCAAACTCCAGAAAGAAGTACCCATCTAGGCAGTTTCATTGAGGGCCTTCTATGCTCAAGATGTACCCACAGCGGGGGGGTTGAAATCTTAAATTTCCGACGTTGGGATGCAATTCTATGGTTCCTTAGAGGACGGCTTGCCGGTGTAGCTTTTTACGAGATGTGGGATGTTCTCTGCGTCCACACCATGGGATGCTGCTACAAAAACTTCCTCTTCTCCCGCATCATGGAAATCGCTGAGGTCCACAAAAGCGTGTAAGGTTTCTCCTGACTGAAGAAGGGCCTATTTTATCCTACTGGTTTCAGCTTCCAGTGACCGCTTTTGGACAAGCAAGGCACCAAGGCGAAGTTTCTGATCTGCATCCACAGTAATGCCTCCTTGAGACACTGTTGTTGGAAGGTGCTACTTTTCCTCCCACTTCCACCCCCAGCTTTTGGCATAGCCACACTACAAGCCTCTTGGGAAGCAATCGGCGATTAAACAACCAGAGGGTTGAATCGACCGCTTGATGGCGCCATGTGAGCGGTGTCTTGACAGGCCAAGACATCACCCCATGAATAGGGTCATAGGTAGGTTGCCCAAACATTCTGTGGCCAGCGAGGGATTTCTCCATCCTTTTCGCTCTTCGTATCTGTTCTCTGATGGCCCTGTCATAGGCTGATCTTTTGCGCCACGGATACACTTCGTGGATGATTAGGCAGGACAGCAGCACGATCGAACTCAGTCTGACGTAGAACTGATATGGGGACTGTAGCGATGGCAGGATGTCTGCTATCCAGAATATGTTGGTTAAAGTGGCGGCGACCCAAAAAGCTTTTCTCAAGGGATTCACTCCTTTTGATCAGTACTGTCCCGTTAACGGTTTGAGGTAATCGTGTAAGTATCATTGAGACATACAGTTACAGTGGTTTGTGATCGTTTTCGATTTCAACTCAGCCACCGTTGGGTCATCCTCATTCCAACTGGAAGGAGGATGGCAATGAATACCGGAAAGACACTGTTTTCTCAACTGATGGACTTTCTGCCGACCTACGAGTTTAACCGTTGCGTGCGTCGCTACCGAGGCAATCACTGAGTGCGTCGCTTTTCCTGTCGGGATCAGTTTCTGTCAATGGCCTTTGCCCAACTGACCTACCGGGAAAGTCTTCGCGACATCGAGACCTGCCTGCAAGCGATTCAGCACAAGCTCTATCACTCTGGATTCCGTTGCAGGGTCACTCGCAATACGCTGGCCCGGGCCAACGAGAAACGCGACTGGCGCATTTACGCTGATTTGGCCCGGTTGCTGATTCCCCGGGCCCGCCGATTGTAACTCAACGAATCCTTCGGGGTGGCGCTGGGACAAACCGTATACGCCTTCGATGCCGCAAGAGCGCTGCCAAGCTCCACACCCTGATCGACCTGCGCGGCAATATCCCTTGTTTTGTGCACGATACCAGCGGTCAGGTGTCGGATATGACCTCCCTGGATCTGCTGCCCATTGAAGCCGGTGCCTTCTATGTCATGGACCGTGGCTATACCGACTTTGCCCGCCTTTACCGATTCACTCAAGCCCTGGCCTTCTTCATTTTTCCGGCCAAGCGCAATCTGCATTTTGCCCGTCGGACCTCCCGCAGTGTGGACAAGTCCACGGGGCTTCGTAGCGACAACACCATTCGATTGCGGGGACCCAAAACCGCCACACTCTACCCGCAACCCTTCCGCCGGATCAGCTATTACGCTGCCGATCTTGACCGGCGGTTCGTCTTCCTCAGCAACAACTTCTTGCTGCCTGCCCTGACGATTGCACAACTCTACAGGTGCCGTTGGCAGGTCGAACGGTTCTTTCGCTGGATCAAACAATACCTCAGGATCAAGGCTTTCTACGGCACCTCAGTCAATGCCGTCAAGACTCAGGTCTGGATCGCTGTTTGCGTCTACCCGTTGGTAGCCATCGTCAAGAAAGAACTCAAAATCGACCGCAGCATGGGTGAAATGCTGCAAATCCTCAGCATTGGCCTTTTCGAGAAAACCCCTTTGATACAGGCATTTACGAAAGAAAGTGTCGCTGTTTCAAAAGGACTTCACCCTAACCAGTTGTTTTTGTTTAACTTTTAACGGGACAGTACTGCCTTTTGATTTTGGCTATAGATCAGCGGAGCTCGTTCTCGATGTCGGATAGCTGCGTGTAGAACTCGTCGTTCTTTTGCCGCTTGGCTTTTTGTAAGTTTTCATTCAGAGACATGGCTCCCGCATCAAGCCCATTATCGGCGATCAGTTCCCGATATTTGTGCCGCTTTTGCTCGCCCCCAACTTCGACGGGGATACCACGCTGGACCCACACTCTGCGGCGTTCAGGCACGAGGCGGCACGAGGGAGTGATGATGCGCTCTGTCACGCCACTGCGCCCAGGCCGTTCCTCGCTACCAGCGTCAGGAGCTTCAATGATGCGCCGCGCGGCCGCTTCTCGCCGCGCTCCCACTGGCTCACCAACCCGGTCGTCACGTTGAGATGGCGCGCGAACACCGCCTGACTCGCGTTCTCGCGAAGCCGAAGCGCGCGGATCTCCTTCGGCGCCATCTCTTCGACCGGCGTGAGGCACATCTCGTCGAACGTCCGCATGGTCCGCTTCGACATCAGACCGGCCTCGGCGAGTCCTAGCGCCGCCTCATGCGCTGCCGCCAGCGCTTCACTCTTGTATTTCATGGTCATCGCATTTCACCTCGATTATCGCTCCAACCGCCTGCGCCGCCGAGAGCCCTGTCCGGTCCAGCGCCAGATACTCGTCGGCCAGCAACCGGAACGTCTTTAGCTCGTCCCGGCGCAGATTCTCCCGGCCGCTCTTTGCGAATCCGTACACGAAGAACGCCAGATTGCCCCGGCGAAACAGCACGATCGTGCGGAACCCGCCGGACCGGCCGCCACCTTTGCGACCAACGCGCTGCTTGATGACGCCACCGCCGAGATCGGCATCGACCAAACCCCTCCGTGCGCGCAGGACAGCCTCGCACAACGCGGTATCGCCGATTCCTTGCCGAGTGGCGAACCGGGCGAAGGCCTTGGTTTTGAACGTCTGCAATTATGACCCCGCGAACGCCGGTCACTGTTCGTATTCTATAACACCAAGTGAGAGTTTTGTCATTCCAGCCTCTCGACTTTGGTGTTTCTTGGATCGAGCCAGCGCCCATCTGAGGCGAGCGTCCATCGCGATCATGCGCTGCCTCCTTGCGGCGCCGGCGCTTCAAGCCGGAAGCAGTGTGCAGATCTGCTTCGACCAATTGGACCCCCGTCGGGGTCTTGGATCACACGCCGGTGTCAGCGTCGCCGCCAAACTATTGTTGGCCTTCACCCAGAATTAGGTCCTGCTCAACAATGAGGATTAGAACTACAGGCTCTTGGGGCAAGTTTTGGGGCAACTATGTTCCCTATATTGGTCACAATGTGTTTTATTTCAATAACCTATGAGGCATATTCGGTTGTCGCCGCCTCCACCGCCACGGCACGGTAACCGTCTGATTTGCCGTAGGACTTCAAGGTCAACAACCTCCTGTATTCTGACCCCGCAATAGTGATCGAAGACTTCTATTGCCTCGAACTCCGGAAACGGGTCGTGAGATCCTTCGGAGACCGTAGCACCTGGATACTCAGCGCGTGCCTGGCGCGACCAATCGTCGCGGACCAGTTGCTGATTGCGGAGCGGGATCGGCTCGAAAGAACAGTCTGGTTCCGACCGGCCGGCTGACGACCCGACCGGTAGTGAGGACCGAACTCCCCTGCCCCACGGTTTCCATTGCCGAGTCGAACGGCGAAGGCTGATGCGGTGGGGGTGGACGCCCGGGCCGCCGACGTCAGACGGAGATCCGGCCAAGGCAGACTGAGCACATTCAACCCGGGGTCATGTAGGAGAGATCCCAGTCCCCGAGCCTGGTGAGAGTGGTGCCGGGGCGTTCCAGCCCGGGAGAGCCCCGACGAACCCACGACTGAAGCTCCTCGCGCCGGCCCAGGCGCCGCAGGGCATTCCAGGAGGTGCTGAAGTCGTTGCGGGAGTTGGTGTCCCAGAAGAACAGGTGCTCGATGCCCGCCTCATAGAGGGCGTGAGCCCGTTTGCGGTAGTCCTCCGCATCCACCTGGCGCGGCATGAGGTTGAGCGCCAACCGGCAGGGGGTTCCCCGGGTGATCCGCTGAAAGAACCGAGCATCTCCGGGGTCCGTCCAGGAATCGGCGCCGCTGTCCAGCCGCGGCACTGACGTGTAGGGGATGATGGCATCGACCAGTCCCTCCCGCACCCAGCCTTCCACATCCATGGCGTAGTAGAGGTTCTCTTCCCGGCTGCTCATCACGATGGCGGTGACCTGGATCGGCTTTTTCCGGTTCTGCTCCCGGGCCGCCTCATCCATGGCCTGGCGGACCTCCCGCATGAACCGGGTCAGAAAGGTGGCGCGGTAGGAAAGCCACCGGGGATCTTTGGCATCCAGTTCGGTCGGGTCTTGTCCGTACCGGGATTGGAAGCCCTCGACGACGGGAGGCTCGTACTCCACCAGCGGCGGGCGCCGATTGTAGAGAAGGCAGACCCCGTCGACGGGATAGTCGGCGACTTCCTGCAGGATGGAGACCACGAATCGCCGGACTTCCGGGTAGGCATAGGAGAGGCGAGGAGTATCGCGGCCCTGGCGATCCACCCCCCGCCACTCGGGATGGCGATCGTAGAACCCGCGACTGTTCCACTCCCGGTGCGGCACCGGGAAGTGAAACCCGGCCGTCCGGTAGGCGGCGTGAAACTCCAGGCCGGCCTCGTGGCAAGCCTCCAGGGCCACTCGAAAGGGATCGATGTTCTTCCGCCGCAGGGTGCGCCAGCTTTCGGCGGCCAGCCGGTCCCCGACCCGGTAGGGGTCCTCGATCCAGTCGTCCGAGGGCATCATTCCGATCCGGGTGAAATAGTTGCAGCGATCCCCGGAGGCGGCTTCCCAGTACAGCCGGGAGAAATCGGTGTCGCGAAAGGGTTCGATCTCACGGCGGATGTCGGCCGCGCTGACGGGTCGAAAGGAGAAGTGGTAGCTCCACGCATCGTTGTGGGCCCAGAGCCGCCGGTTCTTCCCACTATCCCGATCCTCCTTCAAGCGCCGGACTTCCTCCTCGGACAAGGGCACCAGCTTGATATAGGCCACCCAGGCTCCGTGGGACGGATTACCCACCGAGCCGGGCTGATCGGGGACCACCTGGGACGTCCATTGCCCCATGACGATGTCCTGGCCCGTCAGGTCGGCCGCCTTCCAGAAGACGTCGTCGATGCGGTACCTTCGGCTCGGATTCGAGCGATGAGAGATCAGGGAGAAGGCGCTGTCGGTTTTCAAGCGCGCCAGCAGCCGGGTGTTGTCCTCGTTGTAGCCGTAGGATCGGATGCCGAAGTAGATGGCGTGCCAGCCCTTGCGGTCCAGGGGACAGGTCAGCGGAGGGGCCGCCGTGTTCTGCCCGGCGACCAGCATGGTTCCCTTCAATCGCTCGGTCTGGTAGTCCAGGAGCCTCCAGCGATTTCTGCGTGGTTTGCGGGAAAGCGCCGCGGCCGGCCGGCAGCGCCCCAGGTCGGTGAGGTAGATCGCTCCCCCCGGGTCCGAGGAACCTGCCGCGGACAACCCCGGCGCCGGCTCCAGGGAGGACAGGGCCACCGAGGCGCCCGGTACCATGGCCGCTGCCTGCAGAAATTCGCGGCGGCCTACTGATCCCGGCCTGGGGGATGCTTTGCTGTTCATGATGGCGGCGATTCTATCGACCGGGGTTGTTGCGGTCAATGGTAGCGGACCCAGAGTTCGACTTCGGTGAGCTCCAGCGTGGCCGTGACCATCGGATTGCGTTTGGTGAGGAAGAAACGGACTTCGTTGCTGCCGGGCCGGGGGTAGGGACCCGAGGTGAGGTCGATCTCGATCCAGCGCTCGCCGAAGGCTACCGAATCGGCCTGGCAGCGATGTTGGCCGCGGGGAATGGGCGCTCCGTTCAGATGGACCTCCCACTCGTCGCTTTCCGGGGTGATTCCGGGAACGCCCAACTTCAGATTGACCTCCTTGACCAGCCCGGAGGCCGCGGCCGCCGGCAGGTCATCCCCCACGATCAGGGATATGGAATGGCCGCCGGCCCGGGTATCCAGCTTCCTGGGAATCTGCCTTGGGACGTCGGCCAGGTCGTGCCTTGCGTTGGGCAGCAGGAAGTAGTGCTTGTCCCGCAGCCGGATGCCCTCGGGGTCGCCGATCTCCCGCAGGATCCTGCGGTCGTCCTGGCAGAGAGGGTGGGGTCGATGGTTGAAGAAGTTGTAGAGGTAGAGGCTGTCCACCCCTGCCTGCCAGTACCTGGAGGCCGCCGCCCGGAACTGCTCGTCGCTGACGTCCATCCTCTGCTCCAGGCAGGGCGACACCCCGATGGAGGTCCCGGAGGTCAGCTCCAGGAACTCCTCCACCGGAACCTCCATGTTGAACCGGATGTAGTGCTTGGGCACGACCGAATCCACCAGGCCCTCCTCGATCCAGGCCCGAACGTCCAGCCCGATCCCGAGCGCCCCCTCCAGAGTTCTCGGCACCAGCACCTGGAGCTGCAGTTCCCGGCCCTTCTCACGCGCGATTTCCTGCATGCGGCGGCGCACCTTCCTCACGAAACCCGTCATGACGGGAGCCTTGCCGCGGGCTTCCTCCGGCTTGAAGTAGAAGGGGTGCCTCAGGAAATCGAGCTCGAAGCCCTCGATGTCATAGCGCCGGCAGGTCTCCTCGATGATGGCCAGGTGAAAGTCGTGGATCTGCGGATGGGAAAAGTCGAAGAGATGCCGGGAATAGTGCTTTGAATTGCCTCCGATCCGCAGTTCCGGATGCTGATGCCAGAAGGTCCCGGTCCAGAAATTCTTCTCCGGCCCCTCCCTGGAGTAGGCGAAGTGGGCGTCGTTCATGCGCTGGCTGACAAAGTACTGAAGCCCTCGCTGGTGGGCCCGCTCGCCCAGCACCCGCACCGGGTCGTTCCCCTGCTCCACCAGGTGGCGGGCGTTCTCCCCTCTCCGAAAATCGAAGGCGCTGGAATAGGTCCCCTTGGCCAGGTCCCAGGCCCTTTCTCCCACCTTGGTGTCGTGCAGGAAGACCCGCGGGAGCACCAGGCAGTAGACGTAGCGGTCCACCGGGGTGCCCGAGAACTGATCCACCAGGTCGGTGAGCTCCTCCACCTTCATGGGGTAGCGGTGGGGGATGAACACCACGCTGTTGCCGTCGTCGTTGTAGATCAGCCGGGGCTTGCCGGTCGTGCGCCGAGTCTCGCGCCCGGAGGCCGCGCCCGGCTTGGCCGCTGCCAGCATCCCGGCGGCTCCGGCGCCGACCTTGAGAAATTGTCGTCTAGTGGCCATGGGACAGACCTTGTCGATCAGGGATGGGCGATCAAAGGCAGATGGGGAACATCCCCCGACGGTCTCTTAAGAGTGACATCCTCGAAAAGAAGCTGGGGCACGACCAGTGATACGACGGTGGATGACATGGGATCCGAACTCGGCAAGAACAATGAAGACAAGCTGAAGCCCTGTTGGGGCCGATAGGTTGTGTGGTGGGTCGTCAGAGTTTTCGAGGCAGCCACGATTTCCCGGAAGCTGGACTCGCTGACCCCCAAGAGCTCGGCCTTTCGAATCAACTCCTCCCGGCCATCCGGGAATAGCTTGAAAGCGAGGGTCGCCGGCTCGACGTTCGATCTCCCTGACTCTTCCGGCAGAATGAACCGGAACCGCCGCTCCCGTGACAACGTCATTTGCGGATTCCCGAGACGGCGCACCACGATCCCGAAGTCCAGTCCCCGTTCCTGGACCAGGGCAAGCAGTTCCTCCCTCAACTCCTCCTGGTTCATCCCACCTCTTGGAACCAGGAAGAGATTGGAGGGAGCCGGACCCGCGCCCCTTCGATTCCCAGTGCTGTTCAACACGCCTGAGACCGGACTGCGGGTCGCCAGCAGGGTTTTCAGGATACCCCGTTCCACTACCCTCGTCTCTCCGGCAGGAACACCTTCGTTGTCCACCTTGTATCCACCCAACAGGGGAACCTGTTCATGCGTCTCCACGGTCGGATCGTCGATGATGCCGAGAAACCTCGGCAGCACCCGGGCGCCCAACTTGTCCAGAAACGGGTTGCTTGGCCCGGCTCCGAGTCCACCGAACGAGAGAAACCGGGGACCGTCCGTGACCGGAGTCGGCAGGGCAAGCAGTCTGGGCACCAGAACCTGGTTCACAAGCTCCGCCGCAGCCTGTCCCTCAAACAGCATGGGACCGTTATAGCGGCCGACGAATTCCGCCTTCCGGCGTCGAACCAGGCGTTCAGCCATAACCCGAACCTGTCCCGCCAGTTCCTCGCGGTCCGGCAGATCCTCCCATCTGCGACCATAGGCCGCGACGAAATCCTCCAGTTCCGTCCCATCGACCGCCTGTGTGCCGGCCAGAGCACGAACGGAGACGCCCGGCGATCTCCGGGAAAATGACGATCCCTCGCTGTTGACGTAGTAGGTCGTCCCCAGTCGGAGATTGGCCTGTACGTTGGAACTGAAGATGTCCGGCATCCCTTTGAAAACAGCCGACAGATCCTTCACCCGTTCCTCAACGCGGCCCGCATCCGGCAGCCGTCCAGCCGCGCGCTCGTCGGTGAACCGATAGGGATTCTCCACGCTGAAGTCCGGAATCTTCTCGACGCGTGTCTTGTTTTGAAGCACTGCGCGCTTCTTGGCGAATTGGTCCAGAGCCTGCTTGTAGGCACTGTCGGTGGCCAGCCAGATCTGCCTTCTCAACTCCTTGTAGTCGTCGGCGAGCGGCAAGCCACGTATTGAACCGAAACCGGGTCCCCCCCCGGACAGGTCAAAAAACCTGGTGTTGTCGAGATTGTGGTCCCCGACCCTCACCTCCACCGACAGAAGACGGTTGGCAGAGCTCTCACCACGGTTGAGCAATCCCCCAAGGCTGGCTGCAACCCCCATGGTCCTCGTCTCATGAACCCAGTAGGCGACGAAATAGGGTTTTTGCATGCCTTCGAGCTGCAACTTCTCCATGGTGCGTGTCAACTCATCCTTCATTGCCCTCACGAGGACGCGTTCCTGGGCCTCAATCGCAGATCCCACCAGCAGAAGGATGAGCGAGAGAAGACAGACACAGATGCCTTTCATGACATTGCTCCTGGAACGCCGCTTTCCAAAGTTACGGTTAATCCCATGGAGCAGGAAGAATGGGCGCTCGCTCCTGGGATTTCATCTTTTTCTGAACCTCGATCTGGGAAACCAGGACCGCCGGTGAGACCCCGGCTACGGGTACGCCGCCGGACTCGGCGCCGCAGATGCCGTTAAAGGCTCCCAAGCGATTGTCGGCAGCGGTGATTTTGCTGAACGTGGTCAGGGGGGTGCCGATAAGGTCCACGCCACGCACCAATTCCTTCCGGCCGTCGGAATGGATTCGATACACCATGACCGGCAGGACGTTGAAGGCATTGGGTCTGCTCCTTCCCGTGCTGGTAAATCCCCCCTGGACGTCTTCGAAGAAGAGACCAAAGGACTTGCCGGCCCTGTTCACCAGGTCGATCAAGAGGCCCTCGAGTTCCTCGCTGGACCGCGGCTTGCTCACCTCGACGAACAGATTGGACTGGCGTGCCACCGGCGACAGTCCCGCCTGTTTGCGGCCGTGTCCATTCGAACGGGAAAACCCCTCGACCGGAGTCCGGGACATCAGGAAGTTTTTCAGGATGCCGTTCTCAATGACAGGGACCCTCTGCGCCTTCACGCCCTGGTTGTCAAAGCGGTAGAAGCCGACCAGGTCCATCGACTCGATGCGCCTCACCGTAGGATCGAAGACGACCGAGAAGGTCTCCGGCAGCACCTTCCGGTTCACCATTTTCTTGAAGGTCTGGGCGTCGTCCTCCTCTTTCTGGCGGTGTCCCTCCACCCGGTGCCCGAGTATCTCGTGGAAAAACACGGCACTGGCCCGACCGGAAAGGATGGCAGGTCCGGTGTAGGGGTCGACGACGGGAGCCACCCTGAGGGCTTCGAGGTCCTGAACCATCTCCTCAACCACCTTCAGGATCGAATCGTCCTCGGGAAGTCCTTCCGGGGTGAAGGAAAAGAAAGACTCGTACCGCGGCAGTTCCATCCCGTCTTCGGCCTTGGTGAGAGCGGAAATAAACAGGCGATAATAGGGTTGCGACGTCCGTATCCGAGTCCCCTCGCTGTTCACGTACCACCGGGTCTCCACGTTGGCCGAAAGCCGGGCGCTGACCGAATAGATGTGACCGAACCGGGAAAAGGGAGCCGTGTATCTTTCCAGTTTTTCCTTCCACAACGCCTGGTCCACCGCCATCGAAATAGACTCTTCTACAAGTTGCTCCGGTTTCTCGGCCGTAAAATCTCCCGCCTGGTCCTCTTCTTCGACCTTGATCTTGACATCGGCCTTGACCCTTGCCAGTCGCTCGACCGCTTCCTTGTACCTCTTGTCCGTCTGGCGCCAGAGGATGCTGCGAAGCGCCTGGACGTCGTCCACGGGCACTTCGACTCCCCTGAGGTCAAACCGCATGGCAGAGCGACCGAAGCGTCCACGGATGGTATGGGTGTTGTCGAGATCGTAGCTGCCCACCCTCAGGTCGATGTCGGCCAGGCGTCTCCGCCCTTGGGAGCTCCCCGAAAAATGGCCGAACGACGCCCCCAACGACACCCGAAGGGTTTCGGTAATCTCGTAGCTGAGAAAGTAAAGCGGCGTCGGCTGTTTCGAGAGCGTCTCGACCGAGCGTTGCAGCTCTTCCTTCATGGCATCCAGCACCGGAGTGGCGCCGCGGACCGGATGGCCGGCCAGCATCGCAGCCGCCACCAGCAGGGTTGGGAACAGGATGCCTCGGCGGGGTGATCTCATTCCACACCTCTCGTCAAACAACGTATAGGACCACAGGGTGTTGATCGGGACTGGGTTATGAAACCATTGTACCCGTAAAATTGGCGACCGATCAAAATACCTCTGGGCAGATGCGGAAGAGCGAGTCGGCCAGCAACCGCCACGCGCGCCGCACCGGACGATTCCCGGGACCTCTCCCCCGGTCGATGGAGCGACAGTCGGCGGATCGACCCTGTCAGCGCGGCTGTTTCCAGTTGAGGTGCTTGCGCAGAAAGCGGAAGGTACCGTCACCGTGGATCTCGTGTCCCCCTTCGAACCATTCGATCTCGGTGCGGCTGCCCAGGCCCAGTTCCCGGTAGAGACGCCGGACCTTGGCGTATTCGTGGGCCACCCACTCGTCCAGTCCCACGGCGTCCCGATGGCCGCGCTCCACCATGAAGGGACGGGGGAAGATCAGGTAGGCCATCTCGGCGTAGTTGAACCTCGTGCCCAGGTCGAACTCCGGCATTTCGTACTCCCCGGTGAACATGTAGCTGTTGGGCCACTCCACGTTCACGTTCTTCCAGATCCACTGGTTGAAATCCCCGGAACAGATGGAGAGGGCGTAGTCCTCCAGAACCGCCGGCACTCGCATGGCGGTCTTGCCACCGTAGCTGAGGCCATAGAACCCGATCCGCTCGCCGTCCACCCAGGGCAGGGCCTTCAGCCAGTCGAGGATGCGGCGGTGCTGGCCCACGATGAAGGAAAACAGGGAAAGCTGGAGCGGGTTGGCCTTGCGCTGCAGCACCCGGAAGCGGTCGCCTCCCCGGTAGGGATTGTGGGGTGCGAAGACGATGAAACCCTCATCGGCCAGGCGGGAAGCAAAGGCCCGGTAGTAACGAAAGTCAGGCAGGTCGGTCCGGACCACCTGCTCGGGAAGCCCCTCCAGACCGTGCTGAGCCACCACCACCGGGCGGCGTTCCCCCGGCTGAAGATCCTTGGGGACCAGCAGAATGCCCCAGGCGAAGACGTCGGGCCAGACGTCCAGCACCACCTCGTACCCCGTCCACTTCCCGGTCTCCCGCCAGCGGCGTGAACGCGGGTTGGTTGCCACCATGGGGTCTTCGATCTTGCCCAGGACCTCCGTCCAGAAGGTGGAGCGCCAGCGGGCCGCCTCGCGGGTGAAGGCCTCCACCGATCCGTGGCTGTCCCGCTTCAGATAGCGCTGGTCCCGAAGGCGGTCCGAGACTCGCAGCAGGTCCTGAAGCGTTCCCTGGATGCCGCGGACCAGGCGCTGCTGCTGCTCGACCCCATCGGGTCCCCTCCCCCTGCGCTTCGGCGCCGCGCCCGGCCCTGCCGTAACCACCGCGCTCCCCGCCAGGGGCTTCAACAACCCTTGCAGCGCCGCTTGCGACCCCGCGGGAACCGTTCCCGCCCGCGGGTCCGGGGGAACCAGCTTCACCCGGTGCCCGGCGCCACCGGGAAGGGCTTCCGCCCATTGCTCGAGCCGGTTGAACTCGGAGATCACCCCCTCGGCCGGGGGAGTCTCGATCCTGCCGGGCGCCGCCACGGACACGCGGCCCTCCGCGGGGGGAGGCGGACCCTCCACCCGAGGGACCCGCGCGTGCTCGACCACCAGGGTGCGCGGCAGCACCAGGCTCCCGATCTCGGCGTCCCCGAACTCGGTCAGCAGAGCCCAGACGTTGCGGTAGATCGGTTCCCGCCAGATCCGCTCCCGCGCGGAGAAATAGCCGCTCACCAGGCAGGACTCGATTCGGGTATCCGCGGCAGCGGCATAGAGCGCGATCAGGCCTCCCTCGCCGTGGCCGGCCAGGCCAATCCCGCCCCCCTCCGAGGGTCTCGACTCCAGCCAGTCCACCAGGGCCAGCACCTTCTGAACTTCGTAACCGATGGGGTGGCGCCCCAGGGGGTAGGCCATGCGGTAGAGCCACTCCCGGTGAGGCATGTTGGTCATGGCGCGCCCGGCGGGCTTGAGAGCCGGGTTGCCCGAGAACCGGCTGCCGCGGTCGACCATGGCCGGCACGATCACCTGGCAGCCGGATTCCGCCAGGCGGAGAGCGAATCTGTCCTCGGGGCGAACTCCCGGCTGCACGCCCACCAGTTGTTGCGGAGTAATGTCGGCATCCGGCAGGGCAATCACCCGGGCAACGGGGACTTGGTTCTTGGGCCGCACCAGCAGACCTTCGGCTGACAGGCCCGGTAGGACGTCCCAACGAACGCGCCAGACCGTCACCGAATCGCTTTGGGCCAGGGGCGCCCCTCCCTCGGCCGAGAGAAACTCCAGCCGGGCCGGGGACCTGCGGTCGACCACGCCGATGATCTTGCGGAAGCGCTCCCGGTTGGCCTCGACCGACCGGGCGTAGCCGTCCTCGGAGGAGAAATCCCTGTTCCAGAACGCCGCTCGTCCAGCAGGGGCCGCCTCCAGTCGACGCATCAGGAAACGGTCGATGCCGGCCACCATGCGAGCCGACAGATCGCCCTCCCAGGTCAGCTCGGCGGTGCCCGGAAGAGGCCCGGATTGCTGAGCCCAGACCGGAGGTCGGAACTGACACTGAACCAAAAGGACCAGTCCGAACAGAAGGATTCGCTTCCGCATCGTTCCGAACATTACCTGAAACAAACGAAAAAAGAGTGATCCACGAAGGGCCACCAAGGGCCACCAAGCGTGACGGCTCTGCCGCATCGGCACCGGCTGCGGCCCGGCATGTCGGCGCCTGCCCCTTCAAGAAGCAAGAGCGATGGGAGGAGGCGCCCCCCGGGAGCGCGGGCGTCCCGCCCGCAGGCTATGCCGTCGCCTGCCACTCAGTTTCCCTGCGATGCGGCGCCTGGGGTTGATGATCGGCTCGCCAGGTGCGCGGGATCGCCACTCGGAGTACCGGGTTCCGCCAGATTAACCGCTCCCCGGTGCGAACTCAAGTTCGACAAAAAGGACAATGGCGGTAGAATCCGTGTAGCGGTTGCCCACTCGTGAACGGCTTGGAGGAGGAGAATGAACTACGGCAGAGGATTTCCAAAATCGGCCCATCGACGCAGGATGACACCTGCGGTCTTCCTGCCCCTGGTCTTGGCCGCCGCCGGGTGTGGAGGTTCCGCGCCTGCCGGACTTGAGGTCACCGCCTCCCAGCGGGTGCATCCGGTGTTGATCCGCAACGAGCACAATTCCCTGATGCGGCTGACGGTTGAGGCCAAAGACCCCGGTCTCAGCGTCCTTTCCTTCGCTTTCAAGCTGAGCGGCACCGACGATCCCACCGACATCGAGTCGCTCGAGTTG
The DNA here is from genome assembly GCA_022826755.1 of Acidobacteriota bacterium. Classification (GTDB taxonomy): domain Bacteria; phylum Acidobacteriota; class Terriglobia; order Versatilivoradales; family Versatilivoraceae; genus Versatilivorator. The sequence goes on from JAJDUG010000019.1 coordinate 53,429, forward strand.
TTCTATTCGGGCGACGGGGAGGATCTTCAGACCGGGAACCGCTTCGGCGACCCCGCCGGCCCCGCTCCTGAACTGGTCTTCCGCGGAGACCGGAAACTCCCGCCGGGGAAACACCTCTTCTGGCTCTCGGTTCGGCTGCAGCCCGACGCCGACCTGGGGCACCGGGTGGATGCGGTCTGCACCGCGGTCGAAACCTCGGCGGGAACCGCCAGGCCCAGGGACGCGACTCCCCGGGTCAGCAAGCGCATCGGGGTGGCTCTGCGCAAGCACATGGAAGAAGGGGTGCATACCTACCGCATCCCCGCGCTGGCCACCACTCCCAAGGGCACGCTGCTGTGCGTCTACGACATGCGCAGACGCAAGTCGCGCGACCTGCAGGAAGACATCGACGTCGGACTGAGCCGCAGCACCGACGGCGGCCGGACCTGGGGGACCCAGCGCGTGATCATGGACATGGGGGAATGGGGCGGGCTGCCCCAGCATGAAAACGGCATCGGCGACCCGGGCATCCTGGTCGATCCCAAGACCGGAGAGATCTTCGTCTGGGCCGTGTGGATGTGGGGCAAGCCCGGCAAGCACCAGTGGGTGGAGGACGGCTCCGAGCCCGGATACGACATCGCCAGGAGCGCCCAGGTCATGAGGGTCCGCTCCCGCGACGACGGCCTTTCCTGGACCGAGCCCCGCAACCTCACCCGAAAGCTGAAGCAACCGGAATGGTGGCTCTTCGCCCCGGCGCCCAATCAGGGGATCGCCCTTTCCGACGGCACCCTGGTCATGCCCACCCAGGGGCGGGACCGGACGGGATATCCGTTCGCCAACATCACCTACAGCCGCGACCACGGCGCCACCTGGACGGTGAGCAACCACGCCTTCAGCGGCGGCAACGAAAGCCAGGCGGTCCAGCTCGGCGACAGGTCCATCATGCTGAACATGCGCAACGACAAGAAAGACCCCTACCGGGCCGTCTACGTGACCCGGGACCTGGGGCAGACCTGGGAGCCCCACCCCACCAACCGCAAGGCCCTGGTGGAGCCCAACTGCAACGGCAGCCTGTACCGGTTCGACTACCGGGAGGGGGGCGAGGCCAAGACGCTCCTGCTCTTTGCCAACCCCAACTCGACAGAGGGGCGGCGCCACCATACCCTGAAGCTCAGCTTCGACCAGGGCATGACCTGGCCGGAGGAATACCAGATCCTGCTGGACGAAGGCCGCGGGCGGGGCTACCCCAGCATCAGCCGGGTGGACGACCGTCACATCGGAATCGTCTACGAGGGGAGCCAGGCAGACCTGACCTTCGAGAAGCTGTCGCTGGAGGAGTTGCTGAAGCGGTAGCGGCGAGAGGAAATCAACCGCCGCCTTGACGGCCGGGGCGCGGTTTATGGCTTGGCGGCGACCACCCGATTCTTCAGGACCCCGACTCCGTCGATTTCCACCGTAACCACGTCCCCGGGCTGCATTCCCTTGGTGGTTCCGGGAGTGCCGGTGAAGATCAGGTCGCCGGGCTCCAGGGTCACGTACCGGCTGATGAAGCTGACGGTTTCGGATATCCCGTGAATCATGTCGGAGATGTGGGCCTGCTGGCGCACTTCCCCGTTCAGCTTGAGCACCATCTTCAGTTTGCCGTAGTCCACGCCCGAGAGGATGTAGGGACCTGTCGGGCTGAAGGTGTCGGCGCCCTTGGCCCGCCACCACTGCACGTCCCCCTTCTGCCAGGTCCGGGCGCTGATGTCGTTGCCGCAGGTGATTCCCAGCACATGGTCGAGAGCGGCCTCCTTCGTGACCTTGCTGGCCCGCTTGCCGATGACGACCACCACCTCGGCTTCGTAGTGCACCGCATCGGTGTCGGCCGGCTGGACGATTTCTCCACCTTGGGGAAGCAGGGAGGAGGGCAGCTTGATGAACGGCTGCGGATGGGGGCTGGGCTCGGCATCCTCGTCGAGGTGGGACTTGTAGTTGCCCGCCAGCGCCAGCACCTTGGAGGGGCTTTTGCTGGGCACCAGGACCGTGACATCGGCCAGAGGGTGAGTGGTCTCGGTCTTTTCCCAGGTCCCGAACAGGTCGCCCTTGAGCTCTCGGACCCGGTCCCCCTCCAGGATGCCGTAGGCTTCGCGGTCGCCCAGGCTGAAGCGAAGATATCGAGTCCCTCCGTCCTGTCGCGCTCCGGCCTGGCAGGACTGCGCCAGTCCCACGCCCGCCAGCAACAGCAATACCGCCATCCGCTGTAAAGTCATCCCCACCCCCGTTAATTCAAAGTGTTCATGAAAGGGGCGCCAGCATATCCCGACCCCTCCGGCACTGTCAACGTGGGCGGGCGGCGGCGGGCTAGCCGGAGGATTTCAAGGCGCGGTTGCTGCCCGTGGAACTCTCGCCGCCGTCGGCTACGAGGCAGGCGCCGGTGACGAAGGAGGCCTCGTCGGACGCCAGGAACAGGGCGCAAGCGGCGATCTCCGCCGGCTCGGCAGGCCGGCCGAGCATGGTGGGCCTCCCGAATTCTTCCCTGAACTCCTCGAAACTCTTCCCGGCATCGGCGGCGCGCCGCCGGTGAAAGGGGGTCATGGTGGGGCCCGGGCACAGGGCATTGACCCGGATGCCGTCCTCGGCATGGTCCCGGGCCATGGCGCGGGTCAGGCCGGTGACCGCCGCCTTGGTGGTATCGTACTGAACCGAGTGGTAGCTGGCGATGAAGGCGCTGTTGGAGGCGATGTTGACGATGCTGCCCTTGCCGGAACTCCGCAGCGCCGGGATGGCGGCCTGGGCGCAGAAGGCGTATCCCTTGACGTTGACGCCCCAGATGGTGTCCCAGCTTTCCTCGCCGGCATCTTCCACGGTGTGGTAGAGGCGTATGGCGGCATTGTTCACCAGAATATCCAGCCGCCCGAAGCGCTCGACCGCGCGCCCGATGAAGGCATCAGCCTCGGCCTGACGGTCCAGCCGGGCCTCCACGAAGAGAACCTCGCCGCCGGACGCCCGGATCTCCCGGGCAACCTCGCTTCCGCGGGCGGTATCCCGGTCGGCAAAGGCCACCCGCGCCCCCTCGGCCACGAACAGCCGCACCGTGGCTTCCCCGATGCCGGAGGCGCCACCGGTGACCGCCGCCACCTTGCCGTCCAGTCTTCCCATCGGTCCTGTCCTTGAAAACATCCGAGGCGCGGGCGGGCAAGCCCGGACACACGATCGATCAGCGCGGCGCTTCCGCGGTGGGGAAATCCGCCGGCATGGTTATCTCGATCACTTCAAAGTCGTCTGAGAACTCCAGCACCTCGTGCTTGATTTTGGGTGGCTGGTACCAACTGTCGCCGGCCTCGAACCGGACCTCGCCGACATCTTCGAACTCGACCCGGGTCCAGCCCCGCAGCACGTAGTTCATCTGGAACTCGAGGTCGTGGGTGTGACGCCCGCCGGGTCCGCTGCAGGATTGGGTGGCCCGGATGCAGTGGGCCAGAACCTTGCCCTTGGTGGCCGCAACGATGCCGAGATCCCGATACTCGAAGTAGGAGCGGAGGCCGGGCTTCCATTCCGCCGACTTGTGAAACGCCATGGTGGTCATGCTGACTGATCCTCCCTGGGTTGGACGAGATTGATTAAGGACAGGCAGGCATTCTAATCCGAACCCGACTCCCCCGCCCCATCAAATTTCCGGAGAGGGCAGACAGGCAAAAGAACATGGCCACGTTGCGCCGGTGGCCCCACCCGGGAGCGCGGGCGTCCCGCCCGCATCCTTATTCCTGCACAAAGGATGTGAGCCAATGCCACTGCCGCCCACGGCGCGCCGGACTTCCCGTTGCAGGGGGCTCTTCCACCAAGCGGAAGGGGAATATCGGCGCCCTTCGTGGATATCCTTTTTTGAGCCGTTGTGTCTTTGGCGGATGACCCCTCAACCGGTTTTCCTTCCCCCGACCCCAAGGGTTGTTTCAGGCAACGCGACAACCCGGTCCAGGCGGGCCTTGACTCCCTGCCGGGGACGTGAAACCCTTGCAAGTTCCAAGGGAATCCTTCCAAGTGCGGACCGCCCGGCGCATGCAATCGACCCGGCCGCCATCAGGAGGCGCATTCCATGATGGAACGCAGACAGTTCCTGGGGCTGCTGGCCGCGGCCCCCGTGCTCGGCAAAATCCCCATGCGCAAGGCCGGCAGCGTGGAAACCGTCTTCAAGAGCCCCGGGGCCTACCCCAACGGCCTGCAGGCGACCGACGAGGGTCTGTGGATTATCGATGGGGAGGACGCCCGAGCCCACCTCGTCAGCTACAGCGACGGAAAGGTGCTGCGGGGTTTCGATACCGAGGCCGTCCACCCCAGCGGAATCACATTCGACGGAGAGGCCATCTGGGTGGCGTCGACCTACAGCCGGGAGATCATCCGCGCCGATGCCTCCAGCGGCAAGACCCTTGCCAAGCACTTCACGCCGGGGGCCGGGGTGATCTACAAGATGCCCTCCGATCCCCCCGGCCGCCGGAGCCCGCTGGCCCCTCCCCCGCCGCCACCGAGCGAACCGCCCGCCCCCGCCCAGCCCCGACCCGCAACCGGGGCGCACGGTCTGGAATGGCGAGAGGGCAAGCTCTGGGTGGCGGTGCCGCCGTCACGAATGATCTACCGCATCGACCCCGAAAGCTGGATGGTGGAGCAGCGCTTTCCCTCCGCGGCCAACCGCCCCCACGGCATCGGCTGGGAAGGCGACACCCTGTGGTGCACCGACACCAACCTCAACGCCTTCTTCAAGCACGATCCCAAGTCCGGCGAGATCCTCGCGAAGATCCAGCTCGCCGACGATGACCCCCTGCCCCACGGAATGACCATCCGCGACGGCGTCCTCTGGTACTGCGACGACGTCGGCATCGTCTGCCGGCTGAAGCTCTGACCCATACCACTCCCTTGGAGCTCCAATCACTCCCCCCTTGAGGGGGAGTCGCCCTGCACAAAGCTCGGACTGCTACCCGCGACCCCTACGGCTTCTGCCCTATGGCCTCTCCCCAGGCGATGGCGGAGACGGCGCCCGGGGAATCCCTCCACTGATCCAGCAGGCGGCGCCAGTTGGCGAATTTCTCCTGAGTTGCCAGCCCGTACTTGATGGCGGCCTCGACGGTTTCGGGGGCGAAGAACCAACTGAGGGAAAAGGCGTGGTAGAAGGCAACGTCCTCGGGTGTGCCGAAGTATTCGAACGACGCGCTTCTATGGATCACCGAGAACCCGGCCTCGAGAAATCGTCTCGGCAGCTCCTTGCCCATCTCCGGATGGGAGCCGTTGGCTTCCAGCAGCTTCGAGAAGGTCAACCAGGCGTCGGCGAGGGCCTCGACTGCGGGTTCGGCAAAGGAGGAGGACCCGATCATTTCGCGAGCCGAGATGAGGCCTCCCGATTTCAATACCCGTTTCACCTCGGCCAGGACGGCATCGGTGTCCGGAACGTGCATGAGGACTGCGTGACAGTGGACCGCATCGAACGAAGTGTCTTCATAGGGAAGCCGGGTCGCATCGCCTGTCCGGAAGACCGCGTTGCGGTGTCCGCCCGCGGTAGCGGCTGCCCGGGCTATCTCGATCTGTGTCTCTTCCATGTCCATGCCGTGCAGCTCTCCAGGGTCCACCGCTTTCGCCAACCCCATAGAGATGGTTCCCGGACCGCAACCCAGATCGAGAACGCGCATTCCGGGCTTGAGGCGGACCAGCAGGTGCGCGGCATTGGTTTCGGCGTTGCGGCGGTCGAGAAATTTCAGGAACTCATCGCTGTAACCCATGGTGTAGGAAGAATTGGCGGAATCCGGGTTCCGGCTACTGTTCATTGACTGTTCCCTCCTGGTCTTTTGCAACAACCGCTGCCGCGGCTATGGCTGGCTGATAACGGAGAAGAGATACTCACGCTGCGAGGTTGCTCCTTACTCCACGAGTCCCGCAATGCGGGCCAGTTGCACGACCGAGAGCGCGGCGATCACCAGCACCACCAGAACGCCGAGCGCGTTGGCCAGGCGGGTGTTGCGGAAGCGGCCCATGATCTCGGTCCGGTTGGCAATGACCAGCAGCAGCACCAGCACCACCGGCAGGAACAGGGCGTTGGCCGCCTGCGCCAGGACGATCACCCGATAGGGCGAACCGCCGGCGAACACGCCGAACAAAACGCCGGTAACCAGCACGAACCCGCCCAGCAGCCGCAGCCGGCCGCTCCGCAGGTCGGGAGGCCAGCCGAAGGCCCCGGAGACGGCGTAGGCGGCAGCCAGAGGGGCGGTGATCGACGACGTCAGCCCGGCGGCGAACAGGCCGGCAGCGAACAGCACCGGCGCCGCCGGCCCCAGGACCGGCTCCAGCCGCTGGCCGACGGTGGCGGCGCTCACCTCCACCCCCAGGCCCTGCAGGGGTATGGCGGTGACCAGCACCGAAGCGGTGACCAGTCCCCCGAGGGTTACCGAGAGGAGGGTGTCGAGCCGCGCTTCCTTCACGTTGGCGTCCTTGCGCCCCGCGTCCGGCCACTGCTCGAGCGCGGTGCTCGCGTGCAGAAACAGGTTGTAGGAGACCACCGTGGTGCCGATCAGAGCCAGCACGATCAGAAGCGAGCCCGGCGGCACGCTCGGCACCAGCGCGCCCGCCGCCAGCTCCCCCAGGCTCGGAGCGGTCATGGCGGCGACGACGCAAAAGGTGACGCCCATCACCACCACCAGCGCCACCAGCACGTTCTGGATGGTTCGATATTTGCCTGTCAGCAACAGACCGCCGGCGACAGCGCCCAGCAAGAGAATTGCAACAGCCGGCTCCAGCCCGGTCAGCGCGTTGAAGCCGAGCGAGGCGCCCAGCAGGTTGCCGGCCTGGAAGGCGGCGTTGCCCAGCAGGATTGTCACCGCGATCAGCAGGATGACCACGCCTCTGAGCAGCGGCGAGGCGATGCCGGCCCGGATCGACTCGGCCAGGCCCTGTCCCCCGGCGATGCCCACCCGGGCCGCCATGTCCTGCAGCACGATGGTGGCCGCCACCGAAAAGACGATAGCCCAGAGCAGGGCGGCGCCGTAGCCGGCCCCGGCCGTGCTGGCCGTCACGATGGTGCCCGGGCCGATGAAGGCGGCCGATACCAGCAGTCCCGGTCCGAGTCGGAATCTGGCCATGGGAGGAATCTCGAGGGACCAACCGCCAGCCGGCGAGCGCTGGCCGCCGATGGTTACTTTCCGATTTCCTGCAGACGGTAGCGTACCACGATTGCCGGTTGGAGGCGGCGCCTCGACGTTCGGGGAATTTTTAATTTGACAAATTTCAAAGTGTGTACTAGTTAATACACATGACACATTTTGGAAAGAGCATTCGAACCCGCCGAGAGCGCCTCCACCTGGAGGACAAGCGCTTTTCCCTGCGCCAAGTGGCCCAGCGCATCGGGATCGAGCCGGCCTACCTGAGCAAGATCGAGCGGGGCGAGGTCTCGCCGCCATCGGAGGCCACCACGGTCAGGCTCGCCCACGAGCTGGGTGAGGACCCCGACGTGCTCCTGGCCCTGGCCGGGAAGGTCTCGGGCGACCTTCAGAACATCATCCGCAAGCGGCCCAAGCTGTTCGCGGAATTGATCCGCCAACTGAAGGAAGCACCCGACCACGCGCTCCTCCACGTGGTGCGCGAGGTGCGGGACGGCGAATGGTGAGGACGAACCGACAAGGAGACATGGACGATGATCACCCTCAAGAACGACAGCCTGGAATTCCGCTTCCCCGAAGTGCACCGCAACGCCCGGTGCACCATCGAGTTTCAGCGCACCCTGCGCATCCCCGACGACGACAGGGACTATCCCCTGCCACCGGGCCTGGGCCGCTTCCCCTTGCGGCATATCGACGACTTCGCGCGGCGCTTGCCCGAGCAGTGGCGCCGCAGGGGCGGCGTGATCATGCCCATGCACCAGGCCGAAGCCATGTGGATCTCGTTCGGGGACTATTCCGATTACCCCTTCGCGGTGAAGATCGCGACCGGCAAGATCTGTGCGGTTACCGGCAACCCCTGGGTCAACCGCCTGAACGAGGATCCCCAGGACTACGTGGTGCTGCCCGAGCAGCCTTGGCTGGACGGCTATTGCGTGGAAAAGGGAGTCATCCGCCAGTTCGTGGCCATGCCCCTGGGCAAAGGCTACACGGTCGAGGAACAGTTGACTGGAGCGGCGCAGCACGGCGGCCTTCAGATTGTGGTCTATCCGATGAAGCGCAAGCGTTACAAGCAGTTGATGGCTCGGGCCGCCGTCGGGATGGACATCTCCCCCGAGGTGACAAACGTTGTCTATTGCGCGGCTCCGGAGGCCATGGGCCTGGCCCCCGGCGGGAGGATGAGACAGGAAATCCATGACGACCCCTACGGTCCGGACGCCTGGGACCGGAAGCACTCCAGGCGCTGTTTCGTCACCATCTCCAATTCCACCCAATGGATGGCCATCACCGGTGAGCGGCCGCCGACTCTCCCACCTTCGGCCAGGCACTACACCGAGGCTGGACTTCCCTGGTTCGAATGGTATGGGGAAGACGTTGCCGCCGTCGATGGCGCCAGGAAGCTCAAGAAGCTGGCAAGCGTGGCCCAACTGGGCAAGAAAAAGGGCGAGCGACCGTTGCCGGAAAACGAACCGGTCGATGTAACCCGGGTCGTGGAGCTATCGGCCGGAGGCGCCACCCTTGACCGGGAGTTTACTTCCGACGAGATCCTGCGTTCATGAGGGGACCCCGACGTCCCGGTTATGGACGGAGGGCTGCAACTGCCGCAGGAGCGCCGACGAAGGATGATTCGAATTCGTTCCGGGGAGAGTGGGAAGGAGGAGGCGCCGCACCCCGGCCGGTCCGCCACCCGGAGCACCTCCGTTTCGCGGACCCGCCCGGCTGCGGCGTGCGATTCAGTTCCCCGATTGCGCCCCGTTCATGCTCGGCGCGGGAGACTCCAGGTAATAGCCGGCACCGATCAGCACCGGGACCCCGAAGGAGGTTACCCTCTTGACGAAGGTCACCTTGCGCTGCCACTGGTTGGTGCCCGGATTCCGGTTCCAGTAGTAGAGGAAGCTCTCCCCGAAGGCATCGGCAACCCCCAGGATATTGCGGCCGGCGAAATTGTCGATGTAGTCGGAGGACAACTCGGAGCCGATCAAGGGGTTCGCGGGCGAGCCCGTAAACAGGGTATAGCCGTAGGTGTCCAGGCCGAACAGGTAGATGGAGCCGCGCTTCCAGCGGGGATCGTTGGCCAGGCTGACCGTGGCGAAATACCCCATGGAATCCAGCTCCATGGCGGCGCAGCGGACCAACTCCTGCAGCCGCGCCTCGGAGGGATGGGACTCGAGCATGGCGGCATTGACCTCGTCGCTCCGGCAACTGCCGGGCAGGTCACGCCGATAGATACCCGCCCCAATGGCAGCGGACACCCCGTTCCAGTCGATGGCCTTGAAGTAGGAGGCCTTGGGCTCGGCTCTGCCGGTGGCGGGATTGGTGAAGGAATAGTAGACCCAGCCCTCGCCGAAGTTGTTGGCCACGCGAACAAACTCCAGGATCAGGTCGGAGCCGAAGTCGTCCACCAGGGGTCCCCAGGGGACCCCCTCCAGCGAGGGATCAGGCGGGAAGACGATGGCACGGGAGGCCCCGGGCACGTCCGTCATCTCGTCGACGAAAACATAGGTGGGGCCGCTTTTCCAGCGCTCGTCCTCGTTGAAGGCCCTGCGGGCCTCCTCGAAACCCACTTCCTCGACGAACTCGTAGGCGCACTGCACAAAGGCCGGGACGTCCTCGGTGGTTCGCACGGCGCCGGCCACGATGGTGCGGTCCTCGCACGAATCGCGGGAGGCCAAAGCCGGTGAAACGAGGATGGCCCCCAGACAAATCAGGATGGAAAGGATCTTTATTTTCATGGTGCGGTTAGTCTACCGGGACAAAGGAGCCCCCGCAACTGTAATTTCACTGATTGTTCACTAATTTTCGCGGGTTGGGCAAGGGCGCCAGGTGGCGCTGTTCGCTTGGCACTCTCCTGTTTCGAGATGGTATCCACTACCTTGTCATTCTCGTAGGTCCTGAAACGGATTGGTCCGTCGGGAATCACCCTTGTCCGGTGGCCGGATAGTCCCTTCCCGCGCTCTTGGTTCATTGCCGGGCGTGTGAGAGAATGGATCCGAAGTTGGCGGAGGATGCCAAGCACATACAGTCGCATGTCCGGATCCGATAGGAGAATCAGAGAGGAAATCGTGTCGCCAGTGGTCCTCAAGCGGTGGGGAGCGATTACAGTCCTGCTGCTGATGAACTCAGGGATCGATGCACAAGCTCAGTCGGAGGATCAGCCGGAAGCTCGGTCGGCAAAGCAGACCCCAGTGCAGTCCCAGAAGCAGTCGCCGGCCTCGCCGGAAGAGGAGTCGGCAACTCGGACCCGGGAAGCGTCCTCAGAGCAGTCCTCAGCCCAGTCGACAACCGAGGCGGAGGAACAGCCGCCTGGGCCTTCGACAGATCAGTCCGGAGCCGAGCCGAAGAAGCAGCCGACCGTTCAGTCCCAGGAGCAGCCGCAGGACCGATCCCCAGACGATTCGGGAGAGCAATCGCCACCTCGGCCCGAAGAGCGGACCGCAGCCCAATCGAAACCCCCGCCTGCAAAGCTGCCGCGGGCCGACGCCTACCGATTGACCGTGACCATTCACGGCGCATTCGGGCTTTGCAACAACGATGAATTCGGGTCAGAGGAGTTGTATGTCGTGGTGAAGCGTCTGGACCTGGACCTGCAGGACCGGATCGACGATATTGAACGCGAAGCTCAACAGATTACAGGCAGAACTTCCTGGCGGAATGCCGAACGGCGAGTGGATTCGTTGCGGAAGCAGGACTTCAACAGCAAGAGCGCTCCTCTTTCGGAGGCTGAATCGAAGTCGTTGGAGAGGTTGCGAAGCACAAAGCCAACCGAGCGCACCCGCGACGAAGATCGAGAGATCAGGTCACTCCTGGCCAGAGAGCCCGTTTCGACGGCCGATGCTTCGGTGATGGCCCGAATGAAGGAACTGCAAACCCAGCGGCGACGGCTGCTTCGCCGGATTGAACTGCGCTCCAGCGCGAACGAGCCTGGCTCCATGCGTGTCTACCCGGACGACGAACTCCAGGTGGTCCTGATGGAAGACGATCCCTTTTTCGACGATACCTGTTTCGGCTCGACAGTCCTGCTGGATCAATCCTCCCTGGCCACGCCGTCTCTGGAAATCAAAAAGGACGACAACACCTTGTTGACGCTGAACTTCAGACCGCTCAGCAGGTGAATGTCGTATGGATTCCGAGTATGAATAGATTTCCACCTTACGCCTCCAGTTCTACGAGCTTGATGTCAAGTCGTTCTGCAGCACGCCTCAGTGGTCGGTCCAACGTCAGCAGGGGAGCGCTGTAGCGCACGGCGCAATCCAGAAAGTATGCGTCTTCATATTGGCGCCGGCCACGGCGTTGGCGGACTCCAGATGGTGGCCCCGATGTAGCGTTCCGGGCCGGAGGCCTCGTCAGTGAAGTAGTACACGGCAACCACTTTGCCGTCCGGCCTCTGGATGGCCCTCACGTAACCGATGTCGCGGCTGGCGCCGTCGTCGCGAAGCGTGATGGGGTCGCTCCAGGTTCTGCCCCTGTCGCCGCTGAGCACGGCGCGAATGCTGTAGGGTTCGGCCCGGTAGCCATAGAGCAGGCAGATCCGTCCGTCCTGCAGTTCGATCATGGCGGGTGGATTCCCTACCCCCGCGTCCGGCACCGCCTCGTTCAGGTACTCCCAACTGGCGCCGTTGTCGCTTGACAGGTAGGTCCCGATCCACCTCCGGGTGGTCTCGCGCATTCGAACGGTCACGAGAATGTCCGTATCGGAAAGCCGAAGCGAGGCCGGCATGATGGAGAACCCTTCGGGCTCCGGACCGATCCAGGAAACGAAATTCCAGGTTTTGCCGGAGTCGGAGGTCCGGACGCAAAGGGGTCTTCCCTCCCTTCCGTTGGCCTTTGCCGCCGTGATGAAGAGCGTGCAGGTCTCCTTGTCGTCGATGATGTAGTCCGTGCGGGGGGCAATGCCGGGCGAGTCGAAGCTCGGCAGGCGAAACGGGCCCTCCCAGGTGCGGCCTCTGTCATGGGAGTGGAAAACGCGGCCGATTCCCGCGTGAATGCTGTTGGTGCGAACGGTCAGGGCGAAATCGGGGTGTGTGAAATCGATGCCACCCTCGCTTTCTCTCAGCGGCGGGATGGTGACACCCGGGCGGGTGACGCCGTGAAGATAGCCGCCCTCCGTCAGCAGGTACCCCTTGGCTCCCGGGTCCTCGATCGACCAGGTCTCCCCTCCGTCAAGGCTGCGGGCCAACATCGGAATCTCCGGCCTCTCGCGATCGATGTGGTGGTTCAGCCCCTGGTCCTTGTAGTACCCCATCCCGAAACCGACCAGGATCTCGTCCCCCCAGCTCCAGATGCCATGATTGGCCGGCCACCCGCCGAACATGCCCTTCTCGAAGTAGACCTTGACATGCCGGGGTTCGTTAGCCGTCACCCGCTTCTCACCGGTAGAACTCGTTTCCTCCGATGTGGAACAAGCGACCATTCCGGCCACCAGCAGCCATATGACAAGAAAGATTCTCAATTTCATTCGATTCTCCGTCTCTCCGCACACAGCAACCCGCATTCGAACCCCGGAAGACTCTCGATGCCGACGAAACCTTCATGAAATGAACGAATCCATCATATCGCAGCGGAGTGAAACCCGAAGCGGTTCGGGAGGCGCGCTCGGTGAAATTCATGGTTTGGGCAGTGTGAATCCGGGCTCCCTCCCAGCGATACTGCCCTCAAGCCAGGTTGAACCTCACGGTAATGCGGGTAACCACTCGAACCGGCACTCCATTGAGCACGGTGGGCTCATAGCGCCACTGTCTGACAGCTTCCAGAGCGCGTCTGATCAACAAGGGATGACCCTCGATTACCCGCAGATCTTCCACCGAACCCAGCTCGCTGATTATCGCTTCCAGAATCACCGTTCCCTGGATGCGGGCCTGAACGGCCAACACCGGGTAACGGGGACGCACCTGTCGAATGAGCCTGGCGCGCTGCACGCGTCCACCCACGCGCACGGGTTGAGGGGGTTTGACCCGCGCAGGTACCGGCGGGGGCGGAAGAGGATCCATTGAAGCCGGAGCCCCCCGGATGACACCGTCAATGACGCCATCGGGAACACCCCCGGGAATTCCGCCTGGAACACCCCCGGGAATTCCGGCGATGAGCGAGTCGAGCGGAAGAGCTTCATCCATGCCCATGAGGATCTCCCTGGGGACTTCCACCGGAGCCTGAAAGGCATTGTCAACAACCGTCCTCGGGATTCTCCCGGCTGTTGCCTCCGGCGGGGGCGCGGGAGGAGGCGCAGGGGGACTGGGAGGCGCCACCAGAAAATTCAACCGCTGAATCGACCCCGACACGGCGTCGGGAAAGAGCAACGGCAGGATGATTGCGGACACAATCAGAACGACATGAATGGTAAGCGAAACGATCAGCGTGATTGATTTCTTCGCCGCTACGCCGGCCTCCCTCGAATCGATAAACCGGTCGAACATGGTCAGCCTCCTGTTCAAGTCCTTGCCGGCAGATCCATCCGACTTCCTTCAGCGGAAGTCGAGAGCTCTGCCCTTCCCCGGTTTGGACACCACAGTCCCTGACAAAGTTCCCGGATTGAACCGAGACTCAGGAAGCCTTGCCAATTGAGTTGACTTCCGGGAGACACCCTTGATTGCAACGCAATCGTCGGGTAAGCTTGCTCCGAAGACGGAGGTGTGACAATGGCAAGCATCACGATCCGCCATCTCGACGACGACGTGAAGACCCGGCTTCGGGTTCGCGCATCCTCCAACGGTCGCTCGATGGAAGAGGAGGCGCGGATCATCCTGCGCGAGGCGGTCGGCCGGGAAGCCGAACCCGAGAACCTGGCCAGTTTCATCCGCGAATGCTTCCAGCCTTTCGGCGGGGTGGAGCTGGAACTACCGCCGCGCCAACCGATGCGCGAGCCGCCTGATTTCAGTTGAGGCTCGCCAATGTTCGTTCTCGATACCAACGTGGTGTCCGAGCTGATGCGCCCGGCCCCCGATCCCGTGATCGCATCCTGGGTCGGGGAACACGCGACCTCGAGCCTGTTTCTAACGGCAGTGACCGAGGCCGAGTTGCGCTTCGGCCTTGCGGTCATGCCGACCGGCAAGCGCCGGGACGGCCTTGGAGCGGCGCTTGAACGCGTCCTGGAAACGGGATTCGCGAACCGCGTGCTGCCGTTCGACAGCGGCGCCGCGCGGGCATATGCCAGGATCGCTGCGGCGAGACGCCAACTGGGCCGGCCGATCGCGGAAGCCGATTGCCGGATCGCGGCCATCGCTCTGGCGCGCGGCATGGCAGTGGTAAGCCGCAATACTCGGGACTTCGAGAATACGGGCATAGACATCCTTGACCCCTGGAAGGGCGCATGAGAGGGAAAATAGGGGAATCCGATCTCAACATCACGCTCGGCGTCGAGGAGGAGTTCTTCCTGGTCGACCCCGACACCCGCGACCTGGAGTCCGATCCGAACCCGGGCATCTTCGAGGCGTGCGAACGGAACCGCGGGCCCCACACGGTCGCCCACGAGGTGTTGCGGACGCAGATCGAGACCAGCACCAGGGTGTGCGGGTCGGTGACGGAGGCGTGCGAGGCGGTGCGGGAAACCCGCCGCCTGGTGATCGAGGCTGCCAGGGAGCACGGGGTGGCGGTGCTGGCGGCGTCGACCCACCCGTTTGCCGAATGGAAGTCCCAACTGATCACGCCGCGGGAACGCTACCAGCGATTCGTCGTCACCTTTCAGGAGAGCGTGCGGCAGCTACTCATCGGCGGCATGCACATCCACGCCGGCTTCGGCGGCCCCGACTCCCGGATCCGGGTCATGACGGCCATGCGGCCCTACCTGCCGCTGCTCCACGCGCTGTCAACATCCTCGCCGTTCCACGGCGGGCGCGAGACCGGCTTCAAGTCCAACCGCCTGAACATCCTGGGAGTGCTGCCCCGCACCAGCCTGCCGGGGCCGCTGTCGTCGCGGGCGGAATATGAACGTCTCTTGGCGACCTACCAGCGCATGCGTTTCATCCAGAGCGGCAGCGAGCTGTGGTGGGACATCCGCCCGTCCCAAAACTTTCCGACGGTGGAGATACGGATCTGCGACGTTTGCCCGCGTCTCGACGACGTGGCCAGCATCGTGGCGCTCTACGCTTCGCTGGTCCGGCGCCTGTTGCGCCTCGACAGCGCAGGTCTGCTGCCCCCCGATCCGCCAACCGAAGTTATCGCGGAGAACCGCTGGCTTGCCCAGCGCTACGGCGTGCTGGCGTTCTTCGGCGACATGAACAGCGCCGAAGGGCGGGTGGACATCGAAGACTACGCCGCGCGGCTGGTGGAGGAACTGGCGGAGGATGCCCGCGAGCTCGGCTGCGAGCGGGAGCTTCGCCACCTGCTCACCATCGTTCGAGAAGGCAGCGGCGCCGACCGCCAACTCGACCTCTATCGCCTCCGCCGGCTGGAGGGCGACACCCAGCAGGAAGCGCTGCAGGCCGTGGTCGACCTGGTGATTGCCGAGACCCGCGAGGGAGTCGTGGCCGATGGCTACAGGCCCCCCAACTAGCGCAATTCCTCACCCTGGGGGTAGACCTGAATTCGGGGGGAGGTAAGTACGACGGGGCATCGGAAGTCGAGAAACGCGATCCCAGGGAGCATTCCGCGAGTCTCTTTCGCGCAGATTCGGTCGAATTGTTCCCAGGAGGTCATTCAAGAGTTCAGGGTATGCAGGAGATCCTGATAGTCCCGCCTGCCCCGCTCGGTTCGTGGAATTGCAGGTGATCCGAGAGTTGCAGAGTCGTTCCAAGCGTCATGACCCATGTCTTTCTCATTGTGGTCTTTATAGCGTCTCTGCCATTCATGATCTGGCTGGTCTACACCCTCATGCACAACAAGCACCTGTTGTGGGAGGCTCGAATCCTGAATGACCCCTACTATTCCAGGCCACCAACCCACTCAATCACCCTGCTGAACCTGAACAACCAGAAAGATCCGGAGGAACGGAAACGGACGACAATAAAACAGTGATTTTTTGCGGATCTGGCCGAAAACGTCGGTTTGCCCACACACCGCGAGACCTGCCGTCTCTGAGAGGAAAATCGCGCTGACGGCGCTCCCGACCAGTTGTGGTCGGCCAGGAATCGGGAACCTGCAACCTATCCGGCCGGACTCACGGATTTAGGGGGTATCAGAATGACCAGGAAAGTAATCGGAAGAGTTGTGTTGGGAATCTGGCTGGGATTTATAACGGCGGCCGCACAGCTTCCACCCGACGTGCTGGTGGACAAGTACCTGTTGCAGGCCCAAATGCTGAGCGAGGAGCAGGACTACAAGCGAGCTCTTGAGGCAATGGACCGGGTCGTGGAATTGCAAAAAGAGCACGACCTGACGTTGCCGGAGGAATTTTCTTTCCACTACGCGCGCACGGCCTTGGCCGCTGGTGCAGTGCAGGCCGCTGTTGAGTCGGCGAAGCGGTATTTGTCAGCAGCCGGCAGGAAGGACGAGTACTATCGGGAGGCCCTGGAGCTGTTGGTAAGAGCCGAGCGGAAGCTGGAGGAGCCGTCTGTGGACCGGGACGGGGCGGTTGCCACAGCGTCGGAGATCGAACCACAACGCCAGGCAGTGCCGGCCACGTTGCCACAGGCACAAAAAGCAACCGCGGCGCAACCGGGGCCGGGTTGCAGAAACTGGACCACGAAAACGTTCTTTCGGAGAGCAACAGTTGAAAACGTGACTGCGTGCATAAACGCTGGAGCCGACTTGGATGCTCGGAGTACTGCTTTCTCGCGTTGCAAACATTGCACGCCCCTGATTCTGGCGATCCACTACAACAAGAATCCTGCAGTCATCGAGACTCTGCTCAAGGCTGGTGCCGACCCGAATGCACAGCATATGTGGGGAAACACGCCCCTACATTTCGCGGCATGGAAAAACTGGGATTCGGTGGTGATCGAAGTCCTGCTTAAGGCCGGCGCCGACCCAAACGTGCGGAATGAGACGAAAAATACGCCCTTGCATTTAGCGGCTAAGTTCAGCAATCCGACGGTAGTCGAGACGCTGCTGGCGGCGGGGGCGGACCAGATAGCATGGAACCACAAGGGGAAAACACCCCTCCAGGTGGCCCGCAGGCGAAACAGGAAGGTTCTACGCAATGCCTTGGCCAGACTGACCGAACGTCAGAAGGCAACTCACCGAGCCCGAGCCCGCGGGAAAAAGCCAGTTCCGGGCCGAGCTGCCTCGACGTTGCCGTCGAGGTAGCGGCCAGAGCGAAAATGGGAAAATTGGGGGACGTTGTTGAATTACTGGGATAACAGTCCCAGTTTTCTTGTTCTCGACTGAATAGTACGGCGGCGGAAGTTGCTCGCGAGTTAGGAGTCTCCCTCTTCGCAATCGCAAAGAGTCTACAGAATCGCCAAACCGAGTAATTCCACTAATTCAACAACGTCCCCTATTGACGTCCCTACTTATCACTGTCAGGCAATGATGTCGTGCACGACGTTGCCGTAGACATCGGTCAGGCGGAAGTCGCGGCTATTGTGGCGGTAGGTGAGCTGCTTGTGATCCAGGCCCAACAGGTGGAGGATGGTGGCGTGAAGATCGTGATGCGAGACGCGACCCTTGACAGCGTGCATGCCGAGCTCGTCGGTCGCGCCGTGCGTGATCCCCGGCTTGACGCCGCCGCCCGCCATCCACATGGAGAAGCCGTAGTGGTGATGGCCGCGACCGAGGGATTCCTCCTTGCGAGCCTCCTCCATCGGCGTACGACCGAACTCAGTGGCCCAGACGACGAGAGTCTCGTCCAGCAAACCGCGCGACTTCAGGTCCATGATGAGGGCGGTGATCCCGCGATCGGTGCGCGCCGCGTTGGTGCGGTGGTTGTTGATGAGCCCGCCGCGGTTGCCGTGCGCGTCCCATCGCCGCCCCTGGGCGCCGTCGAGAATCTCCACGAAACGGACGCCGCTCTCCACCATCCGTCTCGCCGTCAGGCACTTCCTCCCGAAGTCGGTGTCGCCATATAGCGCCTTCACCGAGTCCGGCTCGCTCCGGATATCGAAGATCTCCGGCGCTTCCATCTGCATGCGAAAGGCCGTCTCGAATGCGGCGATGCGCGCGTCGAGCTCGGGCTGGGTGCGATAAATACCGCGATGGAGGCGATTCAACTTCCGCACCAGGTCCAACTGCGCGCGCTGCTGGCCTCGGCTGAGAAATGCCGGTGCCTCGATGTGCGGCACCGGTGGATGTCCGGGCTTGAAGTCCGCCAGCGTGGCCTGGTGGATACCCGGGAGGAATCCGGCCTGGTGAAGCGCGCGCCCGCCGGACGGTCGGCCGTCTGTCATCACCACGAATCCCGGCATGTTCCGGTTCTCCGTCCCCAGACCGTAGGTCACCCACGAGCCAAGACTGGGGTGGCCCTGTCTGGCATAACCCGTGTGCATGAGGATCTGGCCGGAGAAGTGAAGTGCTGAATCGGTGTGCATCGAATTGATGAATGCGATGTCGTCGACCACCTTGGTCAGGTTCGGGAAGATCTCGCTGACCCATGCGCCGCTCTGCCCATAGCGCTTGAAGGAGAACACCGGCGGAACGATGCGCGTGTGGGTGTAGGTCTTCTCCGGGCTAAGGCCTTCCAAGTCTTTTTTGGAGAATATGTCCCGCGCCAGTCTTCCGGCGTACTCTTTCAGAAGCGGCTTGTGATCGAACGTCTCCAGTTGACTTGCGCCACCGACCATGAACAGAAAGATGACGCTCCTGGCCCTGGGAGCGAAGTGTGGCTGCCTGGGCGCAAGTGGCTCGCTGAGGTCAGCCGCCGCACCGCTGGCCGTCTGGTCCGCGAGCAGGCTGGCCAGAGCGATGCCACCCAGGCCCAGTTCCTTGAGGAATCCACGGCGGTCCCTGCCAACCGGTCGAGTTCCAGAAGCTGCGTCAGTGAACATAGATGAACTCGTTCAGGCTCATGAGGGCATGGCAATATTGGACTAGCGGACTTTGCGCATCCAAAGACCCCGGCTCCTTGCTTGCCTCCAAGGAGCCGGCGCGCCGTTGACCGAGAAACGACAGGCCGATCTCGCGTTCTTCCACGGTCGGCGGCCGAGAAAGAGCAATCCGGTATGCCGACTCGATCTGCCGGCCGGGGGCGCCTCCGACTCTGTCCCGCACCCGTTGTGCGAAGCGCTTCGCTTGCTCCCACACGAATGGCGCATTCAGCATGAAAGCCGTGCTGATCGGTGTCGTGCCGACATCACGAAGGCCGACGCTTTGCGTGTTGTCCGGAAGGTCGAAGATCTTGAGGACCGGATGGAGGTTGAAGCGCGGCGACATGAGGTAGACCGACCGGCGCCAGGTGTCCGGCGTGTCCTTGAACGGTTCCTCGCGGCTGCCAATGGGAGTGCTGGGCCCGTACATGTTCGTGCGCAGAGCGCCGGCGACGCTCAACAGGTGATCGCGGATGACTTCAGCCTCCATGCGCAAGGGCCTGCGGTGCCACAGGTACTCGTTGTAAGCATCTTGCCGGGCCTGGGCCAACTCGGTGCCGGCCGCCTGTCTGTATACGGCGCTGTTCATCATCAGCCGGTGGATCGGTTTGAATCGCCAGCCCTCCTGGATCAGCTTGGAAGCGAGCCAATCCAGAAGAGAGGGGTGCGTGGGTTCGGCACCGAGTCTGCCGAAATCATTGGGAGTGCTGACGATGCCGCGCCCGAAATGATGTTGCCAGAGACGATTGACGATCACCCGAGCCAGCAACGCACCGGCGCCCTGCTCGACGTCGGTCAGCCAACTCGCAAGCATCCGACGCTTCGACGCCTCAAGCTGCGGCTCGGGGCCATCGGTGGCCTCGGGAAGGGGCCGCCAATCCTTCGCTATACGACCGTCCCGCATCAAGACGCGCAGGAACCCTGGCTTGACTGGCTTGATGGGGCGCGCCCAACTACCGCCGGCCAGTAGATGGGGTGTGGGTACCTCCAGGGCAACATACTTGCCGCCTGCATCCGGCTTGACCTCGACTTCGTCGAAGAATACAGCCGTCAACTGATAATACTCTTCGGCCGTGATCGGGTCGATCTTGTGGTCGTGGCAACGCGCACACCCGACCGTCAGGGCAAGGAACGCTTGACCGGTCGTCGACACCATGTCGTCGAGCCGGTGAAACTTCCGATCGTTCGGGTTGTCGTTCTTGCTCAGATTCGTTCCAATCTGAACGAACCTGCCCAGGTCCCGCCGGCCGACGGGTAAACCTCTCGGAGCGCCGGCAACCTGGTAGCGGACGAAGTCGTTGTAAGGCAGGTCGTCATTGAAAGCGCGAATCACGGCGTCGCGGTATCGATAGGCGTCCTCTCGAATTGCGTTGTCCCCCTCGTGTGCTCCAAGGCTCTCGCCAAACCGAGCCACATCCAACCAGTGCCGTCCCCACCGTTCGCCATAGTGCGGGCTGGCGAGCAGCCGGTCAACGAGCTGGCGAAAGGGTTCCGCAGAGGAATCTCGAACGAACGCCTCGACTTCGTCGGGTGCAGGCGGCAAACCGATCAGGTCGAAGTAGGCGCGGCGAATCAGCCTCGGCCGATCGGCCTCCTGTGCAGGGCGAAACTGCTTTTCGTGCAGCTTGGCGAGGACGAAACGATCAATCGGCGAGTCCGTCCAGGTGGACTCTTCCGGACTTGCCGCCGACACCTGAGGCGGATCGACAGGACGCAGGGGGCGGAAGGCCCAGTGGAGACGTCCTGATTCGAGATCCATCTTCGCCGTATCAACCGGCTGCGCATCTCTCGGATCGGGCGCACCGAGGGCCACCCATTGGACGAAATCAGCGATGACCTCGTCGGGCAACTTGCCGCCGGGCGGCATCTGCAGGTTGGGGTTGGTGTACTCGAGGGCCTCGATCAGCATCGACTGATCGGGTCGCCCCGCCACGACGACGGAGCCCCGCGACCCTCCACGCTGGACACCCATCCGGGTGTCGAGCTGCAGCTTCCCCATCAGCATTCCCCTGCGGGCGGCCTCCGCCGAGTGACACTGATAGCAGCGCTCCGCCAGCACGGGACGAATCTTCTCCTCAAAGAAGTCGATATGGTCCTGACCGGCTTCCCCGGGGGCGCCGAGCAGGCTGAGGGCGATTACGAATATGATCACGCGACTACCTTACGGTTGTACTTGAGATCCTATTCGGATTGTGGAAAGAAATCCACCAGGCAAGTCGCCTCAAAAAAAATACCCGAAAGAGAATTGTAGCGTCACGGAAAAAGGCACCCGAAAGGAAAGAGCGTCGTGTCGGGAAGAATGGTGGAGGCGGCGACAACCGAATTCCCATCGTAATATGTTTAAATAGAATAGGTTATAATCAATCAAATTCCAAAGTTGCCCCAACACTTGCCCCAGGAATATGATCTGCAACTGGTTCAATTCCTCACTCTGGGGGTGGACCTAATAAGGTGCCATATCGTCTCGCTGCTTGGCGCTCTAAACCACGGCTCGGTTGGAGCCAGGCAGGCGGCTGAGCCTATCGCCGTTAGTAGCACATCCGCTGCTTCTATGTCTGGATGAGATTTCCCCACCAATGTCGTTAGGTCTCCGGTTGGTTTTTTGGGAGAGTTAGAGGCCACCCTGGCTCCATCCATAAGGTCGATGCGCGGCAAGCGCGAATGCAACAGTCCATATTGGGGCTTTCCTGGACTACCCCATTGGGGTATAATACTATTAATGCAGACAGTGGCTGAGACGCCGACATTCTCTCGTCAGGCTGACAAGCTGTTCAGTGAAGATGAAAAGCGGGAACTGATCGCCTTCCTCGCGGAAAATCCTCTGGCCGGCGACGAAATTCCGGGCACGGGTGGCGTCCGTAAGCTGCGCTTCGCAGCTTTAGGACGGGGCCAGCGCGGGGGTGCGCGGGTGATCTACTACTATCTGGACGAAACCATGCCAGTCTACGCGCTGCTCGCCTATGCGAAAACTGCGAAAGCCGACATGACACCAGATGAAAGGCGCACAGTTGCAAAGATCGCAGCCGCACTCAAGGCCGCTCGAAAAGGGAGATGAGGGGAAATGAGCACATTTGGCAAAGATCTGATCCAGTCCCTCAATGAAGCCCTCGCTCACGCAAAGGGAGAGGGCCCGGCCATCCTCCATTCGCCCGTGACCCCGCGCGAGGTTCGAGAGCATGCAAACCTCACACAGGCGCAGATGGCGCCATTGATGGGTATGAGCCTTTCTGGTTACCGCAAATGGGAGCAGGGAACGCGCCGAGTCAGCGGCCCAGCCGCAACTCTTCTGCGTGTGATCGAAAGGGAGCCGGAAGCGGTCAAGCGCGCATTGCTGGCTCGAGGCCCGGGATGAGGCGCTGGCCGGCGCATTTCGAGGAACACCCGAACACTTCACCCAGCCGCGCGGCCTGCACAACCATCACCGCACCACATCACACTCCACTTGGTCCAGATCTCGCCGACGCAACCGTACACCTCGAAGTGGCCTGTGCCCTGCCCCTCGAAAAGCGCAACACAGCACCACAGTAGTGGAGCGGCGACCTCCCCCCAAATTTAGGTCCACCCCCAGAGTGAGGAATTGGATCAATTATCGCCGTCGTCGAGGCTGTGGGAAAGTGGGAAACTCGAAGAATTTTCCAAGGCCCCGCAGGGGCCGGCTTTTCCGCAGCCGCTGCCGCCCGCGGCTCGAAATTGCTCCGGCGTAAGGAACCCCAGCGAGCTGTGCGGGCGGACCGTATTGTAGTGGACCCGCAAGGCCTGGATGGTGCGCCGGGCATCGGCGAGACCCAGAAACCAGTGTTCATTCAGGCATGCGTCCCGGAACTTGCTTTTGAAGCTCTCTACCAGCGCGTTCGGAATAGGTTATTGAAATAGAATAGATTGTGGCCAATTTAGAGAACATGGTTGCCTCAATACTTGCCCCAAGAACCTGTCGTTCAATTTCTCACTTTTGCGCTGGACCTATCCTGGGCAAAGGCTAGTGCCCACCGAAGGAAGCCTCGTTGATCTCCAGCGCTCGCCGCATCAACAGTTCCGCCTCCCCCTTCCGGTTGGTGGCCTGCAGTAGCAGCGCCAGGTTGTTCAAACGAACCGCCACCGTCGGGTGGTCCCCACCGAAGGAAGCCTCGTCGATCTCCAGCGCTCGCCGCATCAGCGGTTCCGCCTCCCCCTTCCGGTTGGTGGCCTGCAGTAGCAGCGCCAGGTTGTTCAAATCTATCGCCACCGTCGGGTGGTGCCTGCCGAAAGAAGCCTTGTCGATCTCCAGCGCTCGCCGCATCAGCGGTTCCGCCTCTCCCATCCGGTTGGTGGCCTGCAACAGCACCGCCAGGTTGTTCAAGCGAATCGCCACGGTCGGGTGGTGCTCTCCGAAGGAAGCCTTGCTGATCTCCAGCGCTCGCCGCATCAGCGGTTCCGCCTCTCCCATCCGGTTGGTGGCCTTCAGCAGCTGCGCCAAGTCGTTCAAAGCCGCTGCGACAAGCTTCGCGTTGGCGTGGCCCTTTGCCTCAGCGAGAGCTTTGCGTTGCTGGGTTTCACAATCATCCCATCGTGCGAGAGCCATCAGTTCTGTCGCAATTTTCAGGCGCTGCAAGATGCGTTTTTCCGAATCGTCTATGCTCTCCAGCGTATCGCGCAGAAAGTCCAGCCTGGTCTCGGAAAACGTGCGCAGGGTCAATCCCTCTCCCATCTCCATGAGCCGATTGGCGAAATTCTCAAACTCACCGCTTCGGTGCATTTCCCAACAGGCAATCATTTCCTCGACTTCGGCAAGATAGTCGGGGGCGGATCGATTATTCGTAATAATGCGGGCAATCGATTGACTCACCCCATCGCCAGCCAGCGGCGCAGCTTCGCGCACGTAGCTCGCCATTTGCTCGGCATCTCCACGGCGGGCAAAGATCCTCGCCATGTCGAACTTCGCGGTCGCTCTCTCGCTTTCGTCACCGACCTCACTCAGGTAATCGAGAGTCTTTTCCGCATCGACACTGCCTTCTTCGACAAGTTTCTCGCGCAACAGGCGGCGCTTCTCATCGCGGGCATCGATGCTTGGGTAGAAGAGGTTGAAGAATTCAAGCAAAAACTGCAGGCGTTTGCGCGCGCCGCGGGATAGATTCATCGCGAGCCAGATATCAAAGAATCCTTCACGAATCGTGTAAAGGCGCGAGCGCTTGTCTTGTGGGTGCCGGCTGGCGCTCAGGTAGTGGGCATCGGAGAGACGCTTGAGCAGCGACGAAGTTTCCTGCTGGCTCATGCGCATTCGCGCGGCAATGGCGGCCGGTGTCTTTTCCTGGTCGCGCATGCTCGCCAAGCATTCCAGAAGCGCGCGTTGGCCGGGAGGCAGATCGTTGAGCCGATCCTGATAGAGAGGCGATATCCGGTCGAGCAGCAGGTGGAACTGATCCTGAACCTTGGTGATCGACTCGTGGGCGATCAACTCGTAGAGCATCATTATCAATCGAGGGTTACCGCCCGTCATCCGGTAAAGCGCCTGCAAGCGAGAACGCATGTCCGCAAAGGTTGCGAGGATGTCGTCGCGCCTTTCCCATTCGAGGTTGCGCCGGATTACTTCAACGGTTTCCTCAAAACTCAGGTTCTCGAGAATCTGAACGTCGAAGAAATCGTAAAACGGCTGTCCGACATCGGTGATGGCGTCGAAATGCAGCGGCGAGGTGGCCAACAGCAGGCAGCCGCTGTCGGCCATGAAGAACTTGCGCAACGAGGCGAGTTCGTTTTTGTCGCGAATTTGCCGCGTAAATATTTCGCCCAGGTTCTCGAGCATGATTAGCAGTGTGCGGTTACGCTGGCGATTCTGTTGGCGGATTGCGGGCGCCAGGGTGTCGACTACCCGAGCGTCGTCTTCGTCGGTCTGCACCTTGGAGAACAACTCCGCCCATAGTGGCTCTTCATCGACGGTATCTTTCAGGATCTCGCAAAGACCGATCAGAAAATCGGCGAAGGACAGTGTCCGGTTCGATTCCTCCGGAAACCGAACAACTACATAACTCGCACTGAGCGCATCATCCGATTGAACGACGTCTTCAATGCAGTCGAGCAGATGGGTCTTTCCGATTCCGCGCGGCCCGATAAACAGAAGATGCTGTTTCGATTTCCTTCCAACGGAACCACGCAAGGATTCAACGGAATTGTCGAGGACATGTTCCTGCGCAACGCTGGTGTGGCGCAGGCGCTCGGGACTGGTTACTCCTGAACGATACAGTCCGATCTTTGGGTTGATGGTCGGCTCAGGCATAGTATTTCCGCCACCACGATTTCAGCACACCGCTGGCAAAGTCATAGATTCCCTCTTCGACTTCGATGACGTAGAAATCGTTCTCCAGGTCGAGCAATACTTGGTTGAACAGTTGTCTGCGCTCATGGGACGGGAGTTCAATGCCGCTGCCCACCAACACGCGGTCTGTTTCTTGCAACAGAGCTGCACGGCCCAGCCCGGATTGGCACACGCTGATTTGCCCCAACAAGGCATAGGCAATCGAGCGTTTGGGGTCCGCATAGTATTGTCTGATTCGAGAATAGTAGTGTTGCAACCGCGTGCGCGCACCGGGACTGATAATCAACGAATCGAAGATGGCATCGACATCCGACGCGACGATTTCACGTTGCTCCCTTTTCCATAATCTGTAGAGATCCTGGGTCGCCATCTGCATGAAGAGCGGAATGGGACGTCCCAGGCGAGTGACGACCCGCTGTGGAACATCCTCTTGGTATGGGACGTCTCGCCCGCTCAACATTTCCGTCACAAAAGCCCCAACGTTACTGTCAGTGAGTGGAGGCAGCGGGATGTCTTCCAGG
Organism: Acidobacteriota bacterium; assembly: GCA_022826755.1. GTDB lineage: Bacteria > Acidobacteriota > Terriglobia > Versatilivoradales > Versatilivoraceae > Versatilivorator. Next base: position 79,221 of record JAJDUG010000019.1, read on the forward strand.
TCGTTGATGAGATCCACCTGTCCGAGCATGTCAAGTGAGCCAGCGAGATTGACTGAGCCGCCAACCAACCAACGGATCGAATCTCTTGCGGGTGCTGGATTCAATCGCTGGGTTCGAAACCAGGCGAGAAACTCGCGCAGCAACGCTTCATCCTTCCGGGACAAGTTGAGCAGCATGTCAGGCAATTCGTCGACGATGAATAGAATCGGTACGCCGGTTTTGCGAGCCTGTTTGAGAAACCTGTCGCCGTGCTGCCGCCAGTTCTCGCGCCAATCGGGATCACTTTGGCGCAGTGCGAGCTTGAAGCCACCGATACCGATCTCCCCGACCTTTCCCAATGCGCCACCCACGAGTTTCCAGCCTGCGGCAAGCTGGTCCCGTACGATATCCGGATGCGCATCATGGAACGCGTCGAGCAGTCCCTGGAAGAAATCGGCTGGATGGGTCAAGTCCTGGACGTTGATCAAAACCGTCGAGAAACCGTTCCTGGGATGGTCACGCAAGTGATCCATGACACTGGTTTTCCCGGTTCGTCGGGCCGCCGTGAGCACCAGGTGCCTGGTGCGCAGTGTTTCCCAAAGTTCCGCGAGAAACTCGTCGCGAAATCGCAAGTCCACCGGGTCGACGGGAGCCCCGGTGTAGAATTCAGGAATGGCGCTCATTTATATATCTACTTTGTTGTACAACATAAATGTTTCCTAAGTGAAGTATACAACAATATTGCCTTAATTCAATATGTTTGAGGTAATAGAGCAGGTCTGTCAGCAGGCTGGTGTCAGCGCACGGGAACTTCGGGCGGGCAGTCGGCTGAGGCAGGTGTCAGAGATTCGAGCGTTGCTGGCACGACGGTTACTGGAAGAATTCGGGCTTTCCTTGGCGGAAATTCCTCGCGAGCTAGGAGTCTCGCTCTCCGCAATTGCCAAGAGCTTACGGAATCGCCGGACAGAATAATTCCACTAATTCAACAACGTCCCCTATTGACATCCCCGGACAAATAACATGCACCTATTGCTCCCTGGTAAGACGTTCTACGTAGCTGAGCGCAGCGCGAGCGAGCAGGCCTGACCGTGTTTCCCCTTCTCGGGCCGCCGCCTTGTCCACGATCGCCAGAACGCGGGCGGGCACCGTGATGTTGATTCGCTTCGCCTTGCTCGACAGCTTGGAGAGATCAACGTTGACGAGTGCCCAAATCCCGGACTTGTAATCATCACTCGCCTGGTGTGTTTCCAGCGATTCCCTGCCAGGTATGGGTTCTCCATCCATGAGGAGTCCCTCCAGGTGGCAGGCAATAGCCTCCTGGGCCGCCTCGACGGCTTCCTCAAGCGTTTCTCCCGCCGAAAAGCAGCCCGGCAGATCCGGTACGCTAACCCCGTAAGCACTATCTACATCCTTGTGGATCACAACTGGGTATCGCATCTCAGCGGTCCTCCCATTTCCAATTGGCTTGTCGGTAGATGTTGCGCAGAGTGCCGATGGGGATCTCCTTACTGGGGTGCTTCACAGTGACCCTTCCAGACTTTTCAGGATGGACAAATTGGTGATGGCTTCCGCGCACGTTCCGGGACACCCAACCATCCCGCTTCAGTCTCCGAACAATCTCTGCACTTCTCATTGTATGCATTATACACACTCCTTGCTCGTCGATGACAAGACAAGGGTCTACCAGCACAGTGTCTTGACCGTGCTGCTTCCC